>NZ_SDKL01000020.1:0-182651 GCF_004123125.1 Geobacillus sp. PK12
AGGAGGACGAAGTCCGCTCGCACTTCTGGGGAGTTGCAAGCCCCCACTTCAAGCGTTAGCGAAGTGGGGGCAGTTGACTCAATCATCGTCCTTTTAGGGAATTTCGAGGGAGAAGGCATAAAAGCAAAAGGGCGTTCCGTTTGGCCGGAGCGCCCTTTCTCGCTTAGTCGTCGCCGTCGAGCCAGTCGCCGATGCCGCCGAGGATGCTGCCTTCGCCGACCGACCGTCCGCCGGCGCTCGGGGCGGCAGCGAGGACGCGGTCAGCGAGCCGGCTGAACGGAAGCGACTGCACCCACACCGCCCCGGGGCCGGTGACGGTGGCCAAAAACAATCCTTCGCCGCCGAAGAAGGCGGTTTTGATGCTGCCGACATATTCAATATCGTAGTTGACGTCTTTCGTCATGGCGACAAGGCAGCCGGTGTCAATGCGAAGCGTTTCCCCGGGCTGCAAGTCGCGGCGATGGATCGTTCCGCCGGCGTGCAAAAAGGCAAGCCCGTCACCTTCCAACTTTTGCATAATAAACCCTTCGCCGCCGAAAAAGCCAGCGCCGAGTTTGCGCTGAAACTCAATGCCGACGGAGACGCCTTTTGCCGCACACAAAAAGGAGTCTTTTTGGCAGATGAGCTTCCCGCCAAGTTCGCTCAAATCGACCGGGATGATTTTTCCCGGATACGGAGCGGCGAAGGCGACGCGGCGCTTGCCGTTTCCTTGGTTGGTAAACACGGTCATGAACAAGCTTTCGCCGGTGAGCAGCCGCTTCCCCGCGCCGACAAGGCGGCCAAGCAGCCCTTTTCCGGACGAGGAGCCGTCGCCAAATACGGTTTCCATGACGATGCCGTCATCCATCATCATCATCCCGCCCGCTTCCGCGACCACGCTTTCGTATGGGTCGAGCTCGATTTCGACAAACTGCATGTCATCGCCGTACAGCCGGTAATCGATCTCATGTGCGTTCATCATTTCGCCTCCATTCAGATCATATGACGTTCTGCTCTGTACTACGGAAAACGGCATTGGCCCGTTTCACAAAAAAGACCATCTTGCCGATGGCCTTTTTCATGGAGTCGTTTCCCCAAAATGCTGCTGGGACGGTCTTTCATCGTACCGGCGGTAGCTGTCTTTCGATGTATACGGGTCTTTTTCATACGCCGGCAAATCGCCGATGTTCGACATGATGCCTTCGTCATCCAATATGTTTTCCAGCAGCTCATGCTCCCGCGTCGGGTACACACGTACGTGTTGGCCATGCAAATCGACGGCCGCGAAATTTTCCAAGTCTTCGATATAGCCGACGTTCTCTTCCGACTCGGCATACACTTCGCTGTAGGAATCGACGTTTTTGCCAAGGTCGGAAGGGGTGTCGGATGTGCCGTAGCGGGCTACTTCCTGCCATGCATCTTCTGCGTCGTAAGCGACCGATTCCGTGCGGTCATCGAAATCGAATTTGCCAAACGGCGGCATGAGCACGCCCTCTTCAAGCGGGCGCTTTTGCGACACCGTTTGATCCGGGCTGTGCTCGCGGCAGTAGAGTGTTGTCGGCAGCGCCTCGAGCCGTTCGTATGGGATCGGCCGGCCGCATACGCGGCACGTTCCGTATGTGCCGTCGGCGATGGCGCCAAGCGCCCGTTCAATCTCGCGAAGTTCGCGCTCGGCATGCTCCTTTAGGGCGAGATCTTTTTCCCGCTCATACAGCTCTGTCGCCTCATCGGCCGGATGGTTGTCGTAGCTCGCCAGCTCACCGACCGCATCGTGGGCGTGGCTGCGGATCATGCCGAAATGGTCGTTTTGCTTCAGCCGGTCTTCCGTCTCCCGTTTCATGTCGAGCAGTCTTGAGCGGAGGGCGGCAAGCTGTTCGTTCGTCAGCATCAGTCGCAATCCCTTCCTTCGCAGTAGCGTCTATATGGTGTAGTATGGGCGAAAATCAAAAAAAAAACACGGTCATGTTGACCGTGTTACAGCCAATGGGCAATGAGCAAGCCAGCGGCGAGCAAAAAGCCGAACTGTGTATTCGTTTGCGCCGTCGCCTTCATGGCCGGCATCATCTCGATCGGCTTGATTTTGCCGATAAATCCGCGCGTCGCGGCGATTGCTTTTGGAATGCTCAATAAAGCGAGCAGCGCCCAAAATGGCACGATCTGAAACGCCGCAAGCGCGGCCGTCCAAAGAAAGGCAACGGCGAACATGGCGGCGAGCAGGCGGATGGCCCAATCGCGGCCAATCAAAATGGCGAGCGTCTTTCGCCCTTTTTCACGATCGCCGTCCAAGTCGCGAATATTGTTCGCCAGCAAAATGGCGCCGACCAAAATCGCGATCGGAATGGCGGTGAGCACGGCGCCGCCGCTGATATGGCCCGTTTGGATGAAAAATGAAATCAAAATGATGACAAAGCCCATAAAAAACCCAGCCGCCAGTTCGCCAAACGGCGTATAGGCGATCGGAACCGGCCCTCCGGTGTAAAAATAACCGGCCGCCATGCAAATCGTTCCGACAACGGCGAGCCACCAACTGCTTTCGGCGCAAATGTAGACGCCGATGAGCATAGCCAACCCAAGACAGCCAAACGCCAACGCCAGCACCGTTTTCGGCTTGAGGCCGTCTCGGACGATGGCGCCGCCGATGCCGACCGACTCCGGTGAATCGAGGCCGCGTTGATAATCGTAGTATTCGTTGAACATGTTCGTCGCCGCCTGAATCAACAAAGAGGCGATCATCATCGCGGCAAACAGCAGCCAATCAATCGATGTTTCGCCAAGCGCCAGCACCGTGCCGACGCATACGGGCACAAATGCCGCCGTCAGCGTATGCGGGCGCGTCAGCCGCCAAAAGACGCGCCAGTCGCGGCGCGCCGGCGGGCGATGGTCCATATGTGTGAATGATTGCATATTCATTCCCCTTAGATTCTGTGAAAATGTCATTCGTTTATGTCCAAAATAAGTGTAGGCAAACGTTGAAAGCATGTCAACCCTTCCCGATAGATAAATGATTTCCTATTATATTATAATGGGAAGTGGGGATGGAGGGGGAATTTTACGACAGAAAGCGTGAGGAACGTGGCGATTGGATTTCGACATCACCTGCAGCAACAATTGCATAGATTGGCGGTGAATGCAGGGCGGCCGTTTGTCAGCTGGACGGAACCGTGGGAGGGCGTTGATCCGGTTTCTTTTTTTATGCAAGGGCCGTCATGCGGCTTCCGCGAACGGTTTTTTTGGGCGGATCGAACCGGAGGCACGATATTGGTCGGCCTCGGCTCCGTTTATGCGATCGAAACGGAGAAGGCCGACAGCCGGTTTGATGACGTGGAAGCGGGCCGGCGCCGATGGGAGAAGGAGATGGAGCCATACGGCGCGGCCGATGCGCCGCCGTTATTGTTTGGCGGATTTTCGTTTGACCCCTATCGGCCGGGCACCGACATGTGGCGCGGCTTTCCGGCCGGGAAGCTCGTGGCGCCGGCCGCGCTTCTTGCCGTAAGAAACGGCAAAACGACGTTGACCGTCACCGTCCCAACGGACAAAAGAGGACGGGACTGGGAGCGGGTCGGGCGCTTGCTTGAGCGGATCAGCGACCCTATGGCCGCTCCAAAGCGGCTTCCGCGCCTTGTGTCAGACGAAGAAGAAGAGAAAGAACGATGGTTGGCGGCTGTTCGCGAAGCGATCGCCTCGATTCGGGCGGGGGCGTTGGACAAGGTGGTGCTCGCCCGCGCTCGGCGCCTGGCGTTTGCCAAAACGTTGGATGCCGCGGCCGTACTCCAGCGGCTTCGCGAGCAGCAGCCGTTTGCTTACATTTTTGCGTTTGAACAGGACGGCCGCTGTTTTATCGGGGCTTCCCCTGAGCAGCTTGTCCAAAAAGAAGGGAAAATGTGCCGGTCGGTTTGCCTCGCCGGATCGGTGCGCCGCGGGGCCGCTATGGAGGAAGACGAGCGGCTTGGCGCTTGGCTGCGGGCAGATCGAAAAAACAACGAAGAACATCAGTTTGTTGTGCAAATGATCGGTCGCTTGTTTTCTTCCGTCTGCGAGACGGTCGAGATGCCGCCCGCGCCGCAGCTGCTCAAGCTGCCGCACATCCAGCATTTATGCACTCCGGTTGTCGGCCGTGGCTGCCGCGAGCGCTCGGTGCTCCGCTTAGTGGAAATGATGCATCCGACACCCGCGCTCGGCGGAACGCCGCGCGATCGGGCGCTGGAGGTGATCCGCGCCCTTGAGCCGCTTGACCGCGGATGGTATGCAGCGCCGATCGGCTGGGTGGATGGCGAAGGCAATGGGGAATGGGCGGTCGCCATTCGCTCCGCCTTGCTCGCCGGGAAGGAAGCCATGCTATTTGCCGGCTGCGGCATTGTCGCCGATTCCGACCCAAACAGCGAATATGAAGAGACAAATGTGAAAATGGCTCCGATGTTATCGGCGTTGGGAGTGATGAACGATGGCTGATGCCTTGTCTGTTTATGTAGCGGCATTGGTGGACGGATTGGCGCAGGCCGGGGTGGCGGAGGCGGTGATCAGCCCCGGTTCGCGCTCGACGCCGCTTGCGATGGCGATGGCGGCCCACCCTGGCCTTCGACTATATATGAATATCGATGAGCGGTCGGCCGCGTTTTTCGCCCTCGGCTTGGCGAAAGCGAAGCAGCGTCCGGTCGCGCTCGTATGCACGTCCGGAACGGCGGCGGCCAACTATGGGCCCGCGGTTGTCGAGGCATACTATTCGCGCGTGCCGCTCGTGGTGCTGACGGCCGACCGGCCGCATGAACTGCGCGATGTCGGGGCGCCGCAGGCGATTGATCAGCTGCACTTATACGGACGCTACGCCAAGTGGTTTGTGGACTTGGCGCTGCCGGAAGAGGCGGATGATATGCTGCGATACGCGCGGACGATGGCGGCAAGAGCCGTCCAAACGGCCGCCGGTGCACCGTGCGGGCCTGTGCATGTGAACGCGCCGTTTCGCGAGCCGCTTGTCCCGCATATCGATGAGGCGGTTTGGGAGCGGGTGCGGTCCGTTTCGAGAGCGCCGCAAGTATGGCGCGGCCGCCCAGCGCTGCCGCAAGAGAGCGTATCGGCGCTGTATGAGCAGCTATCGGCGGCGGAACGCGGGTTGATCGTCTGCGGGCCGCTCGATCGCCCTGGGTTTGCCGAGGCGGTCACCGAGTTGGCGCGGGCGCTTGATTTTCCGATTTTGGCCGATCCGCTTTCCCAGTTGCGCGCCGGTACGCATGACAAAACGTACGTGCTGGACAGCTATGACGCCATATTGCGGGAGGAAACCGCCGCTTCCAAGCTTGTTCCGGATGTGGTGCTTCGGTTCGGCGCCATGCCGGTGTCGAAGCCGCTCTTTTTATGGCTCAAGCGCCATCGCGCGATTCGTCAAATTGTTGTCGACGACGGCGGCTGGCGTGATCCGACGTTGTCCGCGGACAGCTTCGTTCAGAGTGATGAATGGATTCTTTGCCGCCAGCTTCTTGAATGGGCGAAACCGAAAGAAAACAAAAGCGCGTGGTCGGCGATATGGCGCGAGATGAACGCGATCGCCCGCGCGGCGCTTGAGCGCCATCTGCCGAAAGAAGAATGGTTTGAAGGGAACGTGTTCACGGAGCTTGCCGATTTGCTTCCAGCCGGGGCGGCGCTGTTTGTCGGCAACAGCATGCCGATTCGCGATGCGGATACGTTTCTCTTTGCGACGGACAAGCCGCTTCGCGTTTTGGCCAACCGCGGCGCCAACGGCATTGACGGAGTCGTCTCGAGCGCCTTGGGCGCAAGCGTTGCCGCGAACCCGCTTGTGCTGGTGATCGGCGACTTGTCGTTTTACCACGATTTAAATGGCTTGTTGGCGGCGAAGATGCATTCGTTGTCAGCTACCATTGTGTTGTTGAACAACAACGGCGGCGGCATTTTCTCGTTTTTGCCGCAGGCGCGCCATAAAGGGGCGTTTGAAACGCTGTTTGGCACGCCGACGGATTTGTCGTTTGCCCACGCCGTCGAGATGTACGGCGGCCGCCATACGGTGCCGCACAATTGGGCGGAGTTCCGCCGCCATGTATCGGAATCGCTGTCGTCAGGCGGGCTTCATGTCATTGAAGTGCGCACGTCGCGCGCGGAAAATGTCCGAATGCATCGATTGTTGTGGAACGAGGTTGCCCGGGAAATCGCGAAATGTCTCGAATGAAGAGGATTGGCATGACCATGATGGTGAATGGGGTTTGTTACCATGCGGAACAATACGGAGAAGGAGAGCCGCTTCTGTTGCTTCACGGGTTTACGGGCAGCGCGGACACGTGGCGGCCGCTCGCCCCGTTTTGGCCGGACTTCCGTGTGATGGCCGTCGACTTGTTGGGCCATGGGCGGACCGAGGCGCCAAAGGACGCCCGACGGTATCGGATCGAACACGCGGCGGCTGACTTGGCGGCGCTCCTTGACGAATGGGGCGTCGAACAAGTGAACGTGCTCGGCTACTCGATGGGCGGCCGGCTCGCGTTGGCGTTCGCCGTTTGGCATCCGCACCGCGTTCGCCGCTTAGTGCTGGAAAGCAGTTCGCCCGGCTTGAAGACAGAGGAGGAGCGGCGCGCGCGGCGGGAAGCGGATGAGGCGTTGGCGCGAAAGATCGAAACGGAAGGCGTCCGTGCTTTTGTCGATGATTGGGAAAAAATCCCGCTGTTTGCCACTCAGCAGGCGCTTCCGGATTCGGTGCGGGCGGCGATTCGCCGCGAGCGGCTCCGTCATACGGCAACGGGGCTTGCCAACAGTTTGCGCGGGATGGGGACCGGCGTGCAGCCGTCGTTTTGGGAGCGGCTTGGCGAACTTGCCATGCCTGTGCTCCTTGTTTGCGGGGAGCACGATGAGAAGTTTTGCCGCATCGCTGCCCAAATGCACGAGCGGCTGCCCAACAGCGAACTTATCTGTGTAAAAGAAGCCGGACATGCAATTCACGTGGAACAGCCCGGCATTTTTGCTAAAATAGTAAGTGAATTCATGACAAAGGGGGAAGTGTAAATGCCGTTTGAATGGGTGAAGCAGTACGACTATGAGGATATTATTTACGAAACGTACAACGGCATCGCCAAAATTACGATCAACCGTCCGGAAGTACATAACGCGTTTCGGCCGAAAACGGTGAACGAGATGATCGATGCGTTTACGAAAGCGCGCGATGATTCGAATATCGGCGTCATCATTTTGACCGGCGCCGGCGGCAAGGCGTTTTGCTCGGGCGGGGACCAAAAAGTGCGCGGCCATGGCGGCTATGTCGGCGAGGATGAAATTCCGCGCCTCAATGTGCTTGATTTGCAACGGCTCATCCGCGTCATTCCGAAGCCGGTTATTGCGATGGTCGCCGGCTACGCCATTGGCGGCGGGCATGTGCTTCATGTCGTCTGCGATTTGACGATCGCCGCGGACAACGCCATCTTCGGCCAAACCGGGCCGAAAGTGGGAAGCTTTGACGGCGGCTATGGCGCCGGCTATTTGGCCCGCATCGTCGGCCATAAAAAGGCGCGGGAAATTTGGTATTTATGCCGTCAGTACACGGCGCAAGAAGCGCTCGAAATGGGGCTGGTCAACAAAGTCGTGCCGCTTGAGCAGCTTGAAGAAGAAACGGTCAAATGGGCGCAGGAAATTTTGGAGAAAAGCCCGACGGCCATTCGCTTCTTAAAAGCGGCGTTCAACGCCGACTCCGATGGCTTGGCCGGCATCCAACAGCTCGCCGGCGACGCGACGCTTCTCTTCTACACGACCGAAGAGGCGAAGGAAGGCATGCGGGCGTTCAAAGAAAAACGGAAGCCGGACTTCAGCCAATTCCCGCGCTTTCCGTGATGGGAATAAAGCAGCTTGATGAAGAATCAAGCTGCTTTTTGCCGCTTTTTCAAAGCGAGGAATGATGGCCGATGGGCGAGAGCGGCAAGAAAGGAGGAACGCTAGATGACAACGATGCCAAACTGGCTGAAGCAGCGGGCGTTTTTAACCCCGGAGCGAATCGCCGTGAGCGACGGGCGGCGGACCAAAACGTTTGCCGAGCTGTATGAAGCGGCTGCCGTCTGGGCGCGGCGCCTCGCGCGGGCGGGCGTCAAGGAAGGAGATATTGTCGCCTTGCTGATGAAAAATCGCATCGAGATGATCGAGATCATCCATGCGTTGTTTTTTCTCGGCGCCCGCGTCCTGCTGCAAAACGTGCGCCTGACGTCCTATGAGCTTGGCTGGCAGCTGGATGACAGCGGCGCGCGGCTTGTCATCGCCGATGAGGAGCTGGCCGGGAGTCTTGACGGCGACGGGCGCGTTCTGACCGTCGGTGCGTTGGCCGCGTTGCCCGAAGCGGACGTTTCCTTCAAGGAAACATGCGATTTGGAGGAAACCGCCACGATCATGTATACGTCCGGGACGACCGGCACTCCGAAAGGCGTCTTGCAAACGTACGGCAATCATTGGTGGAGCGCCGTCGGTTCGGCGCTCAATTTAGGGTTGCATGAGCGCGACTGCTGGCTGGCCGCCGTGCCGCTGTTTCATATCAGCGGCCTGTCGATCGCCATGCGCAGCGTCATTTACGGCATGCCGATGCGGCTGCAAACGTCATTCGACCCGAAGGAAGCGAACGAATGGATCATGCGCGGCGACGTGACGATCATGTCGGTCGTGGCTGCCATGCTTCAGCGGATGATATCGGAGCTCGGGGAAGCGCGCTACCCCGATACGTTCCGCTGCATGCTGCTAGGGGGCGGGCCGGCGCCGCGCCCGCTGCTTGAGGCGTGCAAAGAAAAAGGCATTCCGGTGTACCAGACGTACGGGATGACGGAAACGGCGTCGCAAATCGCAACGCTCGCGCCGGAATACAGTTTGACGAAGCTCGGTTCGGCCGGCAAGCCGCTTTTTCCGGCGGAGCTTTGCATCCTAAAAGACGAAAAGCCGGCTGCGCCGCATGAAGCGGGAGAAATTGTCGTCAAAGGGCCGAATGTGACAAAAGGATACTTGCATCGCCCGGAAGCGACGGCGCAAGCGATCCGCGGCGGCTGGTTTTTTACCGGCGATATCGGCTATATTGATGAAGAGGGATTTTTGTACGTCCTTGACCGCCGTTCTGACTTGATCATTTCCGGCGGCGAAAACGTCTATCCCGCTGAGGTGGAGGCGGTGCTGCTGTCGCATCCCGATGTGGAAGAAGCCGGGGTGACGGGCGTCGAGGATGAAACGTGGGGGCAAGTGCCGTATGCGTTCGTCCGCCTGAAACGCGGAGCGTCGCCAGACGAAGCGGCCCTTCGCGCGTTTTGCCGCGAGCGGCTGGCGAAATATAAAGTGCCGGCCCGCATTTACTTCGTCGACGAACTGCCGCGCAACGCCGCGCAAAAACTGCTGCGCCGCGAACTGAAAAGGCTCATTCCAAAAACAGAACAAACATTTTGATAGGAGTAGAAACATCTGTTCGGAAGCAGAAAAGGCAGGAACTCGCCTAGGCCGAGTTTCCTGCCTTTTTGCCGCTGCCATTCCTGCGGCGTTCCGACCGGGAGGCATGGCGTTCGCCGAATCGAAGCCCTTGCTTTTAGACCGCTGCGATCCAGCTTCATCCATCCGCTTTGTCCCCTGTTGGAGGACGGCAGTCAAACGTCATCCCTTGCACGGCCGATTTCCATCGCGCAGATGGAAACATAGGGATGGCCATCCAACGATGTTTTTTACTCCATCTGGCGTTGGTTTCGAAATGGACGGCCCTCAAACGTCATCCATCCACCCGAGTTCAGCGGCCCGATGGGCGACGAGCCGTTCAATCTCAGGTGGGAGCTGATCAAACGAACCGAACTCATAATCCCACAAACGGGCGAAGGAGTCGATGCAAGCTGGGTATGTTCCTAAAGCGGCCCGCTTCATTTCCGTTTGCAGCGCTTGAATGAGGCTGGCGCGTTTGTCCATCGTCATCCCCCTCGAACGATGCAAGCGCCGCCCGGTCGGCCGGGCAGCGCCTCGTTGGTCTCGCATTATGCTTCATGGGCCGGAACAAACGTTTTGCAGTCTGTTTCCGTGGAATCAGACGCCATGTTTCCGGCATGGCTGACCACGTAAATGGCTTCAGCGCTGCAGCGATTCCCTTCTGCCCAATAACGACAGTTGCGCACTTCGCAAAGAACATCTTTCGCCATGGTCATCCCCCTTGTCGTGATGAAATCGCCCGCATCTATAGTTTGACGCATTTGCAGGCATTTTATCCATCTCTAACCGAGAAGACTCCCGCTTGGGATCAACGGAGGCAGGGGCAATCGACAGCTTCCGTTGCGCCCGTTGCTTCACGCTGTCCCAAATGGAAAGAAGGGCTTCGTGCAGAAATGGTGTTTGCCTCGTGCCGCTGTTGAAGAGGACATCATGGCCTAAAAATAGATGAAAATCTTTCTTATTTTAATTGACACAGAAAATCATTCTCAATTAAAATAAAAGAGAAAAAAGAAGAGAACAAAGGAGGATTTTATGATGGCATCGCTTCTTGTCGTTGGAGCGGATCATTTAGGCCATATTACCGATAAATTGGAGCGTTCCGGATTCCGGGAAATCATTCATCTCAATGGACGAAAAGTGAATATGGTGAAACGCGACATTCCGGAGCATGTCGACGCCATATTGGTCATGATCGATTACGTGAACCATAATTTGGCGAAGAAAGTGAAAGAGAAGGCGAAAAGCAAAGACAAGCCTATTTATTTTGCGAAACGGTCATGGAGCTCGATCAACGCCGTGTTGGAGCAGCTGGAAAAACATGCATGAACAAACAGGAGGCGAGCCATGGTGCCTATCCATCACGAGACGTTGGATGTCTGGCCGTGTGCGCTGCGCCGGTTTCTTCGCCGCGTCATTCAAGCGTATTGCGACACCGCGCCTTCGCTGCGGTCTCCGCTTTGCTTGCTCCGGCTGATTGATCAGCACCGTTCGCTCCTTCCTTTGTCGATGTTTCCGACGCCGTTGCATTATGCACTAGTGTTGGCCAAGGTGACGGATCATTTGCTGCAGTTTTTTGGTTCGATGGAAGAGGCGGCGTGCAAGCCGCTATTGTTGGCGGACGGCGGATTGGGGGAAGAGGCGGATCGAGCGTTGTACATCGTTTACCGCGACCGGGTTCGTGTGCTGCTGTGGTGCGAGGAAGAGGAAGCCATTCGGCGATGCAAAGAAACGGCGTCGTCCTTATGCAGGGACGCGATCGGATGTTGCCCGAACGAACTGGAATGCTGCTTTTTATGGACGGGCGGACGCCGCGTTGAGTGGCTTTCGGCTTGAATGGAAGGACCACAGGCATGAAAAGCGCCGTTTTATAGGCAAAGCGTTGTCGAATCAATTTTGGCTTGAACAAAGAGGAAGGGACGGCGTATAATAAACGTTAGTGAGAATGAAAATCGTTATTTTAAAAATGGAGGAGCAAGCCATGAAACGCATGCCTTGGAAAGTCATGGCCACGTCGGCGGCGGCCTCGCTGCTTTTGGCGTCCGGCTGTTCCGCCGTCGGGGAGAAAGAGAACGGCCGTTCATCGGAAGCGCCGCGCCTGCACGTGCCGGTGGCGGACGATCATTTTGATACGGCCGGCAATATGTTTGCCTACTCGGAATTTGAACTTTCGGGCGAACCGCTCGCTGAAGGGCTCGGGCTTGATTTGGACACCCTTGACGCGAGAAAACCTGATAAACCGACGAAATTCGACTATACGGCTGGCATCGAGTCATACGAGTATTCCGAAGAGGCGATGTACGAAGTGACGGAAAAGTCAGGGCTGGGGCTTCATCTCATCAACGGCCCGATCGCGAAGCAGCGGGCCGAACAGCGGCATCAGCCAGCCGATCAGGCGCTCGCCGACCGTTTTTATGAGCTTGCGGACAGCGTCGGCTATCCGCGCGAGGAACTTTTCCGCAACATGTTCCCAACCTTCATCGAGTACGCCGGCGGCGATCCGCATTATGCACAAAAGGTTGACACGGGCGTGTATGCGGAAAATGATGACGGTACATATGTTCCCGTCTATCAAGTCGATTTCCAATCGCTTCGCTGGGATCGCGGAAAAATGGACAAAGTGCTCACGCCATCGGCTTACGGCGGCGTCTTTTTGAAGCAAGCGCTTTGGGCCGGCGACTTTTTGGGGAATTTTCATCAAAAAGACAGCGATGAAGAGGTGGAGGCGAAAACGCCAAACGACGATCAAAGCGGGAACATCGCTCTTGGCGTCAGCTCCGCCGACGGGATGCAAGGGATGATTTTGACGGAACAAATATGGAACAAGCTGGCTTTTATCCGTGACCATTTATTTTATGATGCGAAGCAACAGGCGTTGACGAAGGCAGCCGGCAGCCGCTACAACCCAAGCGGGGGATTTGTCTATTTGCCGCACGCGGTGGAAGTGGCTGAAGGGGGAAGCGAGCTGGCGCCGGATGCGGCGAAGTTGGTCGTCAAAGATCCCCGCAGCTTGCTTGAGGACCAATGGCTCATGCTATGGCCGGCGGCGGAGTTTTTCGGCATGACCGACCAGCGGCCGGAAAACAAAAACCAAAACCCCGCGTTTTTGGCCGTGTTTGACGGAAAACCGTTCCCAAGCGCGCCAAAGGAAAACCTTGACGCGACGACGGCGAACGACCGCGTGGCCGACGACCCGTATTCCGTCAACCGCGACGTGCTGCTGCAAGTGTTTCGCAACATCGATGCCATGCATTTCAATGAAAAAGCGGGCGCGTTTGTGACCGAACATGACGGGCGAACGCAAGGAAATCGGGTCGATACGTTCCAAGCCGGCTATACAATGGAAGCGCTCCGCATCTTCGAACGGGCGATTGACGGGATGCCGGTCGGCTATGCGAGCGGAGAGAGCGCCAAAGGGCTCGGCACGCCGGAAGGAAAGCGGGCGCTCGAGCTCATCCGCCGGCAAGCGGATTTTATCATGCACAACTTGATGCGAAAAGACGGACTTGTCGAAAACGGCTATACGATCGGCCAAGGGCCGGATCAAGACGAGCCGACGCTTCTTGCCCAGCTTGGCGCGATCCGCGGGCTGACGGCGGCATTTTTGGCGACGAAAGACGAAGCATACCGCGATGCGGCGCGCCGTGTTTATGAGGCAATGAACAAACATTTTTGGGATCAAAAATGGCACGTGTACCATACGGGAGAAAAAGAGGACAAGTACACCCCGTGGCTCGCCGGCGCGTTGTCGGGGGTGTTCCGCGTGGCCTTGCAAAACTTGAACAACGACCAAGCGGATGAGACGGCGAAATCCCTTGACCGCGAAACGATCATCTCCCGCTACGTCGACTTTTACGACCGAATCGTCGACGGCCCGACGCTTCAGGAAGGGATGCAGGCAAGCGAGTTTTGGGATACGGGAGATGTCTACATCAAAGGGAAAAAATTGGGCAACACCGATCATGACCATGTCCCGCAAGTGCAGGCGGCCGGCGGCCCATACGGCGTGGCGCCGGTGTTGCGGACGGTCAAGGTCAACGTTGGATCCGCCAACAAATAACAGAAAGAAAGCGGCGAATACGATTGAGATTCGCCGCTTTTCTTTGTAAAATTGAGGATGGTTATCATTTTCGTGAAAAAACGGGGGAATATTGAAATGCGAAAATGGTGGTTCGCCGCGGCGATCGCCACGCTGTTGGCCGGCTGTCAGGACGAAAAGGCATGGCATGAGCAGCCGAAAGTGGTCAGACATGCCCCGGCGCACGGCGACAACATCGCCGTAAGCAGCGACGGGCGCTATGTCTACACCGCCAACATCGATGTGGATACAGTGACAATCATCAACGCGAAAACGAAAACGAAGGAAGCGGAAATTCCCGTCGGCCGCGAACCGCGCCAGCTGGCGCTCAGCCCGGATGGACGGACACTGTATGTTTCCTGCATGTACGATGATGAAGTGGACGTCGTGTCGCTTGACAAGCGGAAAGTCGTCGACCGTTGGAAAACGGGGATCGAGCCGTTCGGCATCGTCACCAGTCCGGATGGGGCGGAAGTATATGTCGCCAACTACCGCTCGGGCACGGTCTCGGTGTTTGACGCCGAGAGCGGGAAGCGGACGAAAGACATCCAAGCGGGCGATCGGCCGCGGGCGCTGGCGCTGACAGCGGACGGAAGGAAGCTGTACGTGACGCAATATTTGGCGGCCAAAGTCACCGTGATTGACACAAAGAAACGGCGGGCGGTCAAGGAAATCGCCCTCGCCCCGTCGCCGGACAAAGCCGATCGAAAAAAGAGCCAAGGCGTTCCGAACACGCTTGAGCAAATCGTCATCGCCTCGGACGGCAAAAAAGCGTATATTCCGCACTTATTGACGAACATCGATACGCCGATCCAATTTGAGGAAACGGTCTTTCCGGCCATCTCGGTCATTGATGCAACGAAAGACGTTGAGTTGCCGGACGAGCGGAAAGAGCTGTTTGCCGCGATCAATGTCACGGATGTTCATAACGAGACGATCATCGTCTCCAATCCGTACGATGTGGCGTTTTCCCCGGACGGCGGCAAAGCGTACGCGGTCATGTCTGGAAGCGAGGACCTCGTCGTCTTTGACTTGCGACGCGGCGGCAAGGCGACGCAAATTTTGCGCCGCATCCACGGCAACAATCCGCGCGGGATCGCGATTTCGCCGGATGGGAAGACGCTTTACGTCCACAACGCCATGAGCCATGATTTGGCCGTGATCAAAACCGGAGGAAAAAGCCCATATGCGAAAGCGAAGCAGGAAGATGGCACGATCCGCCTCATTGCGAAAGATTCGCTCTCCCCGCTCGTGCGTGAAGGAAAAACGATCTTTTACAGCGCCAACAGCGACGAGTTTGCCATCAACATCACAGGGAACAATTGGATGAGCTGCGCTTCGTGCCATAGCGACGGCGACATCAACGGCTTGACGCTCATGACGGCGAAAGGGCCGCGCAACGTGCCGAGCAATATTTTGGCGACGAAAACCGGGCTGTTTATGTGGGATGGGTCGCGCGACGATTTTACCGACTACATTCATACCGTGCAAGGCGAGATGGGCGGCATGACGGCGATCGACCCGTCCAAGCCGCTGCCGCCGAACGTCCAGCATATGTTTGACGCCATTCTCGCCTACTTGAACGACCCGCGCTCGTTCCCCGTGCCGAAAAGCCCGTACCGGAACCGCGACGGCAGCTTGACGGCGGAAGCGAAGGAAGGGGAGCGCCTGTTTAACGGGAAAGGGAATTGCTTAAGCTGCCATGGGGGCGAGTATTTCACCGACAGCGTCAAGGCGGTCGGGCCGGACGGGAAATTGACGACTGCCAATACCGCCTACTTGCACGACATCGGCACGGCCAATCCGAAGGACCGCGCCTCCAAAGGCGACGCCCGCGCCCGGTTCACAAACCCGCGGACGCCCAAGCAGTGGGATACGCCGACGCTGCGCGGCGTATGGGCGACAGCCCCGTATTTGCATGACGGCAGCGCGAAAACGATCGAGGAAGCAATCCGGCGCCATCGGACGAAAGAAGTGCAAACATTGACGCCGGGAGAAATTGCGGCCATTGCGGCCTATGTCCGCTCGCTGCAATAGTGAGAGTGATGGGTGAGGAAAAGGGGGCTTTTCTTTCTGCAGGGCAGAAGATAGCACCGTCATAAAGGAAGGTGTCCCACGCGTGTTGGGGACACCTTTTTCCTTGTTATTTTGGCCGTACATAGCGCTTATCGTGCATAAACAAACGCCAGAAATAGACGAAGCCGGGAAACAAAATGAGAAAGCCCACGATGTAGGAGGCAAACAGCGCCCGGAATGTATCCGGATGGGGAAAAGGAAACGAAACCGCCTGCCTCAATCGAAAGAGGCAGGCGGTTGTATTTCAATGAAGGGCTTTTTGCAGCACGCGGAGATTCTCGGCCATAAGGGAAAAGTAATCTTTGTGGGCTTTTCGATCTTCATCGGTCAGCGATTCCAAGTTATGCAGACGGAGCGGCTTGGCGCCGATTTCGTTCTGAATCACTTCCGCCGTTTTGGGATGAACATTTTGTTCGAAAATGACATAGCGGATGTGATGCTGTTTGGCTGTCTGGATGAGCTGAGTCAGCTCTTTTTGCGATGGTTCGTTGCTCGGAGAAAGCCCGGAAACGCTCAGCTGTTTGATTCCGTAGCGGTCTTCCCAATATCCGTAGGCTTGATGGGAAACGAGTATCTCTTTTCTAGGAGCTTTCTCCACTGTTGAACGGAATTGCCCGTCAAGGCGCTCGAGTTTCATCTTTAACGTTTCAAAGTTTTGCATAAACAGGTCTTTTTTTTCAGGTTTCAGTTCAATCAGCAAATCGCGGATGTTCTTGGCGATCGCAATGGAGCGGATGGGGTCAAGCCATACGTGAGGATCTTTGTCTCCGTGTTCATGGCCATGTTCTTTCTCATGTCCCTCTCCGTGTTCGTCTTTGTGCCCTTCGCCATGCGCATGCTCCTGTTCATGGTTCGATTCAAGCAATTCGATGCCGTTTGTAGCAACGAGAAATCGGACGTGCTCATTTTGTAATGTTTCCTGCAGTTTTTCGGCGAACGGTTCCATCCCGTGGCCAATGTAAATGAAGGCGTCCGCATCGGCAATCTGCTGCACGGTTTTGGTTGTCGGTTCGAACGTATGGGCTTCCACTCCCGGCGGGTAAACGCTTTTGACGTTCACGGCGTCGCCGCCGATTTTTTTCGTAAAGTCTTCAAGCGGATAGACGGTTGTATAAATCGTTAGCTGATCGTTCGATGTTTGGCCCTCTTTTGTTTCTGGCTTCGATTGACAGCCGTATAGCAAGGCGCTCGTCGCCAAAAGGAAAGACAAAATGATGGACGTTGCTCTCATGTTGAACTCCTTTCTGGAATCAAGATGTCCGCATTTATTATATCGTAATCATTACGATTTACAAGATCGATCATACAAAAAAATAAAGCAAATGGCAAGGCCATTAAGTGATTTTGTTTCTTTTCGCGTGTTCTGATGATTCAGGAACGGGATCAAAACCGCCCGGATGGAACGGATGGCATTTCAAAATGCGCTTCGCCGTCAGCCATCCCCCTTTTATGGCGCCAAAGCGCCGGATCGCTTCGATGCCATAGTTCGAGCAGGTCGGATAAAAGCGGCATGTCGGCGGCTTGAGCGGAGAAAGGAAGCGTTGATAAAAGCGGATGCACCAAATCAGCCATTGGCCCATGCCCAGTTCTCCTTTCTGTGATCATCATGATTACAATAGAACAAACCTTTCTTTTGTTCAAGCAAAACGACTGTCGTTCGCTCGGAATGGGGGCGCTCGCCCAGACCTTGCTTTTTGGGCATAGACGCCAAGCGAGAGGCAAAAAAGATGCGGGACGCCCCTCGTTTTGGTTATGATAAAGAAAGAGGATCAAAATAGCTAGGAGTGATTGACATGCCTTCACCGGTGGAAAGCTTTGAATTGGACCATTGCGCGGTCAAAGCGCCGTACGTTCGGCATTGCGGCGTTCACAAAGTCGGCAGTGACGGCGTCGTCAATAAGTTTGACATTCGCTTTTGCCAGCCGAACAAAGAAGCGATGGACCCGGCCGCGATTCATACGCTCGAACATCTGTTGGCGTATACGCTGCGCCGACATGCGGCCAAATATGATCATTTCGATATTATCGACATCTCGCCTATGGGTTGCCAAACCGGGTTTTATCTTGTCGTGAGCGGCTCGCCGACCGTGGACGAGATCATTGATTTGTTGGAAGAAGCCATGAAGGACGCGCTCGCCGCGACGGAAGTGCCAGCCGCGACCGAGCGGCAATGCGGCCAAGCGAAGCTGCATGATCTAGAGGCGGCCAAACAGCTGATGCGCTTTTGGCTTTCGCAAGAGAAAGAAGAGTTGAAAAAGGTGTTTGGTTGATGAACAAGCCAGCCCCGCGCCGCTACTGCGGCTGCTTCGGGCCGGCTTGTTGTTCGCCGCCGTGTTCATTCGGGTGCGGATCGACCGTATGCTTGTAGGCATACGCTTTGGACGTCGTGACGACCGCCAGCACGAGAACGACAGCGGCGATGATGAGGCAAACGATCAAGGTCCAGTACATCATGACGCCCGCCTTTTTTCTTTTTATTATACCATATCTGGCAGAGCTGGCGTTCATATTTCCGGTGAAATCGGGCAAGCTATCCATCGACACGTTTTCCATGTTTCATCTCTATTTCGCGCAGGAGACTCCCACTCAACGACCAAAGGGAGTAAGTGGGAGAGGAATGCGCGTTCCCCCTTTCTTTTGTGTATGATCGAATAAAGGCGTGGAGAAAACTGTTCAATAAAGGCACTCCACTCACGGCTGCTCGATGGATGGGGTTGGTTGCAGGAAACGTTGCAACCGTAAAACATCGAGCGTAGGTCCGTCTGTTGTGTGTGGAAGCCAAGTACTGCCAACAGACACACCGAGAGAATCGGCAACGATGCAGGCATGACCTGCATCGTTGGGCAGTTGTCAACCTGCCCCTGATGCAACCCCAAGTCAAGGAAGGAGGACGAAGTCCGCTCGCACTTCTGGGGAGTTGCAAGCCCCCACTTCAAGCGTTCGCGAAGTGGGGGTAGTTGACCAACAAGCCAGCTGGGTACAAGAACCATAAGGAGGAGTGAGAGGATGACAACTCGACTGATCGATCTTGTCAACAAGCAAATCGCCAACTGGACTGTGTTGTACGTGAAATTGCACAACTATCATTGGTATGTCACCGGGCCGCAGTTTTTCACGCTGCATGAAAAATTCGAAGAGTTGTACAACGAAGCCGCGACCCACATTGACGCACTGGCCGAGCGGCTGTTGGCCTTGGGTGGCAAGCCTGTGGCGACGATGAAAGACTGCCTCAAGCAGGCGTCCGTCAAAGAAGCAGCCGGGACGGAAACGGCGGAGCAAATGGTCGCTTCGATTGTCGGCGACTTTGAAACGATGATCGGCGAATTGAAAGAAGGCATGCAGCTGGCGGATGAAGTGAACGATGAAACGACGGGGGATATGCTGCTTGGCATTCATCGCAGCTTGGAAAAACACGTCTGGATGTTGAAATCGTTCTTAGGACGATAAGAAGAGGAGGCTGTCCTCAGGCCGGGGGACGGCCTTTTGCTTTGTCCTTTCTTTGTCGAAAAAGGGCGATTTTTTAGGGAATGCGCCGCGCCGCGTTCTCCCCTCCGGGCATACGATAGTTACGCGTATCCTATGTTCAAGGAGGGGGGAGCGTGAACAAGCCGATCCCGATGGTTGCCGTGTCGCTGTTCGGTTCGTTTCTGTCGCTGTTTGTCGGCAGCGTGGACTCATTTGTCGTGATTTTGCTTGCTTTGGTCATTGTCGACTACCTTACCGGCATTGCCGCCAGCGCGGTCGAAGGCAAGCTATCAAGTCAAGTCGGCTTTCGCGGCATCATCCGCAAACTGTTGATTTTCGTTCTGGTGGCGGCGTCGCATCTCGTCGATTTGGCCATTGGATGGAACATGCATGTCATCCGCGATGCGATCATTTTTTTCTATATCGCCAATGAGTTTATCTCGATTGTGGAAAACGCCGGCCGGGCGGGCGTTCCGATCCCGTCCGTGCTGCGCAAGGCGATCGAGCTGTTGAAAGATGAAATAAAATAAGCATATTTTTCCCCGATTGCCCCACACTAAGCAAAAAGAGCAAAAGAAGGAGTGGATGAAGGTGGCAGATGAACAAAAAAAGACGTATTACGTCTCAATGGCGCACGGGGAAATTTCCCAGTTGAAAACGGCATCGCCGTGGGACTTTCAAATTGAGGCGACCGACGAGGAAATCGCACGCCTGCGCGAGTATTTTGACCAAAACTACTCCACCGACTGGCAGGCGTTTTGGCGCACCCATGTGCCGTACATCCAATACCACTATGATCGGGAAAACGATGCGTACGACCGGACGATGGTCGACATTTACAAAATGATTTATGAGCTCGGCAACGACGAAGCGAAAGCGCACATCCGCTCGATGGGCATTCTCCCGGACGAAAAAGAAGAGTAAACGCCGCGAGTCGAGCGGCGTTTTTCTGTATAATGGGGAGAGGAAAGGGGAGAGTCCGATGCATGAATTTCGCGATTATTACGGACATCGCGTTCGGCTGGCCTTTGCGGATCATCCGTTTTCCCCCTCCCCCGGGCATGTATGGGTCATTTGCCGCTATGGCGGGCGATGGCTGTTGACGGATCATCCGCGCCGCGGCCTTGAGTTTCCCGGCGGCAAGGTGGAAGAAGGGGAAACAGCGGCGGAAGCCGCGGTCCGCGAAGTGATGGAAGAAACGGGGGGAATCGTCGGCCGGCTCGAATACATCGGCCAATATAAAGTGGAGCCGGATATCGTGAAAAACATTTATTTTGCCGACATCGCTGCGCTCGTCGAGCGGGGGTCGTATTTGGAAACGAACGGCCCGGTGCTGCTTGAGGCGCTGCCGGATGACATCCGCACGGATGAACGGTTCAGCTATATCATGAAAGACGATGTCCTTTCGCTTTCGCTTGCCGAGTTGAAACAGCGCGGACTGATCAGCCGAGGGGAAAGAAGCGGAGAACGGTGATGATTTTAGACGGCTTTTGTTGGTCATCCGGTTCCATGAAGGAAGAAGCCAAGGGGGGATGGGCGGATGCCGGCCCGACGTCAGGAATGAAAAGAGACGCCCGTCGATCGTTTACGAACGTCTCTTAACGACGGCTGCCCCATTTTTTCTCGACGATGGCAACAAGTTGGTACATAACAGTCGACAACAAAGCGACAATGAGCAGGCTCATCAATACGAGCGTGAAGTTGAACACTTGGAAGCCGTAAATGATTAAATACCCAAGCCCTTGCTTGGAGACGAGAAACTCTCCGGTGATGACACCGACCCAAGCGAGGCCGACGTTCACTTTCAACGTCGAAATGATCGCCGGGAACGACGCCGGCAGCACCGCCTCTTTAAAGCATTGGTAGCGGGTGGCGCCGAACGTCCGCAGCACTTTCAAATAGTTCGGGTCAACTTCTTGGAACGCCGAATAGACGACAATCGTCGTGATGATGATGGAAATGACGACGCCCATGGCGATGATGGACGTAAATCCCGGTCCGAGAGCGACGATCAAAATCGGCCCGAGGGCGACTTTTGGCATGGCGTTGAAGACGACCAAATACGGATCGAGCGTTTTCGCCAGGCGCGGAAACCACCAAAGGACCGCGCCGATGAGCGCCCCGCCGGCGGTACCGATAAGAAAGCCGAGCAACGTTTCAAACAATGTCGCCCACGTGTGGACAAACAGCGAATGATCGCCAAGTTTTTCGCCAAACAGCTTGGCGATGGCGGACGGCGAACTGAATAGGAGCGGATCGACCCAATGGAAGCGGCTCGCCGCTTCCCAGACGGCGAAAAAGGCGACAAGCAGCGCCGTCTGCCAAAGGCGGATCACCCGCCGCTCTTTGCGCAATGCGGCGAGGTATTCACGGTGCAGCGATTCGATGCGATCATGGAGCGGCTTCAAGGTCCTCCATCTCCTTCCAAATGGATTGGAACAATGGCGAAAACGCCGGATGCTGGCGGGCGGCAAGCGGCGGGCGGCCGCGCAGTTCATCCGGGATGACAAACGTCCGCACAAGGCGCCCAGGGCGCGGTGAAAACAAGAAAATGCGGTCGCTCATGGCGATGGCTTCTTCGATGTCATGGGTGACCAAGACGGCTGTTTTTTCGTATTGCCGCAGCGTCGCCCAGACGAGCTCTTCCAATTTCAGCTTCGTCTGCTGGTCGAGGGCGGAAAACGGCTCGTCGAGCAACAACAGTTTCGGATCAGTCGCGAGCGTGCGCACAAGCGCCGCGCGCTGGCGCATGCCGCCGGACAGCTGGCTCGGGTAATACGACTCGACGCCGCCAAGGCCGATCTCAGCGAGCAGGGCGAGCGCCCGCTTTTTCGTTTCCGGCGTCAACGTTCCCGTGATGTGGGGTCCGAGCAAAATGTTTTCCTCGATCGTTTTCCAAGGGAATAGGTAGTCTTGCTGAAGCATGTAGCCGACCGCACGCCGCGCCGTTTGGGCGTCCGATCCGCCCGACCAGAGCGGTTCGCCTTCTATGAGCACCGCCCCTTCCGTTGGTTCGATCAATCCGGCGATGATCGAAAGCAGCGTCGTTTTGCCGCAGCCGCTAGGGCCGAGAAAGGAGACGAACTCCCCTTTCTCGACGGACAGCGACACATCATCGAGTGCAGTGACAGCGGTCGTTTTTGTCAAATACGTGTGCGAGAGGCGGTCGATGACAAGAAACATTTCGTTCACCCGCTTTCGTCACTTGTTCATCGCGCTTTTGGCAAACGACGAATCAACAAGCGTGTCAACGTGGATGCGCTTCGGCAGCTCGCCGGCTTCGGCCATAATGTCTTGCAAGTGGTTCCATTCTTCTTCATCCAAAATCGGATCGGTCGCGTAGGTCCCTTGGCTTTTGTACCGGTCGACGACTTTTTCGATCAAAGCCAAATCGGTGTCTTTGAAATACGGCTGAATAGCTTTCGCGATCTCGGCGGCGTTGTGCGATTCGACCCATTGCTGCGCTTTGTAGATCGCGCGCGTAAATTTTTCAATGACGTCTTTGTTCGCTTTGATGTAGCTTCGTTTCGCCATATACGACGTGTACGGCACGCGCCCGGATTCGGTGCCGAATGAAGCGACGATATAGCCTTTTCCTTCTTGTTCAAAAATGCTCGCCGTCGGTTCAAACAGCTGGACGAAATCGCCCGTCCCGCTCGCAAAGGCGTTGGCGATATTGGCGAAATCAACGTTTTGGATCAGCTTCAAATCTTGATGCGGGTCAATGCCGTGTTTTTTCAGCACAAACTCGCCGACCATTTGCGGCATGCCGCCTTTCCGTTGGCCGAGGAACGTGCTTCCTTTCAGCATCTCCCATGTAAAGTGGTCGATTTTCTCGCGGGAAACAAGAAACGTCCCGTCGGTTTGCGTGAGCTGCGCGAAATTGATGACCGGATCGTCCGTCCCTTGCGCATAGACATAAATGGATGTTTCCGAGCCGACAAGGGCGATGTCCGCGCCGCCGGAAAGCAGCGTCGTCATCGTTTTGTCGCCGCCCCATGTCGTCGTCAGTTCGACATCCAGCCCCTCTTCTTGAAAGAAGCCTTTTGCCAGGGCGACGTACTGCGGCGCGTAAAAAATCGAGTGCGTCACTTCGGCGAGCCGCACTTTTTTGAGCGGCTTTTCGCTTTGGCCCCCGTCATTCGTGCAGGCGGAAAGCGGCAAAAGCAAGAGAAGCGAGCATAACCATACGGCCCATTTTTTCATGTTCGTTAACCCCCTTGGTTCGCATGCGGTAAACCGTGGTTTCACCTTATCGTATGCACGCAGCAAAAATGTGTGAATGCCTAGAAAAAATGGGCGGTCAGCCGAGAACGGGCGGCGGTCGGGACGCTCCTCGCGCTCCAGGGCTTTTTCAAGATGACGCTCGGCCAAGGGGAGGCATGCAAGAGCGGCGAGGCAGTCGGACATCCCCACTTGTCCTAATGAAAGAAGGCGTTGGGGGATGATGACGGGTGGTTCGCATCATCTGTTTTCGCATAGGAAGGAGGCAGGCGTATGGACGGGGACATCATCGACCAATACCGGTTTCCGTCGCCGCATCCGGGAATCGATGTGTTCTTTGTCACCTATATGTCCCAAGGGCTGAAGGTGAAAGGATTTTTAGCGGCGCCGAAACAAAATAAGGTGTATGACGGCTTCTTGTATTTGCGCGGCGGGATTAAAAATGTGGGGCAGGTGCGAGTGCCGCGCCTTGTCCAATTCGCTTCGCAAGGGTTTGTCGTCTTCGCTCCGCTTTACCGCGGCAATGGGGGCGGAGAAGGAAACGAAGATTTCGCCGGCGACGACCGTTATGACGCGCTTGCTGGGTTTTATCTCCTTCGCCGCCATCCGCTCGTCCATCCCGGGCGCGTTCACATGTTCGGCTTCTCCCGCGGCGGGGCGATGGCGCTCCATGCCGCCCTAATGGCCGAGGGGGTCTGTTCGGTGGCGGTCTGGGGAGGGGTGGCGGATCTGGAGCTTACGTATTGGGAGCGGCCTGACTTGCGGCGAATGATGAAGCGCGTCATCGGCGGGACGCCGAACAAATGCCCGGAGCGCTACCGGCATCGAACCCCGCTTTATTATCTCGAGCGGCTCCAAGCCCCGGTGCTCATCATCCACGGCGGGCGCGATGAGAACGTATCGATTGAGCACGCCTATCGGCTTGAGCGGCGGCTGAAGCAGCTCGGCAAACCGGTCACGGCTTGGTACTTCCCTGAGTTCACCCACTATTTTCCGCCGCAAGCCAATCGCGAGACGGTGCAAAGGCTCACGGAATGGATGAAACAACAGCTGACAATGTGATACGATACAACTAGAGGGGCGGCTGCGCGCGCCGCTCGGGTGGCGGCGCGGCCGCCAACGAATCGATGGGGTGCCAAGGAGGTTGGAATCATATGGGCATGCCGATGGAGCTGCAGACGGTCATTGTGACAAAAGGAAAGGAACAGCGCGTTCAAGGAAATGTGTTTGTGTTGGAAAAAGAAGGATACCGCTTGTATCCGCTTGACGTGCCGCTTGAAGTGCGCCGGACGGTGCAAAGCGAAGCGAGCGGCGTTGCGGTCGTGAGAAAGCTTGAGTGGAAAGACAGCCGGACGACGGTGACGTATGAGCTCGTCAGCCTGTATTCGACGAATTGAACGAGGCTGCACACCACGAAGCGGCTGAATGAGAGCTGAACGGGTTCATCGGACAGGAGCGCAAACGGAAGAACGGTTTGCGCTCTTGGCTCAAGTTTTTTCCGTCTATAGTTAACTTGTGGCGTCAGGCCGATTCAGACAAGCATAAAAATAGCCTTTGCTTGAGGACTTCCTGTGCGACGTTTGATCATACCATAAAAAAAGTAGGGGGGAGGAGAAGGAGTTTGGCCGCGGAGAGCGAATATCATACGATGAATTCGATGCCGCAAGGAGGGAAAACGTGGCGAAAAAGCGAATCGATCACGACCGGTTGTTCAAGGAGCTGCTGTCGACGTTTTTCGAAGACTTTTTGCTTCTTTTCTTTCCTGACGTGTACGAGCACATCGACATCCATCATCTTTCCTTTCTCTCCGAAGAGCTGTTCACCGACGTGACAGCTGGGGAAAAGCACCGCGTCGACTTGTTGGTCGAAACAAAGGTAAGAGGGGAGGACGGGCTCGTCATCGTTCACGTCGAACATCAAAGCTATAAGCAGCGGACGTTCCCCGAGCGAATGTTCCTCTACTTCAGCCGCTTGTTTCAAAAACACCGCCGCCGCATCCTCCCGATCGCCATTTTCAGCTACGACGAACGCCGCGACGAACCTTCCTCATTGATGATTCAATTTCCATTTTTGATGGTTCTTGACTTCCGCTTTCTGACGGTGGAACTGCGCAAACTGCCGTGGCGCGAGTACATCCGCCGTGACAATCCGGTTGCCGCCGCCTTGTTAAGCAAAATGGGGTATAATGAAAGCGAGAAGGTGGAAGTGAAAAAGGAGTTTTTGCGCATCCTAGTCCGCCTCGAGCTCGATGAGGCGAAGCAGCGGCTGTTGTTTGGGTTTTTTGAAACGTATTTGCGGTTGTCCGAAGCGGAGGAAATCCAACTGCGAAACGAGGTGAGCCAAATGGAGACGAAGGAAGCGAAACAAGTGATGGAGCTCATCATCTCATACGAACAGCGGGGAATCGAGAAAGGCATTCAACAAGGAGTCAAACAAGGAATCGAACAAGGGTTGAAACAAGGAATAAAGCAAGGGATGAAGCAAGGGATTGAACAGGGACGCCAAAAAGGGATCGAGGAAGGGAAAATCGACATCGCGAAGAAAATGTTGGCGAAAGGGTACGATGTCGACACGATCCACGAGCTGACCGGGTTGCCGGCGGAAAAGATTGAACAGCTGAAGAAGTAAACCCGCCTTCGCATTGTCGTCGACCCCCAATCGTGCCAAAACCCCGGGGGATCGACGACAATCATTTTATGCGTTCGAACCTTACGGCCATCGAGGGTAAAGTCTATTGACAGAATTTGTCGGTGACGTTCATCGTCCCGATTGGCGTTTTGATTCTAATGTTGAAAAGGCAGGAGCGCAAACAATCCTTCGGTTTGCACTCTGCCATATGATGAAGCAAGACTGATTCCTTTGCTTTGTTCTGAAATAAAGTGATCATTTACAGAGGGAGCTCACAAAATAGTTCCCGTGATTTCTCCTCCTCAATCCTCTCTTTGATCATCGAAACGATTGGTGATGGAATCGTAAACACGAACCAAAAGCCAGCTCTTCAGTTTTTGATAAAACGCGCTCTTTGTCGCGCCCCCAAGCAAGGGGGCGAAGGAAAGCGGATGGATTTTCAACAATTTCCTAAAGGCGAATGGATATACTGAAGCAATGGAAGCCTCCCCCTTATTCTTGTGCAGAGTCTATTTTTTATTACCACAACTTCCCTTGTTTGTCAAGGATTTGTTCGGCATCGGAATGAAAAAATCCTCCCGATTTTCGTGGGAAGGAGGCGAAATGGGAGGCCCAAAGCAACGGAAAGAAATAAAAAACAGCCGGACAGGGAATACCCTGTCCGGCCGTGTTCTTGTTACACGAGCGGTCCGCCGAGTTTTTCGATGGACGGATCGATGTGGGCGAATTTTTGGAAGTTGGCGCGGAATTTTTGCGCCAGCTCTTTTGCTTTTTGTTCGTATGCTTGTTTGTCGGCCCATGTGTTTTGCGGCTGCAGGACGTCATCCGGCACGCCGGGGACGCGGGTTGGGATGGCGAGGCCGAAAATCGGATCTTTGACTGTTTCGACGTTGTCGAGCTCCCCTTCGACGGCGGCTTGCACCATCGCCCGGGTGTAGGCGAGCTTCATGCGGCTGCCGACGCCGTACGACCCCCCTGTCCAACCGGTGTTGACCAAAAAGACGCGGACGTTGTGTTCGGCGATTTTTTGCCCGAGCATTTCCGCGTATTCGACGGCCGGGCGCGGCAAAAACGGTGCGCCAAAGCACGTTGAGAACGTTGCTTCCGGTTCGGTGACGCCGCGTTCGGTGCCGGCGAGCTTGCTTGTGTAGCCGCTTAAGAAATGGTACATCGCTTGTTCGCGCGTCAGCTTGCTGATCGGCGGCAGGACGCCGAACGCATCAGCCGTCAAAAACACGATCGTGGACGGATGGCCGGCGACGCTCGGGTCGATGATGTTTTGGATCGCCTGAAGCGGGTAGGCGGCGCGCGTGTTTTCCGTCAGCGTGCCGTCGTCGTAATTCGGCACCCGCGTCGCGTCATCGAGGACGACGTTTTCGAGCACCGCGCCGAAGCCGATGGCGTCAAAAATTTGCGGCTCTTTCTCGCGCGATAGGTTGATGCATTTCGCATAGCAGCCGCCTTCGATGTTGAAAATACCGCGGCTTGACCAGCCGTGTTCATCATCGCCGATCAAGCGGCGGTTCGGGTCGGTCGAGAGCGTCGTTTTTCCCGTTCCCGACAAGCCGAAAAAGAGGGCGACGTCGCCTTCCTGGCCGACGTTGGCCGAGCAGTGCATCGGCAGGATGCCTTGTTCCGGCAGCAAATAGTTCATCACCGAGAAAATCGATTTTTTCATTTCGCCGGCATACTCGGTGCCGCCGATCAACACGGTGCGCCGTTCAAACGAGATGATGATGAACGCTTCCGAGCGCGTGCCGTCGACTTTCGGGTCGGCTTTAAAGTTCGGCGCGCAAATGACGGTGAATTGCGGCTCATGCACGGCGAGCTCTTCGGCGTTCGGCCGAATGAACAGCTGATGGACGAACAAGTTGTGCCAGGCGAATTCGTTGACGACTTGAATCGGCAGCCGGTATTTCGGATCGGCGCCGGCAAAGCCTTTAAACACGAACAGTTCATCTTTCTTCATTAAATAGTCGAGCACTTTGTCGTACAGTTTATCAAACGTCTCCGGAGACATCGGCTGGTTGACCGCTCCCCAGTCGATCGTTTGCTTCGTTGACGGTTCTTCGACGATGTATTTGTCTTTCGGCGACCGCCCTGTGTACTTGCCGGTCGTGACCGCGACGGCTCCGGTGTGCGTCAGCCGTCCTTCGTTCCGCTGCAGGACTTTCTCGACGAGCTCGGCGACGGACAGTTGATGATGCACGTACGGTTTTTGCAGCAATACATCAAGCTTATTCGTCATGTTTGCGATCCCCATATTCAAAACCTGCCTTCTTTTTGAAATCACTCTTGAAAATAGTATAACACATTTTTATTAATAGTCCATACTAATTGTGTGGGTTTTTCAAACTTTATTTTGCCCAATGTGTCGATTTCCTTGAGGAAAGAATTTTCTCGGCTGGAAATGATAAAAAATGAATTTTGATAGTTGACTTTGCCGATTCCATTGCGATAAGATAAGTCATTGAACGGATACTCTTATCCCGAGCCGGTGGAGGGACAGGCCCGATGAAGCCCAGCAACCGTCACAACTGTACATGTGTGAAATGGTGCTAACCTGTGGCAAGGCGCAGTCCTTGAACGATAAGAGTGAAAGGAAGCAATACGATTGCCATGACCTTTCCTCAGCCGTTACAGGAAAGGTTTTTTATATTGCGAAGGGAAAAAGGGAAATGAGTTCCGTGTTGCCACATTATGCCAAGAGGAGGAAACAAACCGAATGTCAGCCAAACGCCGCTTGTTTACTTCAGAGTCTGTGACGGAAGGACATCCGGATAAAATTTGCGACCAAATTTCTGACGCCATTTTGGATGCCATTTTGGAAAAAGATCCGAACGCCCGCGTCGCCTGCGAAACGAGCGTCACGACCGGGCTGGTGCTCGTGAGCGGGGAAATCACGACATCAACATACGTGGACATTCCGCGCATCGTCCGCGATACGGTCCGGGAGATCGGCTACACGCGCGCCAAATACGGATTTGACGCCGATACGTGCGCGGTGCTGACGTCGATTGACGAACAATCGCCGGACATTGCGATGGGGGTGAACCGGGCGCTTGAGGCGCGCGAAGGTCAGATGACTGACGAGGAAATTGAAGCGATTGGCGCCGGCGACCAAGGATTGATGTTTGGGTTCGCCTGCAATGAGACGGAAGAATTGATGCCGTTGCCGATTTCGCTTGCGCACCGCTTGGCGCGCCGATTGGCGGAAGTGCGCAAAACGGATGTCTTGCCGTACTTGCGGCCGGACGGGAAAACGCAAGTGACGATCGAATACGATGAAAACGGCAAACCGGTGCGCGTCGATACGATCGTCGTTTCCGCGCAGCACCATCCGGAAATTACGCAAGAGCAAATCGAGCGCGACATTAAAGAACAGGTCATCAAGCCGGTCGTGCCCGCAGAGCTGCTTGATGAGAACACGAAATATTTCATCAACCCGACAGGACGGTTTGTCATCGGCGGTCCGCAAGGGGATGCTGGGTTGACGGGGCGCAAAATCATCGTCGATACGTACGGCGGCTACGCCCGCCACGGCGGCGGCGCGTTCTCGGGCAAAGATCCGACGAAAGTCGACCGCTCGGCGGCGTATGCGGCCCGCTATGTCGCGAAAAACATCGTCGCGGCAGGACTGGCCGACAAATGCGAAGTGCAGCTTGCCTACGCGATCGGCGTCGCCCGCCCAGTTTCGATTTCGATCGATACGTTCGGCACCGGCAAAGTGTCGGAAGACATTTTGATTGAGGTCGTGCGCAACAACTTCGATCTCCGCCCGGCGGGCATCATCAAAATGCTCGACCTTCGCCGCCCGATTTACAAACAGACGGCTGCTTACGGCCATTTTGGGCGTACGGACATCGACCTGCCGTGGGAGCGCACCGACAAAGCCGCCTTGTTGAAAGAACAAGCGCTGGCGTTGGCGGACAAGTGATGAAAGAAAAAGAGCTGCCTGATCACGGCAGCTCTTTTTTGTTGGCGCACGATGTCCGCTGTTGCTGCAGCGCTTTGTAATACTGCCCTTTCTCGACATATTCGCGGCGTATGCGCTCCATTTCACGGATGTCGTCTTCCGTCAGTTCGCGGACGACTTTCGCCGGCCGGCCGAGGGCGAGCGTGTTGGGCGGAATTTTTTTGCCCGGCGGCACTAAACTGCCGGCGCCGATAAACGCGCCTTCCCCGATTTCCGCGCGGTCCAAAATGATCGAGCCCATGCCGATGAGCGCGTTTTTGCGAACGATGGCGCTGTGCAAAATGACTTGATGGCCGACTGTTACACCGTCTTCAATGATAAGCGGATTGTTTGGACTTTGATGCAAAATTGAGTTATCTTGAATATTGACCCGGTTGCCAATCACCGTTGGCGCCACATCGCCGCGAATGACGGTATTGAACCAAATGCTCGTCTCTTCGCCGATCACGACATCGCCGGTGATCGTCACATAGTCGGCGATAAAGGCGGAGGCGGCAATTTGCGGCGTTTTGCCTTTGTATGGGTAAATCATGGGCGTTCGTTCCTTTCTGCTGCAAAATCGATCGTTCACCATGTATTGTACAACGCTGCGTCCAAATCGCCAACGAAAGTGAGCGCGCCTGATCGGGATTGGTGAAAAACGTTTCGTTTCGCCCGATGAGTGGTTGGGATCGGGAAAGAAGATCCGATTTCACAAAGCTTCTCAACGTGAGAAGAACCGTTGTTGAGCGGTTTTTTCATTCCATCGCCAACCCTTTTATGGTTTGCCCCGGCCGCATTGATGGCAATACTGGAAGACGAGATCGCAGGCTGTTCAGACGCGAAACGATTTTGGTTGCTGATAAGATGGAAATGCTAGGAGACGAGACCATGGTGTTTGCACCTGAGGTGAGCCGATTGAACATTCCGAAAAACCCCATCGCCTTGATGAAAATGGTGTATCGTGACGTGCTTCCGCTTGTCCACCGCGAGCTTGCCTATTGGCGGCGCCAGGCCGAGCGCATTCCCGACCCGGAATTGCGGCGCCAGGCCTTGGCGAGCATCGCTTCGAAAACGTTCCATTGCGAAGGCGGCTCCATTTTGGCGCTCTTGGCCGGAGAAAACATGGAGGATTGCATCCGCTTTATCGTGGCTTACCAGACGATCAGCGATTATTTGGATAATTTGTGCGACCGCAGCACCTCGCTCGATCCGCTCGACTTTCGCGCCTTGCACGATTCGATGCCGGACGCTTTGACGATCGGCGCGGAGCCGTCGAACTATTACCGCCATCGCCGCGAACAGGAAGACGGCGGCTATTTGCCGGCGCTCGTCCGCACGTGCCAAGAGGTGCTCGAGACGGTGCGCCATTATGAGACGATCGCCCCATTTTTGCATGAATTGGCCGGATATTATTGCGACTTGCAAGTGCATAAACATGTCGAAGCGAGCGATCGGGTGCCGCGGCTGGAGAAATGGTTCGCGCAATACAAAGACGCCTTGCCGCCGATGGAATGGTATGAGTTTTCCGCCTGCTCCGGTTCGACGCTCGGCATTTTCTGCCTCGTCGCCTATGCGTTTGGCGAATCGCTGCCGCCGGAGATGGCGAGACAAGTGCGCGACGGTTATTTTCCGTACATTCAAGGACTGCACATTTTGCTCGACTATTTGATCGACCAGGAGGAAGACCGGGACGGCGGCGATTTAAACTTTTGCTTTTACTATCCGAATGAAACGGTGATGCTTGAGCGGCTTTGCCATTTCATCGAAGAGGCCGACCGCCATGTCGGCGCCCTTCCGCACGGCGAGTTTCACCGCCTTATTCACCGAGGGCTTCTTGGGTTGTATTTGTCGGATGCCAAGGTGAAAAAGCAGCGCGGGCTGCGCCGGCTGGCGCGCCGGCTCGTCCGCGCCGGCGGGGCGGCGTCGCAGTTTTTCTATTGGAACGGAAAAGCATACCGCTTTTGGCAGGAGCGGCAAAAACGGCTGTCCTTTTCATAAGGGCGGCCGTTTGCTTGTATTGGCAAGAGCAGTGGTTCGTCGGCGGATCGGACGGAATCAGGCGCCCCCATCCGCCCGATTCTCGAGCGCGAGCAAAAACGGCGGGTTGTTTTGCCGATTGATGAATTCGTATTTCAAGGCATGGACGCGCCGTTGATCAAGAGAACGGACGTAATCAAGGAGCGCGTCGCGTTCGCGCTTTCCTTCCGGATGGCCGTGGTAGACGACAAGAACGATGACGCCGCCCGGCTTCATGACGGAAAGCAACTGGCGGACCGCTTCGATCGTCGATTCCGGCTGGGTGACGATTTGCTTATTGCCGCCCGGCAAATAGCCGAGGTTGAACACCGCGCCGGCGATGCGCCCGTGTACATCGGCGGGAAGCGCCTCAAGCAGTTCACTATGGCTTCGCTCGAACAACGTCGCCCGCCCGCATAGCCCATGTTCCGCGAGGCGGGCGGAAGCGGCGGTGATGGCCTCAGGCTGAATGTCAAAGCCGAACACATGGCCTGTCTCCCCGACGCGTTCGGCCAAATACACGGTGTCGTGCCCGTTGCCGACGGTCGCGTCGACGGCGATGTCGCCTTCGTTGACCGCTTGATCAAGCAAAAAGCGGGCAAACGGCAAAATGTTCATCAAAGCCATCGGTTGGCCCCTCCTTGTGATCGTTTCATCGTTTACGTTGGCAGGCGTGTCGCTGCGCCAAAGATGCCGGATGCCATCGTTTTTCCCTAAAAGACTGGTGATTTAGTGAAAAGTCGCGGAAAACGGACTTTCTTCTCAAATGGGGAAGTCCTGTAACATCAACGCTTCTCTTTCAGCCGAAAACAGCGGGTTCGGCGAAATCGGTCGTTTTTCACCAGTCCTCTAAAGCCTCGCCATCCTCTGCGCCGACGTGACAGAAAACCTTGAGCTGACCGACATCGGCCTGATTGAGCTGAACGAAGATCCCCACGTCGGCATTGTAACAAAAACTTCATGGAAAATCGATCGCTGCCAATCATTGGCGTGATACGGCCGGCCTATGCGGCGCATAGTAAACATGAGGGAATATCACGAAACGAGGTGAGCGCATGGCGACAAGACAATCCGTTGAGGAATTTTTGCAGCGGTGTGAAGATGTGATCCGCTACGCGAAAGAGCAATATACAGAAGCGCAAAAGCAGGAGCATTACAACATCACCGAATACACCAACGCCCAGCAGATGCTCGAGCAGACGGTCATCGATTTGGCGCACTTGGCGCGAAGCTGCAACGCCCAGCAGCGCGAGCAGCTGCATCGGATGCGGCTCCAACTGGAGCAATTGCAAAACGACATGATTTTGCTTGACCGCTGAAACGAGGAGGAACACGACATGAAGCGACGCTTGAAACAAACGAATCCGGAACAAAAAACACCTAGCGGCCAAAACAATAACGATCTTGAGCTTGGTCAAGACTTTGACCCGGTGAAGCTGGCGAAAAAGCAATACGAGGAAACGGGCGGCCAACCGATCCGCTCCAAGCAGCGGAACGGGTGACGACAAGCCAAAGGGCCGGAAGCCGCTCCGTCTTGTTCTTCTTTTCGCGCAGGAGCACCGCTTCAAAAGCCATTGTTTCCGTGGGGAGTTAGTTTGGCAAAAAAGTGGCGGACGCATCGGAACGCTCCGCCTTTTTGATTGCATTTTTTCCTGTTTTCCCCTACAATTATTTCGGAACTCAAAATAAAAGCCAGAAAAGGATGATGACCGATGCCCCGCGCTCTTTGGTGGCTGCTTGTCGGCATGGCGCTCAATGTGACAGGGGCGTCGTTTCTATGGCCGCTAAACACGATCTATTTGCACGAACAGCTCGGCCAGCCGCTCGCTGTCGCTGGTGTCGTGCTCATGCTCAACTCTGGGGGAAGCGTCATCGGCAGCTTGGCCGGTGGCTTTTTGTTTGACCGGATCGGCGGGTTTCGCGTTTTGTTGGCCGGAGCGGTGTTGACGATGGCCGCGCTTGCCGGCTTAAGCGTTTGGCACGGTTGGCCGCATTATGCGGTGTTTTTGGCGTTTGTCGGCGTTGGCAGCGGCGTCGTCTTTCCGGCGGCGTCGGCGTACGCTGGGGCGATTTGGCCGGAAGGGGGACGGCGGGCGTTCAACGCCTTGTATGTCGCGCAAAACATCGGCGTCGCCGTCGGTTCGGCGCTTGGCGGGCTTGTTGCTTCATATTCGTTCTCGCTCGTTTTTTTCGCCAACCTTTTGTTGTATGCCGCGTTTTTGTTTACGGTTGTGGCTGGGCTGCGCCGCGTTCCGTTGCCGCCGCGGCGGAAAAAAGAGCGGGAGGGCCGGACGGGGGACGAGGCGTCCCGGGCACACATCCGCGCCCTCGTCCTTCTTTGCGCCGGCTATGGACTGTGCTGGTTGAGCTATGTCCAATGGTCGACGACGATCGCCGCCTATACGCGCGAGCTCGGGATACCGGTCGGGCAGTACAGTTTGCTTTGGACGATCAACGGCGCGTTGATCGTCTTGGCCCAGCCGCTGTTGTCAGCGGTCATCCGCCGCTTCATGCCGACGTTGAAGCGGCAAATCGTGATCGGTTTTCTGATTTTCGCCGTTTCGTTTGCCATGCTGTTGGGGGCGCATTCGTTTGCAGAGTTTGCCGCGTCCATGATGGTGCTCACGATCGCCGAGATGATCGTCTGGCCGGCGATTCCGGCCGCGGTGAACGAATGGGCGCCCCCGGGGAAGGCCGGGTTTTACCAAGGAATCGTCAACGGAACGGCCACGGCCGGACGGATGATCGGACCGGTCATCGGCGGCTCGGTCGCCGATCTGTTTGGAATGAAGCTGCTCATCATGATGTTAGCATTGTTTGCCTTATTGGCGGTGCTGGCCGCGCTTTTGCATGATCGTCGGCTCCCGAAGCGGACGGAGAACGCGGATGAAAAAACCGCGGCTTCCGTATAGATTTCGGCTTGCAATTGATCGACAAATTTTTTAAAATAATAATAAATTTGTCATTCTGTCCACTCATCGCTCGATTCATCCTATTTCGCGCAGGAGACTCCCACTTCAACGACCAAAGGGAGTAAGTGGGAGAGGAATGTGCGTTCCCCCTTTCTTTTGTGTATGATAGAATAAAGACGTGGAGAAAACTGTTAAATAAAGGCACTCCAATAACGGCTGCTCGATGGATGGAGTTGGTTGCAGGAAACGTTGCAACCGTAAAACATGAGCGTAGGTCTGTCTGTTGTGTGTGGAAGCCAAGTACTGCCAANNGCACTTCTGGGGAGTTGCAAGCCCCCACTTCAAGCGTTAGCGAAGTGGGGGTAGTTGACGTGCGAATAAGGCGAATAACGGTGAAGAGGAGCAGTAGCGGGCCCGACGGACGGCAGAGAGTTGACGGATGGTGCGAGTCAACCGAAGTCGGCTCGTGAACTCGCCTCGGAGTTGCCGGCGTGAACGGTCATCGACAGCGCCGGCCGTCCATCCGCGTTAAGGAAGAAAGCGGGTGCGCCGTTTGGCGCGCCAAAAAGGGTGGTACCGCGGGAAGCGCGCCTCTCGTCCCTTTGCTGTGGGGATGGGGGGGTTTTTTTGTACATATTTTCGTCAATGATGCAAGTAGAACTTGATAGGAGGAGTGCTGCGATGAGCTTCAACCACCGCGAAATTGAACAAAAATGGCAGGACTATTGGGAGAAAAACAAAACGTTCCGCACGTCCGATGATGATGACAAGCCGAAGTTTTACGTTCTCGACATGTTCCCGTATCCATCCGGCGCCGGCTTGCACGTCGGCCATCCGGAAGGATATACGGCGACCGATATTTTGGCGCGCATGAAGCGGATGCAAGGGTACAACGTCCTTCACCCGATGGGCTGGGACGCGTTCGGGCTGCCGGCCGAGCAATATGCGCTCGATACCGGCAACGACCCGGCGGAGTTTACGCAAAAAAACATCGACAATTTCCGCCGGCAAATCAAATCGCTTGGCTTTTCGTACGACTGGGACCGGGAGATCAATACGACCGACCCGAACTATTACAAATGGACGCAATGGATTTTCTTGAAGCTGTATGAAAAAGGGCTCGCCTACATGGATGAAGTGCCGGTCAACTGGTGCCCGGCGCTCGGCACGGTGCTGGCGAACGAAGAGGTGATCAACGGCCGGAGCGAGCGCGGCGGGCATCCGGTCATCCGCAAGCCGATGCGGCAATGGATGCTGAAAATCACCGCCTATGCCGACCGCTTGCTTGAAGATTTGGAAGAGCTCGACTGGCCGGAAAGCATTAAGGAGATGCAGCGCAACTGGATTGGCCGTTCGGAAGGAGCGGAAATCGAGTTCGCCGTCGACGGCCATGACGAAACATTCACCGTGTTCACGACGCGTCCGGATACGCTGTTTGGCGCGACGTACACCGTCTTGGCGCCGGAGCATCCGCTCGTTGAAAAAATCACGACGCCGGAGCAAAAGCCAGCCGTTGACGCCTACTTAAAGGAAATTCAAAGCAAAAGCGACCTTGAGCGCACCGATTTGGCGAAAGAAAAAACGGGCGTGTTCACCGGCGCGTACGCCATTCACCCGGTCACCGGCGATCGGCTTCCGATTTGGATCGCCGACTACGTCTTGATGGGCTACGGCACTGGGGCGATCATGGCCGTGCCGGCGCACGACGAGCGCGACTATGAATTCGCGAAAACATTCCACTTGCCGATCAAAGAAGTCGTTGCCGGCGGGAATATCGAAAAGGAAGCGTACACCGGAGATGGTGAGCATATCAACTCCGAGTTTTTGAACGGCTTGAACAAGCAGGAAGCGATCGACAAAATGATCGCCTGGCTTGAGGAGCACGGCAAAGGGCGGAAAAAAGTGTCGTACCGGCTGCGCGACTGGCTGTTCAGCCGCCAGCGCTACTGGGGCGAGCCGATTCCGATCATCCATTGGGAAGACGGCACGATGACGCCGGTGCCGGAAGAGGAATTGCCGCTTGTGTTGCCGAAAACGGATGAAATTAAACCGTCGGGAACGGGCGAATCGCCGCTCGCCAACATCGAAGAATGGGTCAACGTCGTCGACCCGAAAACCGGCAAAAAAGGGCGGCGTGAAACGAACACGATGCCGCAATGGGCGGGCAGCTGCTGGTATTACTTGCGCTACATCGACCCCCACAACGACAAGCAGCTCGCCGATCCGGAGAAATTGAAAAAATGGCTGCCGGTCGACGTCTACATCGGCGGGGCGGAGCACGCGGTCTTGCATTTGCTGTACGCCCGCTTCTGGCATAAGTTTCTTTATGACCTTGGCATCGTGCCGACGAAAGAACCGTTCCAAAAGCTGTTCAACCAAGGGATGATTTTAGGCGAAAACAATGAAAAAATGAGCAAATCAAAAGGCAACGTCGTCAACCCGGACGACATCATCGAAAGCCATGGCGCCGACACGCTGCGGCTGTATGAAATGTTCATGGGGCCGCTTGAAGCGTCGATCGCCTGGTCGACGAAAGGGCTCGACGGCGCGCGCCGTTTCCTTGACCGCGTCTGGAGGCTCTTTGTCACCGAACATGGCGAACTGAACCCGAACATTGTCGACGAACCGGCGAACGACACGCTCGAGCGCGTCTATCACCAAACGGTGAAAAAAGTGACGGAAGACTATGAAGCATTGCGCTTTAACACTGCCATTTCGCAGCTGATGGTGTTCATCAACGAAGCGTATAAAGCCGAGCAAATGAAAAAAGAATACATGGAAGGGTTTGTCAAACTGTTGTCACCGGTTTGTCCGCACATCGGCGAGGAGCTGTGGCAAAAGCTTGGCCACACGGACACGATCGCCTATGAACCGTGGCCGACGTATGATGAAACGAAGCTTGTCGAGGACGTCGTGGAAATCGTCGTGCAAATCAACGGCAAAGTGCGGTCGCGTTTGCACGTGCCCGTTGACTTGCCAAAAGAAGCGCTCGAGGAGCGGGCGCTCGCCGATGAAAAAATCAAAGAGCAGCTTGAGGGCAAAACGGTGCGCAAAGTGATCGCCGTCCCCGGCAAGCTCGTCAATATCGTCGCCAACTAATGATGAGGGCGGGCTTCGGCCCGCTCCTGATCCACCAACGAAAGGGGTCGATCTGCCATGGAAGAGATCAAGGAAATCACGCCGGCTGAAGTGAAAGAAAAACTCGAACGCGGGGAAAAGCTGAACATTGTCGATGTGCGCGAAGACGAAGAAGTCGCCCTCGGCATGATCCCCGGCGCCAAACATATTAAAATGGGCGACATCCCCGATCGGCTTGAGGAATTCGACCGCAATGAAGAATATATTTTCGTCTGCCGCTCCGGACGGCGGAGCGAAAACGTCTGCCGCTACTTGCAAGAGCTCGGCTATCGCGTCCGCAACATGACGGGCGGCATGCTCGAGTGGGAAGGCGAAACGGCGCCGAAGCAATAAGCGCTTTCGGCTCAAAGAACAGGGCATGGCGGTGGGCCATCATCCAAAGTGATCCCGTTTTTGTCGAGACCAAAACGACCGAACGTGTCAGCGGATGGAACAGCCCCGCTCGGTCAAGAGGAATGGCTTGCTGGCGCCGGCCTTTTCATGCGTCCGGCGGCTTGCGCGTCTTCGGTCGGCGTATAGTGGGGAGTCGGGCGGTTCCGCGTTTCTCAACGGTGAATATTGTTCTTCCCGCACGGTCCAATGGTTGTTTGCCGCTGGTCTTGCATGAGCGAAAAAGCGTCCCAGCTTTTTGGGGCGCTTTTTCCATTTTGTTTTAGTACCAAAGTGTGATGAAAGAAAAAAAAGGAAAGGATATAATTTTCGGTAAAATCAGACACTTGTTCGAAGGAGGAGCTCTCTGTTGAAACTCGGCGACCGCTTGAAATTCGCCCGCTTGATGAAAGTTTCTACCGGGCGCTTGTCTACTATTTGACGCCGACGTCGAACTTCAGCCAGCTGCGCGCCGCCTGCGTGCAAGCGGCCGCTGATTTGTACGGGTCGACAAGCCAAGAAGTCAACTCGGTGAAACAGGCGTTCAATGCGGTTGGCGTGTATTAAGACGAATGAAGTTTCTGACGTCACGCGTCCCGCTGTTCGGGGGCGCGTGACGCCTTTTGTGGGCAGGATTTTCCCTAAATGCGTGGAAAAGGAAAAAGAAAACGGGGGAATGGCGATGTACAAAGTGAAAGTGTTTGATAAAGAGCATGAAAAAGATTTGGAAGCGGCGGTCAATGATTTTTTAGCCCGATTGAAAGACGGACAGTTGATCGATGTCAAGTACAGCGTGGCGGCGATGGAATCGGAAGGCGAGCAAATCTACTGTTTTTCCGCCATGGTCATTTACCGGACTTGACACTTCACACGGCTCCAGACTGTGGGATTCTTTGGCCGTTTTCGTGCTGATCCCCCCAAAGCGGGCGACGCTTTTTTCGTTGCGGCATTTCCATTTCAGGCGGCGAAATTTTGCGATCGCCCGCCTTGAAGACGGGCGTTGTCGGAATGTCAGCGGACGCCCCGGAGCACCCGAGGGGCATGAGGACGGCGGTCAATTCGTTGCTGTCTGCCCCGCGGAGCCGCTCGCCCCGTTTTTTTCCGCCAATGCATAGCGGGCGGCGTTCACGCCGGCGAGCCGCCCGGTGACAAGGGCGGCGGTGATGTTGTAGCCGCCCGTGTAGCCGTGAATGTCCAAAATTTCCCCGCAAAAGTAAAGGCCGGCCATGCATTTGGAGGCCATTGTTTTCGGCTCAATTTCTTTGACCGACACGCCGCCGCCGGTGACGAATGCTTTCTCAAGCGGCAGCGTGCCGTGGACATGGAAGGTGAACTGTTTGCACAGGCGGACGAACGCCCGCAAGGCGTCATGGCTCACCGTGCCGGCAGAGGCGTGCGGGTCGATGCCGGCACGCTCGAGCAAAAAGACGGCGTACCGCTCGGGAAGCACCGTTTTGGCGATCGTTTTCATCGCCTTTTTCGGCTCCTCTTTGCACAGCTTGGCGAAATGTTGAAACAGTTCTTCCTGCGTCACGTCCGGAAGCGCGTCGATGCTCATTTCGACCGCGCCGTCCGCCGCTTTTTTCAACGCCTTAACGACAAACTGGCTGCAGCGGAGAGCAGCTGGGCCGGAAATGCCGAAGTGCGTAAACAGCATATCCATCCGGTGGGTGATGATCGGCTTGCCGTTCGGCTTTAAGACGCTTAACGCGACGTCGCGCAGCGACAAGCCTTGCAGCGTCCGCTCTTTGATGAACGGCTCATGCGAGACGATCGGAACTTCGGTTGGAAACAATTCGGTCACCGTGTGGCCCGCTTTTTCCGCCCACGGATAGCCGTCGCCCGTTGAGCCGGTTTGCGGCACCGATTTGCCGCCGACGGCGACGACAACCGCACGGGCGTGGATCGTCTCCCCGCTTTTCAGCGTGACACCGACTGTTTTTCCTTGTTCATACAACACGTCCGCCACTGGCGATTCAAGCCGAACATCGACGCCAAGGCGCGACAATTCGCGAACAAGCGCGTCGACGACCGACTGGGCGCTGTCGCTTTTGGGAAACATGCGGCCGTGGTCTTCCTCCTTGAGCGGCACGCCGAGCCGCTCAAAAAAGCGGATGATGTCTTCATTGTTAAATACGGAAAAGGCGCTGTATAAAAAGCGGCCGTTGCCGGGAATATGGCGGACCATTTCATCCACCGGCAGCCGATTCGTCACGTTGCAGCGTCCGCCGCCGGAGATGGCGAGCTTGCGCCCGAGCTTCGTTCCTTTTTCCAACAAGAGCACCTTCGCCCCTTCTTCGCCGGCGCCGATGGCCGCCATGAGCCCGGACGGACCGCCGCCGATGATGATGACGTCGTATCCCATGTTCATTCCACCCTTTCTTTTTTGCGCGTGGCCGATATTTTTCGTTCCATTGACAACTATGGTAAAATAGATACGTTGTCATTTTCAACGTCCATGGCTAGGGAAGGGGTCATATGTCAACATCGAAACTGCTGCGCGGCACGTTTATTTTAACGGCTGGCGTGATGATTTCTCGCCTTCTTGGTTTATTTTACGTCATCCCGTTTTACCATCTTGTCGGCGAGCGCGGCGGGGCGCTGTACGGATACGGCTATGTGCCGTACCAAATTTTTTTGAGCTTGGCGACCGGCGGGCTGCCGGTGGCGGTGTCAAAGTTTGTGTCGAAATACAACGCGCTTGGGGAATACGGCGTTGGCTATCGGCTCTTTCGCTCCGGCCTTGTCTTGATGATCGCAAGCGGCATCGCCTCATGGCTCATTTTGTACGCCCTGGCGCCCATCTTGGCGCCGCACGTCATCGATGCGAAAACGAACGTCAACTCGGTCGACGACGTCACGGCCGTCATCCGCGCGGTCAGCTTTGCGCTCCTCATCGTGCCGGTGATGAGCTTGATCCGCGGATTTTTCCAAGGACATGAGTCGATGGGCCCGACGGCGCTGTCGCAAGTCGTCGAACAAATCGCGCGCATCGCGTTTTTGCTTGGGGCGTGCTACGTCATTTTGCGCCTGATGGACGGCTCGATCGTCTCCGCTGTGAGCGCGGCGACGTTTGCCGCGTTTGTCGGGGCGGCGGCGGGGCTTTTGGTGTTGCTTGTCTATTGGTGGAAGCGGCGTCCGTATTTGCAGTCGCTGCTTGCGCGTGACCGCGGCGAAGCGGACGTGTCGCTTTTGGCGATGTATAAAGAGCTGCTTCTTTCTTCGATTCCGTTTGTTTTTGTCGGCTTGTCGATGTCGCTGTACCAGCTCGTCGATCAGTTTACGTTCAATCACGCGATGGCGGCGGCGGGCCGCGGGAGCATCTCGGAGCACGCGTATTCCGTGTTCAACATGTGGGCGCAAAAGCTCGTCGTCATCCCCGTGACGCTCGCGACCTCGTTCAGCTTGGCGCTCATCCCGACGATTACGAAAGCGTATGTCGCGCAAGACCGGAAAGCGCTGCGGCAATATTTGAACCAGACGTTTCAAGTGCTCATGTTTTTAACGCTCCCGGCGGTGATTGGCATGGCGGTGCTTGCAGGGCCGGTGTACAGCTCGTTTTACAGCTATGATCCGCTTGGTGAACAAGTGTTGCGCTGGTATGCGCCGGCGGCGATTTTGTACGCTTTGTTTTCTGTGACGGCGGCGATCATGCAAGGCATCAACGAGCAGCGGTTTACGGTCGTCAGTTTGACAGCCGGCTTGCTTGTGAAGCTTTTGCTCAACACGCCGCTCATTATGAAATGGTCGGCCGTCGGGGCCATTGTGGCCACGATGGCGGGCTATTTCGTCTCGGTGGCGTTCAACTTATGGGTCATTCAGCGCCGCACGCGCTACCGCTATCGGTTTGTCGCCCGCCGGACGGCGTTTATGGCCATCCTGACGGCGGCGATGTCAGCGGCGGTTATGGGGGTCGAGGCGCTGGCGTCCCGATGGATCGATTACCGCGCCGGCACCGCTGAATCGGTGGGCGCTGTTTCCATCGGCGCAGCGGTCGGGGCGGCCATCTACTTGTTTCTCAGCATCCGCTCCGGGTTGTTTTCGGCGCTGTTTGGCGACCGGTTTGCGTTTTGGCGCCGGAAAGAGAAAAAGGCGGTATCGTAGACGAGGGTGTATGGGGGGATCGGCCGTTTCCTAGAAGCGGCTCGTTTAGGCCGGGAGCCTGGCGGACGGCGCTTCTTGCGAACATCGCGGCGCCCGAGCGAAAGGGTTCGACGACGGCTGTTTTTCGCCCTCCCCCATGCCGTTCGGCTTGTGGCAAAAAAAGAAGAAGGCGGTCGTCCCCGCCTTCTTTCTCCATTTCGCTTACGACAGGCCGAGCCGGCGTTCGACGCGATCGAGGCGGCTTTCCACCCGGTCGAGCCGGCGGTCGAGCCGTTCGACGGCCCGCTCAAGCCGTTCGATGCGCCGCGCCCAGTTGGCGAATGGCCCGCCTGGGTATCCGGGCCAAAATTGGCTGGCTGGCGGCTGTTGACGGTAATCATCCAACGTTGGGACATAATAGTAATATTCATTCATCGGCAAATCCCCCTTCTTGATGTTTCCTTCACAGTGTATGGGGGGAAGGCGGAAGCGGACTAGATGAACGCCTAATGAAGGCCATATTTTTAGGAGGGAGATTTGTGGAGCTGCGCATTGACAAGCTGCTCGCCCATATGGGGTATGGGACGAGGAAGGAAGTGAAAAAGCTACTCAAGTCCGGAGCGGTGAAAGTGGACGGCGCGCCGGTTCGTGATGCGAAAACGAAAGTGCGGCCGGATGAGCAAATCGTGACCGTTTGGGGAGAAACGGTCGAGTACAAGCCATTCATTTACTTGATGATGAATAAGCCTTCGGGGGTCGTTTCCGCGACGGAAGATGCCGTGGAAGAGACGGTCGTCGATTTGCTTGAAGAAGAAGACCGGGCATTTTCCCCGTTTCCGGTCGGGCGGCTTGACAAAGATACGGAAGGGCTGCTGCTCTTGACGAATGACGGCCAGCTCGCCCATCAGCTGTTGTCGCCGAAAAAACACGTGCCGAAAACGTATTTTGCCGTCGTGGACGGGGAAGTGACGGAAGCGGATGTCGCGGCGTTTCAGCGCGGCGTCGTCCTTGATGACGGCTATGAAACAAAGCCGGCCAAGCTCGTTGTGTTGAAATCCGGCCTTCGTTCCGATGTCGAGGTGACGATCACCGAAGGGAAGTTCCATCAAGTGAAGCGGATGTTTCAAGCGGTCGGCAAGCGGGTCGTCTATTTAAAACGAATTCAAATGGGGCCGCTCGCCCTTGACCCGGATTTGGCCGTCGGCGAGTATCGGGAATTGACGGACGAAGAGGTGGACATGTTGAAGCAATACCGGCCAGAGACGGACGAAAAAAAAGGAACCTGACGCGGTTCCTTTTTTATGGAAAAATAGTGGATATTCATCTGTGGAAAAATGGTTCGCGTTCATCTCCCATCTTGCCTACCCTATTGGCACCGGGTTTACGAAGAGATGCGCACTTTTTTGTTTGTGGTCGTCCATTTGCCCTTGCTTGGGCTGCGAACGAGATCGTTGTACATAAGCACGTTTAAGTCGCGCTGGATCGTTCGTGGGGTGGTGCCGAACTCATCAACAAGCTCTTGGGTCGTAACCGTTCCTTTTTCGCTAATGTACATATACACGGATTTGATGCGGGTAAGCATCCGATGTGTTGAAGGTTTCAAAAGACCACTCCCTATCTTAGCATCATTCGCATGGCACAACCGACTGCTAGCAGATGAGAGATGTCTTTGTCTGTTTACTACCATTGTACACGAAATGAGAGGGAAAATGCTACCCGGTTGCCTCTATTCACGAAAAATTTCAACATTTTGTCATGAAACGGAAATCGATTTGCAACGAATGAAACATTTTGACTTCCTGTTTTTGATATGATACGTTGGCAACAAAGGGTGTTGAATAAGGAAAGGAAGAATGGCGTTGAACATCGACTGGATGAACGAAGCGAAGAAACGAAAAGACGATCTTGTCCGCGACGTGCAAGCGCTTGTCCGCATTCCGAGCGTCCGCGATGATCAGCAGGCGCAGCCGGGCGCGCCGTTTGGGCCCAAGGTGGCCGAGGCGCTTGAGCATATGCTTCGCCGCGGCCGGGAGGAAGGGTTTCGCGTCAAAAATGTGGACGGGTTTGCCGGGCATATCGAAATGGGGCATGGGGAGAAACTTGTCGGCGTGCTCGGCCATATCGACGTCGTGCCGCCTGGGGACGGCTGGACGATGGATCCGTTTGCCGCTGAGGTGCGCGATGGCCGCCTTTACGGGCGCGGCGCGATCGATGACAAAGGGCCGACCGTCGCGGCGTTTTACGCGATGAAAATCATCCGTGACCTCGGGCTGCCGCTTGGCAAGCGGGTGCGGCTTATCATCGGGGGCGATGAGGAAAGCGACTGGCGGTGCGTAGAGCACTATTTTCGTCATGAAGAAATGCCGGATGTCGGATTTGCGCCGGATGCTGATTTTCCGATCATTCATGCCGAAAAAGGAATCATTGACGCCGATTTGTCGTACCGCCCGCTTGAATCGGCGGAGGCGGAAGGGCTCGCGCTTGCCTCATTCCAAGCCGGGCGCCGCTACAATATGGTGCCGGATGCGGCCGAAGCGGTGGTGGAAGGAGCGGGACGGACGGAGGAGCTGCTTGGCCTCTATGAACAGTTTTGCCGGGAGCGCGGCGTAAAGGGGAGCATCAGGCAAAGCGAAGGGGCCGTCGTCTTTCAATTGGAAGGGGTGTCCGCTCATGGCGCCGAGCCGGAGCGCGGCAAAAACGCCGGCGTCTATTTGGCGCAGTTTTTGGCGTCGCTTCCGCTCGATGGCCGAAGCCGGCCGTTCATTCAGTTTGTGGCCTCCGCCTTTTTCGGCGATGCCCGCGGCCGGCGGCTTGGCCTTGCGTATCGCGACGAACAAAGCGGCGACTTGACCGTCAACGTCGGGGTGCTGTCGTATGACCGGCAGCATGGCGGAACGATTGGGCTGAACATCCGCTATCCGGTGACGGCCGACGGCGAGGCGATCCGCCGGACGCTCGCTGGCGCCGCGGCTGAACATGGATTCGCGCTCAGCCGGTTCAGCGATACGAAGCCGCATTATATCGACCCCAACCACGAGCTTGTCCGCACGCTTCAGCGCGTCTACGAAGAGCAGACGGGCGAGCCGGCCCGGCTTTTGGCCATCGGCGGCGGCACATACGCCCGCGCCTTGAACGCCGGGGTGGCGTTTGGCGCGTTGTTTCCGGGCCGTCCGGATGTCGCCCACCAGAAAGATGAGTATATCGAAATCGACGATTTGGTGAAAGCGACCGCCATTTACGCGCAGGCGATTTACGAGCTGGCGAAATAAACGGCGGTCCGCCGCCCCGGCGAAAAAGAGAGCGGGGCGGGCGTTGTTTGAACGAAAGGGGGGACGGGATGGAAGCGGCGTTCAAACGGGAGGCGGCGGTGCGAAAACAGGTGTTTCCGCTCTTTTATTTTCTCATCTTTTTTGCTTTTGGCGCGTTGTTTCCGCTTTTGTCCGTCTATTTGCAGGAAGAGGCGCGCCTTTCGGGGGCGGCGATCGGCTGGATCATGTCGCTTCCCCCGATCGTGACGATGGCGGCCCAGCCGCTTTGGGGCACGGCGGCCGATTATACGCGCAAACCGGTCGAACTGTTGACGCTGGCGCTCGGGGTGACAGCGCTGTTTGGGTTTCTTTATTCGCTGGCCGGAAGCTACCGGGTGTTCGTCGCCTTGACCGTGCTGCTGTCGGCGGCGCAAAGCGCGATCGTTCCACTCTCCGACAGCATCGCTCTTCATCATGTGCGCCGCTCGGGCGGAAACTACGGGGCGATTCGGCTTTGGGGATCGATCGGGTTTGCCGCGGCCGTGTTGGTTGTCGGATGGCTGTCTGATCATGTCGCGTTTGTGGTCATTTTTTACGCCTTTTCTGTGGCGCTGCTGGCCGCGTTGGCTTTGGCCGCCCGTCTGCCGCGCTACCCGATGGCGGCGCCGGGGGCGTTGACGCTTCGGGATGTGCGCCGGCTGCTGTCCTTCCGCTCGTTTCAGCTCTTGCTTGTCGCAACATTTTTGCTGTTTGGTCCGATTTTGGCCAATAACTCGTATTTCGGGCTGCTCATTCATGAGTTGGGCGGGACGTTAACTGGCATCGGCTTCGCCTTTTTGTTTGCCGCCGGCAGCGAGGCGCCGTTTATGAAAGCGGCGGATCGGCTCATCGGCCGTTTCGGCATGGTGCGGCTTCTTCTATTGGCTGCGCTCATCTCCGTGGTTCGCTGGCTGTCGTACGCGGTCGACCCGCCTCTTTGGTTTGTGTATGTAACGACGGTCGTCCAAGGCTGCTCGGTCGGGCTGGCGATCCCGACGGCGCTTCAATATGCGCGCCGCTTGGCGCCGGAGCGGGTGCAGGCGACGGCCGTGGCGTTATACTCAGCGGTCGGCAATGGCCTTGGCGCGTGGTTTTGCACGTTGGTGGGCGGATATTTGTTTGAGCGTTGGCAAATCGGCGCTGTCTACTTGTTTTTTAGCATCTGCACGATCGTGGGTGTGCTCGTGCTCCTTTTGCTCGCAAAACGAGAACGAACGGCAGGTGAAGAGAAGTGAAACGAAGCCATTATTTTATCGCTGTTCCGCTGACGTCTGAAGCGAAACAAGCCATTGCCCGATTTTCGGGGGATGCGGCGTCGTCGCTGCCGTTTCGCACATGGGTGCATGAAGAGGACTATCATATCACCCTCGCGTTTTTAGGCGATGTGCCGCCGAAAAAAATGGCGCCGCTGTGCGAGGCGATGGCCGCCGTCGCCGCCAAAAGCGCCCCGTTTTCCCTCGCGCTTGCCGGGCTTGGGACGTTCGGAGAGCGGACGGCGCCTCGCGTTTTTTGGCAAGGAGTCGAAACGGAAGAAGCGTTGAATGGATTGCGGCGCGACGTGTATGAAGCGTGCATGAAGCTTGGGTTTTCCTTGGACCGGCGTCCGTTTGCCCCGCATATTACGATCGCCCGCAAATGGCAGGGAGCCGAACCGTTTCGCCCGGATCGCCTCCGTTCGCTTGCCGCGGCCAAGGTGGTGTTTTCGGTGCCTGAGATCGTGCTGTATCGGACGAATATGGAACGGACGCCGAAGTACGAAGCGATCGCCGTGTTCCCGTTGCTTGGCGCGCCGATGAATGACCGGGAATAGCAGGTGAAACAATGGGTCAGCTCGTGAAACTCATGGATTGCATTTCCCGTTACGAAACGGATGTGTACTATTATGTACCGGAATTCATCCGGCTCAAGCAACGGCAATGGGAGCAGGCAAAAGCGCGGTGGCAAGCCGAACGAACGGCTGAGGCCAGCGGATGGCTTGAAACGGGCGAGACGTGGGATGTTTGGCTTGACAAACCGTCATGGTGGGAACGGCTGACGAAACGATGGCGCCGCCGTGCCGCGCTTACGGAAGAAGAGCCGTTTTCTCTTGCGCCGATGGCTCGTCCGGCGGCTACTCTGGAGGAATTGAAACAGCAGTTTTTGGATGAGTTGTTCGAGTTGCAGCTGAAATGGGCGAGTTCCACGATGATGTACGTTTCCTCCCTCGATGAGGCCGTGTATGGCGATGAGACGTTGAAATATTTTTTGCAGCGGTTTCCGGATACGCATTTATGCTTTTACCGGCCGGTGGCGATGGTCGGCAAGGCGCCGGTGGAGCTGGAGACGATGATGTTGACGCCATCCGCGCTCTGGTGCATTGCCTTTGTCGAAGGAAGGCCGGATAACATCGTCATGGCGTCAACCGGCCGGTTTTGGGTGGAACAAGCCGGAACGAACGAAACGAGGCTGGTCAACCCGGTCGTGTCGCTGCGGCGGACGGAGCAGATCGTTTCGGAGATTTTTCGCAAACATGGGGTTGATTGGCCGATCCATCTCGTGCTGTTAAACCGCTCCGGCTACATTGACAGCGGCGGTCTTTTTCCGTTTATCCGCTATATTGATAAGCGAAATTATGACGAGTGGTTTTCCCGCCTGCGCCGCTCAGCTCTCCCGCTTCGGCACGGGCAGCTGAAAGCGGCTGAGGCGCTGCTTCGCCATTGCGCCAGCTTTTACGACCGCCGGCAAGACGAGAATATGAACAGCGAGGAAGGGCAACAATAGAAACATCTGTGCATCGATAGGGCGACCGGCCGATGATTTGGCACCGCCCTTTTTCTTTTACGTATGATGGTATTAACCGGAGAAAAAAGGGGTGAACGCACATGCTTCACATCAGCCGAACGTTTGCCGCCTATTTGGACGAGATGGATCAAATCGTTGTGCTTGCGCCGAAATCGCTCGGCTTTGATGGAATGGCGCCGTTTACGCTCGTGGCGCCGAGCGGCGAGGAGATTCCGCTGTCCGTGCAGCACGTCGAGGATGTTGGGGAGACGGTGAAATATGTGTGCCGGTTTGCATCCGCGTTCGAGTTTGGAGCGACATACTGGGTGCGTTCTTGCCGCGGGGAGGAGACCGATGTTCAAATCGGCGCCGTTGTGCGCACTCCTGCATTTGATGATCGGTTTTTCTATGATGGGCCGTTAGGAGCGGAGTATTTCAAAGAACAGACCGTATTTCGCGTCTGGGCGCCGACTGCCACCGCGGTCAACGTCAAGCTTGTTCATCCGCATCTCGGCGAGGTTCATTGCGTGCCGCTTGAGCGCGGCGAGCGCGGCGTATGGTCAGCCGCCGTCCCCGGCGATTGGGAGCGAGCGTGTTACACGTATATCGCCTGCATCAACCGCGTATGGCGCGAGGCGGTGGACCCGTATGCGACTGCTGTTTCGATCAATGGCGAGTTCGGCGTCGTGATCGACTGGGAGAAAACGAAGCTGGCGCCGCCTTCTTCGCCGCTTCCGCCGCTCTGTTCGCCGACGGATGCCATCATTTATGAACTGAGCATCCGCGACTTTACGAGCCACCCGGACAGCGGCGCCGTCCATAAAGGGAAGTATCTCGGGCTGGCTGAAACGAACACAAGCGGGCCAAACGGGACGGCCACCGGGCTTTCGTATGTCAAAGAGCTGGGCGTCACCCATGTGCAGCTCATGCCGTTTACCGATTTTGCCGGGGTTGATGAGCGCGACCCACAAGCGGCTTACAACTGGGGATACAATCCCCTTCATCTATATGCGCCGGAAGGGAGTTATGCGACCGATCCAGCGGATCCATACGCGCGCATCATCGAGTTGAAACAGGCGATCCGCACGTTGCATGAAAACGGATTGCGCGTCGTGATGGATGCGGTCTACAACCATGTCTACGATCGGGAGCAATCGCCGCTTGAGAAGCTCGTTCCCGGCTATTACTTTCGCTACGACGCCTATGGCCAACCGGCCAACGGCACCGGCGTCGGCAACGACATCGCTTCGGAGCGGCGGATGGCGCGCCGCTGGATCGTCGATTCGGTTGTATTTTGGGCGAAAGAATATGGCATTGACGGGTTCCGCTTTGATTTGATGGACGTGCACGATATCGAGACGATGAAAGCGGTGCGCGATGCCCTCGACGCCATCGATCCGTCGATCCTTGTGTATGGGGAAGGTTGGGACTTGCCGACGCCCCTTCCTCCGGAACAAAAGGCGACGATGGCCAACGCCAAGCAGCTGCCGCGCTTCGCTTATTTCAATGACCGGTTTCGCGATGCGGTGAAAGGGAGCACCTTTCATTTGCCGGACCGTGGATTCGCCCTCGGCAACCCAGGCGGGCGAGAACAGGTGAAGCTCGCCATTGCCGGGAGCTTGCGAGCGCTCGGCGGGCTGTTTTGCCACCCGCGTCAGTCGATCAATTACGTCGAATGCCATGACAACCATACGTTTTGGGATAAGATGGAGGCGGCCAACCATGATGAGCCGGAATGGCTCCGGAGGAAGCGGCAAAAGCTGGCGACGGCGATCGTTCTGTTGGCGCAAGGCATTCCGTTTTTGCACAGCGGCCAAGAGTTTTATCGGACGAAAGGCGGCGATGGGAACAGCTACCGATCGCCCGATGCGGTCAATCAGCTGGATTGGGGGCGGAAAAGCCGCTATGAAGACGACGTCCGCTACGTTCAAGGATTGATCGCTCTTCGCCGCGCGCATGGCGCGTTCCGCCTCGCGACGGAAGCGGAAGTGCTGCGTCATTTCACGTTTCTTGAGCCGTTGCCGCCGTCGGTCATCGCCTATCGGCTGCATGATGTCGCCGTCTATGGGCCTTGGGAGGACATCATCGTCGTGCATCATAACGAGGAGAAAGAGACCGCCATTGCGCTCCCCGACGAGCGCGAGTGGGCGGTTGTATGCGACGGACAGCGATGCGGGACAACGCCCTTTGGCCAAGCGCGCGGCATGCTTCGGCTCGACGGCGTCGGCACATGGGTGCTCGTCCAGCCTGCGGGGTAATCGCTCAGACGGCGCGTGGGAATTGTCTCAAGGTTTGCAGAGGAGCGGTGGTTATCGATTTGATGAAACATGCCGCCGTTGAGACGAAACGGGAAAGGGCGGCCGACCGGAGTGGGAGCCGCGGGGCGCTTCCGCTTTGGCAGTTTTAAGCAAGGTGTTTGCCGAGAAAAATGTTTGCATGCCGGAGCGGTATTTCAGTATAATACAAGTAAAATGGACGGAAGAAGGACGCGGCCTGGCCGTCCTTTTTATTTGGGCGCGAGAAGCAAACGGAGACGTTTCTATTTTTAAGTCGCAGGTGAACACGCTTGGAACAGTTACTAGGTAAGGAGTGGGAGATCACTCCCGCTGGCGGCGCTACAGGGGATGCGTATTTTGCGGAATATGAAGGAAAGAAATTGTTTTTAAAGCGGAATTCTTCTCCGTTTCTTGCTGTATTGTCGGCCGAGGGCATCGTCCCGAAGCTTGTATGGACGAAGCGGCTCGAAAACGGCGATGTGTTTACGGCCCAGCAATGGCTGAACGGCCGGGAGCTGAAGCCGTGGGAGATGGGAAGCGAGCAAGTGGCGGCGCTGCTAAGGAAAATCCATCGTTCAAAAGAGCTGGTGACGATGCTGAAGCGGCTCGGCAAATCTCCGCTGCGCGCGAAGAAGATGCTCGCTGCGCTCGCTGAGCAACAGCGGCGCCATCCGGCCGGTGGTTCTGTCGTCTGTCAGGCGCTTGACTGGCTTGAACAGCATGTTTCGTCATTGCCGGATGGCGAATATGTTGTCTGCCACTGTGACATCAATCATAACAATTGGCTGCTGGCCGACGATGGCACGTTGTACTTGATCGATTGGGACGGAGCGATGATCGCTGATCCGGCGATCGACATCGGCATGTTGCTTCATCTGTACATTCCGCGCGTCGAATGGGAAGCATGGCTCGACCGATATGGATGGGCATGGAGCGAGCAGCTTGGCCTCCGCCTAAAGTGGTATACGATCGCTCATACGTTGCACTCGCTGTTTTGGCCGAAAGGGAAGGACGGCCAAAAAGAAAAGGAGCAGTCGCTTCGGTTATTGAAGCGCGTCATGGTAGAGAGTTGACCAAGCGAGGCCTCAGCGTCCGAACGGCCGGCGCTGGGGGCGGCGCGATCGCTGCGTTCGGTTGTCGCCGCGCCGTTTGTTTCCGCTGTCGATGACGGAGACGCCGCGGTCAGGACAGCCCATTCACCCAATCGGCGAGCTGGCCTTGGTGGGCGGAAATGTGGGCGTTTAAGTCAGCGCTGTATTTCCCGCCTTGGCCATAAGCGTAAATATGGGGGAGAATTTGCTTGACTTGGCCGTCCACCTCATCGTTGGCGAGCAGCGATTTGGCGAGCCGTTCAATTTGTTCGCATTCGGAAACCGTTCCGCAGCAATCGAGCTGATGTTCGGATAAAATGTCGCGAAGTACGGTCAATTGATGGTTATAGTCGAGCGGCATGCTGGTCACCATCCTTTCGCCAGGCTGTACGGTTTTATCATGCCCGGATCGAGCCGAGTTTATGATTCGAAACCGAAAAGACCCCCTGCTTCCACGCGTGAGCGTAGATGGGAGAGCGTTCAGGCCCGGGCGTTTTTTCGCGTTTGCTTCTTTGGCGCGAGTGTGGTATCGTCAAACCAACAAACGGAAACAAGGCTGAGGTGTCAATATGCGTTTGCGCAACAAACCGTGGGCGAAAGACAAAATCGCCGCGTATCCGCAATACGTCATTCCCGATCCCGAAGCAAAGCGCGGGCGATGGCGCGAGCTGTTCGGCCGTGATCGGCCGATCCATGTCGAGATCGGGACGGGGAAAGGCAAATTTATCACGGAAATGGCCAAACTTCATCCGGATGTCAATTTCATCGGCATCGAGCTGTACCCGAGCGTGCTCGTGTCCGCGCTTGACAAACTGATCGAAAGCGGGCTCGCGAACGTCAAGCTGCTGAACGCCAATGCGAAAGATCTGACTGCGTTTTTTGCCGACGGGGAAGTGTCGCGCCTTTATTTGAACTTTTCCGACCCATGGCCGAAAAAGCGGCACGAAAAGCGGCGGCTGACGTATCGGGGCTTTTTGGCGCTCTATGACCGCATTTTGGCGGAAGACGGAGACATCCATTTGAAAACGGACAATCAATCGTTTTTCGAATACTCGCTTGTCAGTTTGTCGCAATATGGGTTTGTGCTCGCATCGGTCCAGCTCGACTTGCATCAAAGCGGCATGACGGACAATGTCATGACAGAGTATGAGGAAAAATTTTCCTTAAAAGGAAACCGCATTTACCGATGCGAGGCGGTGCGCCCGCCGCGGCGGTCGTCATAGGCCCGAACCGATTGGTCGGGTCTTTTTCTATTTCCGATTGATGGAGAAAATGGTACACTAGTGGAGGGGGGAGAGAGGAAATGGAACAGTTGCGAATTGGACAAGTCACATTGACATGGCTTCGGGGCGGCGTCACCCATCTTGACGGCGGGGCGATGTTTGGCGTCGTGCCGAAACCGCTTTGGTCGAAAAAATATCCTCCGAACGACAACAATCAAATCGAGCTGCGCACCGATCCGATTTTGGTGGAAGCCTATGGAAAACGGCTGCTCATTGAATCCGGCATCGGCAACGGCAAGCTGACCGACAAGCAAAAGCGCAACTTCGGCGTCACGGAAGAATCAGCGATTGATGAATCGCTTGCCAAGCTCGGGCTGACGCGGCGCGACATCGACATCGTCATCATGACCCATTTGCATTTTGACCATGCGTGCGGATTGACCGTTTGGGAAGACGGACGGCTCGTGCCGGCGTTTCCGCGCGCGGCGATCATCACCTCGGATGTCGAGTGGGAGGAAATGCGAAACCCGAACATCCGATCGCGCAATACGTATTGGAAAGAAAATTGGGAGCCGATCGCGGATCAAGTCGTTCCGTTTACAAAGGAAACGGAAGTCGTTCCTGGCATCCGCCTCATCCATACCGGCGGGCATAGCGCCGGGCATGCGATCGTGCTCATCGAATCAGACGGGGAGATGGCCATTCATCTTGGCGATTTGCTTGGCACGCACGCCCATCAAAACGTCCTTTGGGTGATGGCGTACGACGATTACCCCATGGATTCGATTTTTGCCAAACAGCGATGGCTCCCGTACGGCGTAAAGCAAAATGCGTGGTTTACCTTCTACCATGATGCCTACTATCGGGCTGTGAAATGGCAGGAAGACGGGACGATGGCCGCCGTCGTGAAGCGGGAGCGGCCGCTATGACAGCGGCTTGGCGTCTACGATGGCTCCCGTGTAGGCGTTGATGAAAAACTCGTCATCCCCGTCGTCGCGGCAGACGCCGCCGCGGTATACGGTGTACGCCAGGCCGTTTTTCTCATACCGCTCCGGGGCGGATTGAATCCAGGAACCGCGGATGGCGCGCGGACCGCCAAGCGCGCGTTTGGCCATGGCCAGCGCTTGTTCCGGGGCAAGGAGCGCCGGTTTGGAAGCGGAGCGGATGGCATAGACGACGGCCGCACCGACGGCGGCGCCGACGAGCCACTGTTTCCAAGCCATGTTTCTTTCCTCCTTCTCGCTTTGATACGGTTTAGTATAGCCGATTTTGGCGGAACATGTAAGAAGGACGGAAAGAAACGGAACGGTGAAATCGAACATAGAAAGGGAGACGCGTGATGAATGAGGACACGCTGCAATTATTCCAAACGTTGACCGAGCTTCCAGGCGCACCGGGTTATGAACATCCGGTGCGGCAGTTTATGCGCAAAGAGCTCGAGAAATACGCCGATGACATTGTGCAAGACCGCCTCGGGAGCCTTTTCGGCGTCAAACGCGGCGATGAGGCGGGCCCGACGGTGATGGTTGCCGGCCATATGGATGAAGTCGCATTTATGGTGACGGCGATCACCGACAATGGCATGATTCGGTTTCAGCCGCTCGGCGGCTGGTGGGATCAAGTGCTGCTCTCCCAGCGCGTGCAGATTATCACGGACGGAGGGCCGGTCATCGGCGTGATCGGGTCGATTCCGCCGCATTTGCTTGATGAGGAGCAGCGCAAGAAACCAATGGAGATGAAAAACATGTTGATTGACATCGGAGCGGAAAGCCGTGAAGATGCCGAACGAGTCGGCGTCCGCCCCGGTCAGCCGATCGTGCCGGTCAGCCCATTCACGGTGTTGGCCAACGGAAAAACCGTGATGGCAAAAGCGTGGGACAATCGGTTTGGCTGCGGGTTGGCGATCGAGCTGTTAAAAGAGCTGAACGGCGAAACAGTGCCGAACGTCTTGTACGCTGGAGCGACTGTGCAGGAAGAGGTCGGGCTGCGTGGGGCCCAGACGGCGGCAGCGATGATCAACCCGGACATCTTTTTCGCCTTGGAAGCCAGCCCGGCCAACGACATGTCCGGCGACAAGCAGGCGTTCGGCCATATCGGCAAAGGGGCGCTCATCCGCTTGTACGACCGGACGATGATTACGCACCGCGGCATGCGCGAATTTGTGCTTGATACGGCGGAAACGATCGGCGTCCCGTACCAGTTTTTCATTTCCCCAGGCGGCGGAACCGACGCCGGGCGGGTGCATATCGCCAACCGCGGCGTGCCGTCGGCGGTGATCGGCATTTGCGCCCGCTACATTCATACGCATGCGTCGATCATTCATATCGATGATTACGCGGCGGCCAAACAGCTCATCGTTGAGCTCGTCAAACGGTGCGACCGGACGACGGTCGAGACGATTCGCCAAAACAGCTGAGGAGAAGCGAACGCTTCTCCTTTTCCATGACAAGGAGGGCACTGGATGAAAACTGTTGCGGTCGGAACGAACAATGAAGCGAAAATCGCCGCCGTTCGGGCGGTGCTTTCGGAAAAGGAATACCGCATTGTATCGCTTGAGGTGCCATCAGGCGTTTCCGCACAGCCGCTGTCCGATGAGGAGACGCGGCTTGGCGCCATCGGGCGCGCCAAACGGGCGCTCGAAGCGGCGGAGGCGGACATCGGCATCGGATTGGAAGGCGGCGTGACGAAGATCGATGGGCAATGGTGGCTGTGCAACTGGGGGGCGCTCGCTGACCGAAACGGAGTGGTGGTGGCCGCCGCCGGCGCCCGCCTCGCCCTCCCGCCGGACGTCGGGGCCGGCATCGAGGCGGGGCGCGAGCTCGGCGACGTGATGGAAGCGTACACCGGGAGGAGGAACGTTCGGCGGAAAGAAGGTGCGGTCGGCGTGTTGACGAACGGGCGCGTTGACCGATCGGCGATGTTTTCCCACATCGTCGAGCTTTTGGCCGGTCAATATGAATGGCTTTGTCAAAACGGGTCGTTCCATGTATGATAAATAACGAACGGTCATGCCGATGATGGCGGCCGGCTGAATGAGCGGGCCGCGTTCCACCAAGGAGCTGGATCGAGCGGCCGGCAAAGCGAGGGGCGGCGCCAAACGGTGAAAACGCCGCGCGGGCATGGCCAGGCATTGTCAACGCCGGATGCGCCCTTGGCGAAGCCCCGGCCGAAAGGGGGAAACGGAAGGCACGGGCGCCGGCAAAACAAGGAGGAACACGAATGAACAGCCGGCAAATGTATGAGAAGATTAAAGAACGTCTCGTCGCCCACCCACACTGGACGTTTCGCTTTGACGCCAAGCAAGACGCGATGCGCGTCGAAGACCGCCGCACGAAAAAAGGCGTCACGATCTCGCTTCCCGGCGTGATTGCCAAATGGCACGAACAAAAAGACGAGGCGGTGCGCGAAGTCGTTTATTATGTGGAGCAAACGTTGAAAACGATGGAGGAAGACGCGGCGCTTTCCGGAAACGAGCGGAACATTTATCCCGTCATTCGCTCGGCGTCGTTTCCGACGGAGACGAAAGAAGGCGTCCCGTTGCTGTTTGATGATCATACAGCCGAAACGCGCATTTACTATGCGCTTGATCTCGGCAAAACGTATCGCTTGATTGATGAGCGCATGCTGGAGAAAGACAACTGGAGCCGCGAGCGGGTGAAGGAAATCGCCCGTTTCAACGTCAGGTCGTTGTCGACGCCGGTGAAAGAGGACCGGGTGGCGGACAACGTGTTTTATTTTGTGAACACCAATGACGGGTATGATGCGAGCCGCATTTTAAACGAATCGTTTTTGGCCGATATGCGGGCGCGCGTGGAAGGAACGATGGCCGTCGCTGTTCCGCATCAAGATGTGCTTGTTATCGCTGATGTGCGCAACGACATCGGTTATGACGTGCTCGCGCAAATGACGATGAGCTTTTTTGCCGGCGGCCGCGTGCCGATCACGGCGCTGTCGTTTTTATACGAAAATGGGAAACTTGAACCGATTTTCATTTTAGGAAAAAAACGGAGAACGTAGCGACAAGGAGGAAGAGAGCGATGAACGTGTTTTACAACCGAGAAGGGGTCGGCGACGTGTTGCTTGTGTCGCTGAAACCGGCGGCGGATGAGGAACGGACGTTTGTCAGACAAGGCGATGTCGTCCGCATCATGTCCGAACGGACGGGCGAGACGGTCGGCTATAACATTTTTTCCGCGTCTTCGTACTATCCGTTTTCCGGCAACGGTCCGCTGGAAGTGAATGAGGAGCTCGTCGGCGTCATCAACGACATCTTGGCGAAAAACGGTTTTGACGAACCGATCGAAGCTGACTTGTCGCCGAAGTTTGTCGTCGGATATGTGAAAGAGAAAACGAAGCATCCGAACGCCGATAAATTGAGCGTCTGCCAAGTCGATGTCGGCGGTGAGGTGCTGCAAATCGTCTGCGGAGCGCCGAACGTCGCCGAAGGGCAAAAAGTCGTCGTCGCCAAAATCGGCGCCGTGATGCCAAACGGCCTCGTCATTCAAGAAAGCGAGCTGCGCGGCGTCCGGTCATCCGGCATGATTTGTTCGGCCCGCGAGCTTGGGCTGCCAAACGCCCCGCAGGAGAAGGGCATTTTGGTGCTGTCCGATGAGTATGAGGTCGGCCAGCCGTTCGTTTTTTGACGTTCCGACGGGCGGTGCAGACGGATTCCGACTGTTGTTTCGCCACTGGAACGACGCCAGTGGCATTTTTTCCGACAATGAAGGCAAAGAAAGAGTGACGTGATGGATGAAATTTTGGAAACGATGGCTTCGTTTTCTCACGAGCGACGAGGAAGAGGAAGGGAACGAACAGCGAACGAATTCCCGGCTGTCGGCCGGCATGCCCGAACGCGGCGCGGTGAATGTCATTTACCAATATCCGCAAGGCCGCTTCCGCTTTCCGTTGATTCCGGATGACCAGCCGGGTGAAAATCGGGAAAGGCCGGGGCGGGCGAAAAGCGAGGCATCCCGGCCGCTGCCGAGTCGGCGCCCGTCGGCTGGCGTTTCAAGGGAAATAGCGGAAAAACGGCCGTTCCGCCCGTCTGATGTGCCATCCCCGGTTTTTGGATATGATCGGAATCGGGGGAAACAGCGGCAACGAGCGGATGAACCCGAGCTGACCGCGGGGGGCATGGAGAATCGGAGCGATGAGGCGGTTCGGGAAGAGGCCCTCCGCGGAGAAGCGACACGGCGAGACGCGCGAGAGGGAACGGAAAGCCGGGCGGCTGAACCGCCAAAAGAAGAGGCGCCTTTGGCCAAGGGGGCAGAGGAATGGAACGAAGACGCGAGCGGAGCGATGCCCGCGGCTGTTATGGAAACGGAAGGAAAACATGAGCTGGCGCCGGCGGCAGGGCAGGAAGAACGTGATGCCGAGGCGGATGAAAAGAAAGGGCAGGAGCTGGACGAACGAGGCAACGAACGCGCGCCGCACGCAACAGACGGCGGCTTGGAGAGCGAAGGACGAGGGGTGCCGTCACAGATGAGGAATGGCGACGGAGGGAGCGCTTCTTCGACAGAACAGCGGGAGAAGACCCCAGATCGCGAAATCCGTCACTCGGCGGCGCCTGTTCGCCGAGAAGAGGCTTCCCGTCCCGAACGAACGCGCATCCCGTATAATGTGATCATGTTAAAGCAAGATTGGCGCAAACTCGAAGAAAAAGCGGCGAATCGATCGAACGGCTGCGTACTGCCGCCATTGGCGCTTCTTGAACCGCCCGAGAAAGCGGCCGAACGCGACGAGCAGTGGCTTCGCGACCAATGCCAGCGTTTGGACCGGACGTTTGCGAGCTTCCATATCGGCGCCAAAGTCGTTGGGGCGACGCAAGGACCGACGGTGACGCGGTTTGAAGTGCAGCCGGATTTAGGAGTGAAAGTGAGCAAGATTACGAGTTTAATCGATGATATCAAACTCAGTCTGGCGGCGAAAGATATTCGCATCGAGGCGCCGATCCCGGGAAAACGGACGATTGGCATTGAAGTGCCGAACCGAACGAGCCGTCCGGTGCGCCTGCGGGAAATTTTAGAAAGCGAAGCGTTCCGTAAAAGCCCATCGCCGCTTACCGTGGCGCTTGGGCTTGACATTAGCGGTGCGCCGGTCGTGACTGACATCCGAAAAATGCCGCATGGGCTGATCGCCGGGGCGACCGGGTCGGGAAAAAGCGTATGCATGAACGCGATGCTTATCAGCATGTTGTATAAAGCAGCGCCGCACGAAGTGAAATGGCTGCTCATTGATCCAAAAATGGTCGAACTGGCGCCGTACAACGGGCTGCCGCATTTGCTCAGCCCGGTGATCACCGAGGCGAAGGCGGCGGCGGGGGCGCTCAAGTGGGCGGTCGGCGAAATGGAACGGCGGTATGAACAGTTTGTCCACGCCGGCGTGCGCGATATTGAAAAGTATAACGCCCATCTTCGCGAACGCGGAAGCAACGAGCCGCCGCTGCCGTACATCGTCATCGTCATTGATGAGCTCGCCGACCTCATGATGGCCGCTCCAGCCGATGTCGAAGAATCGATTTGCCGGCTGGCGCAAAAGGCGCGGGCGTGCGGCATCCATTTGTTGATCGCGACGCAGCGGCCGTCGGTCGATGTTCTAACCGGGTTGATCAAGGCGAACATTCCGACGCGCATCGCGTTTTCCGTCTCCTCCCAAGTCGATTCGCGCACCATTTTAGATGTGAATGGGGCTGAGCGGCTGCTTGGGCGCGGCGATATGCTGTTTTTGGAAAATGGTTCGGCCAAGCCGGTGCGGCTGCAAGGCTGCTTTATTTCTGATGAGGAAATCGAGCGGGTGGCAGCGCACGTGAAAGAGAAGCAAGGCCCATCCTATCTGTTTGATCCGGACGATTTTCGGCAAACGGCGTCGATGGGCGGCGAGGATGACGAACTGTTCGAGGAGGCGTGCCGGTTTGTCATCGCCCAAGGAGGGGCGTCGACATCGAGCCTGCAGCGTCATTTCCGCATCGGCTACAACCGCGCTGCCCGGTTGATCGAGATGATGGAGGAACGAGGGTTGATTTCGGAGGCGCGCGGCAGCAAACCGCGCGATGTGTTGATGAGCGAGGATGAGTGGGAGCGCTGGCGCGAGCAGAACAGCTGAGGGCGGGCGGCCTCCTTTGGGCGGGCGGTAGTGTTTTGCCTCCTTGCGTGCTATAATGGGGAAATGAATGGTGCACCGCAATGAGAGAAATGGCAAAACGAGATGGATATCATATACTGTCTTACAGAGAGACGATGGTTGGAGGGCTTAACGATGACAGCTTACCATTTTGTAGGCATTAAAGGCACGGGGATGAGCGCGCTCGCGCAAGTGCTTCATGACCTTGGCTATACGGTGCAAGGGTCGGATGTAGAGAAATGGTTTTTCACGCAAAAGGCGCTTGAAGAGCGGGGAATCCCGGTGCTGCCTTTTTCGAAAGACAATATTCGTCCAGGTTATACGGTCATTGCCGGCAACGCATTTCCGGATACGCATGAGGAAATCGAGGCGGCCCGTCAGCTTGGTGTGCCTGTCATTCGTTACCATCGCTTTTTAGGCCAGCTGGCAGGCAAGTTTACGAGCATCGCGGTGACCGGTTCGCATGGAAAGACGACGACGACGGGGTTGCTTGCCCATGTGATGCAAGGAGCCCATCCAACGTCCTATTTGATCGGAGACGGCACGGGAAAAGGAGAACCAGGGAGCAAATACTTTGTGTTTGAAGCGTGCGAATACCGCCGGCACTTCCTTTCCTACTTTCCAGATTATGCGATCATGACAAATATTGACTTTGATCACCCGGATTATTTTGCCAATGTCGACGATGTGTTTTCCGCTTTCCAGCAAATGGCGAATCAAGTGAAAAAAGCGATCGTCGCCTGCGGGGATGATCCGTATTTGCCGAACATTCAGGCGAAAGTGCCGATTTTGTTTTATGGATTCGGCGAAGAAAACGATTTTCAGGCGCGCAATATCGTCAAGACGACGGAAGGGATGGCGTTTGATGTGTTCGTGCGCAACACATTTTTCGCTTCGTTTGCCATTCCGCGCTTCGGCACTCATAACGTATTGAATGCTCTCGCCGTGATCGCCCTCTGCCACTACGAAGGGGTGGATGCGGGCACGATCGCCAAGCGGCTGCAAACGTTCCAAGGCGTGAAGCGCCGCTTCAGTGAAAAAACGGTCGGGCGCCAAGTGCTGATCGATGATTACGCGCATCATCCACGCGAAATTACGGCGACATTGGAGGCGGCAAGGCAAAAATATCCGGGGCGCGAAGTGGTGGCGATTTTTCAGCCGCATACGTATACGCGGACGCAGACGTTTTTGCGCGAGTTTGCCGAAAGTTTGCTGCAAGCGGACCACGTGTATTTGTGCGACATTTTCGGCTCGGCGCGCGAACATGAGGGCAAGCTGACGATCCGTGATTTGCAGGCGCAAATTCCGCGTTCCCAGCTGCTTGAGGAACAAAACGTAGCCGTGTTGAAGCAGCATCAAGACGCGGTGTTGGTGTTCATGGGCGCCGGCGACATTCAAAAGTTTCAACAAGCGTACGAACGGGCCGTTCTTTCCGCCTGACGGCCGACAGGGAACGGGCTGTGATGAAGATGGCCCGTTTTTCCTGTTTCAAAAAGGAAGCCGTCTTTTCTATGTCGAAGTTTGAAAGCGGGAAAAGATGGGTACAAAGGGAATGAAACGTTCGAATGGGCAAGGAGGGAATCGGGTGGAATGGCTTTTGTATGGAAGCGTGGCGCTCATCGCGCTTGCTTTTTTGCTGCTTGTCGTTTACATAGCCAAGACGCTCATCGTTTTGCAGGAAACGCTGCGCCGGCTGACAGCGGCGATCGACCATGCCGATGAGCAAGTGCAAACGGTGGCGAAAGAAGTTCGTGAACTTCTCCATACGGCTAACGGCATCGCCAGCGATGTGCAAAAAAAAGCAGAAACGCTAAATGGCGCAATCGAAGCGGTCGGAGAGATCGGCGGCACGATCCGTTCGCTCAACCGCGCGCTTCGGCAGGCGGCTGCCGGTTTGTCGGCGCGGGCGGGCCTGGAGCAAGGAAAATGGGTGAAGGCATTGCGCTGGACAAATGTTTTGCTCGATTTACGGGAAAAATGGAGAAAAAAACAATCGTTAAAGGAGGGTGTATCGAATGGCGAAAAATAACGGTGGATTTTTGCTTGGCGCGCTGGTCGGCGGCATCGCCGGCGCGGCTGCTGCGTTGTTTTTGACGAGCGAAAAAGGGCGGAAATGGCTCGAGGAGTGGAATCATGCAGGCAGATGGGAGCCCGTAAAAGATACGGCTGCAGAATGGATCGAAACGGCGAAAGAGAAAACGAAGGAAATCGCCAGCTTCATTCCGTTGAAATCCTCGACGGTGCCAGCTGGCGGGGAAAACGATGGAGAGGAAGCCAAGAAGGCGACGATTCCGATTCCGCCATCCGCCGGGCCAGCCGACCGGGAAACGCTGCAAAAGCTGCTTGAGGAAGCCGAGGCGGCGCTTGATGACGCCGAGCAAAGCATCACATCGCGAAAAGAAGCGGAGTGAGAGAGATGGGAATGGAGAAGCTGGAGACGATCGAACAGTTTGACCGCGTCATGAAGGAAACGGAGCGTTTTTTGTTCGTCAAGCATAGCCTCACCTGCCCGATCAGCCAGGCGGCGTTTGGCGAATGCGAGAAGTTCGCCGCAGACCATCCAGAGCTTCCCATATATTGTCTGTACGTCCAAGAGGCGCGGCCGCTGTCCAACTATATCGCCGAAACGACCGGGGTGAAACACGAGTCGCCGCAAGTGCTGCTGTTTGAAAACGGCCGCGTCGTCTGGCATGCGTCCCATTGGGCCATTACGTATGGCGCGCTCTCGGAGCATGTCGGCGCTTGACCGTCCGCCTTTATTGCGGGCGGTTTTTTGCACACTTTTTGCTTTATTGCTTAAAAGCGTTTAATCAAAAAAGCATTTTTTTCGTGACAACGATAGCTCCATCGATTATAATAAACACTAATTAAACGACTTCGCTCTCCAAGACGGGGGCACCGCTTGCCGGCAAGCGGCGAAAACAATGCACGACACTTGGCGAAAGGATGAGAAAAGCATGAGCAATGAGAGATTAGACGAACTGCGGGCGCGAGTCGATGAGATCAACTTGCAGCTGTTGAAACTGATCAATGAACGGGGACGGCTCGTTCAGGAGATCGGAAAAATTAAAGAAGCGCAAGGGACGCACCGCTACGACCCGGTGCGCGAGCGGAAGATGCTCGACCTCATTTCCGAGCATAACGATGGGCCGTTTGAAACGTCGACGCTGCAGCACATTTTCAAGGAAATTTTTAAAGCGGCGCTTGAGCTGCAGGAAGACGATCACCGCAAGGCGCTCCTTGTCTCACGGAAAAAGCATCCGGAAAACACGATTGTTGAAGTGAAAGGCGAGCGAATCGGCGACGGCAATCAATATTTCGTCATGGGCCCGTGCGCTGTGGAAAGCTATGAACAAGTCGCTGCGGTGGCGGAGGCCGTGAAAAAACAAGGGATCAAGCTGCTGCGCGGCGGCGCCTACAAACCGCGCACGTCGCCGTACGATTTCCAAGGGCTCGGCGTGGAAGGGCTGAAAATTTTGAAACGGATCGCCGATGAGTTTGATTTGGCGGTCATCAGTGAAATCGTCACCCCGGCGGACATTGAAATCGCCTTGGACTATATTGACGTCATCCAAATCGGCGCGCGCAACATGCAAAACTTTGAGCTGCTTAAGGCAGCCGGCCAAGTGAACAAGCCGATTTTGCTGAAGCGCGGCTTGGCGGCGACGATCGAAGAATTCATCAACGCCGCTGAGTACATCATGTCGCAAGGAAACGGGCAGATCATTTTGTGCGAGCGCGGCATCCGCACGTACGAGCGGGCGACGCGCAACACGCTCGACATTTCGGCTGTGCCGATTTTGAAGAAAGAAACGCACTTGCCGGTGTTCGTCGATGTCACCCACTCAACGGGGCGGCGCGATCTGCTCATCCCGTGCGCCAAAGCGGCCTTGGCGATCGGCGCCGACGGCGTCATGGCCGAAGTGCATCCGGACCCGGCCGTCGCCTTGTCCGATTCCGCCCAGCAAATGGACATCGCTCAATTCAACGAGTTTATGGAAGAAGTGCGCGCGTTCCAACGTCAGTTTGTTCAGGCGTAAGACGATCCCCTCGGTTGTTGCCCGAGGGGATTTTTTGATGAGATGGCGAGTGTTGGGGCAAACTACCCGTGAACGGTTTGTGAACAAACCGGCAAAATGGTTGCGATTTCGTTGCGAGTTGGCGATAATGTATCGTATGATAGTTGTACATACATTCGGAATTTGACCGGTTATCGGATCGAGCGAAAAGGAGTGAAACAAAATGACGGTAACGATTTATGATGTGGCGCGGGAGGCGAACGTCTCGATGGCGACCGTCTCGCGCGTCGTCAATGGCAACCCGAACGTCAAACCGTCGACGAGGAAAAAAGTGCTTGAGGCCATCGAACGGCTCGGCTACCGCCCGAACGCCGTGGCGCGGGGGCTCGCCAGCAAAAAAACGACGACGGTCGGAGTGATCATCCCGGATATTTCGAGCATTTTCTTCGCCGAACTGGCGCGCGGCATTGAGGACATCGCCACGATGTACAAGTACAACATCATTTTGAGCAACTCCGACCAAAACAAAGAAAAAGAGCTGCATTTGCTCAACACGATGCTCGCCAAGCAAGTGGACGGCCTGTTGTTTATGGGCGGGACGATCACCGAAGAGCACGTCGCCGAATTTCAAAAGTCGTCGGTGCCGATCGTGCTTGCGGCGACGATGGGACCGAACGAGATTCCCTCGGTCAACATCGACTACGAGCAGGCGGCGTTTGAAGCCGTGACGTATTTGCTGGAAAAAGGAAACCGCCGCATTGTCTATGTAACCGGTCCGACCGATGACCCGATCAACCAGCGGAAGTTGGCGGGGTACCGACGCGCGCTTGAGGAACACGGCGCGCCGTATGAGGAAGAGCTCGTCATTGAGGGCGACAACTCGTACGACTCCGGCTTGGAGGCGTATGAGAAAATCACAGAGCTTGCCGAACGGCCGACGGCGGTGTTTGCTGGCACGGACGAAATGGCGCTCGGCATCATCCACAGCGCCCAAGACCACGGGGTGCGCGTGCCGGATGAACTGGAAGTCGTCGGTTTTGATAACACGCGATTGGCGACGATGGTGCGGCCGCGGCTGACGACCGTCGTGCAGCCGATGTACGACATCGGGGCGGTGGCGATGCGGCTCTTGACGAAGTATATGAACAAAGAGCCAGTGGACCACCATATCGTTGTCTTGCCGCACCGGCTTGAAGTGCGGGAGTCGACGAAATGAAAAAAGCTGGCCTCAACACGGGGGCCAGCTTCTTGCTTGCTTTGCTCCATTTCTTTTTTGACAGCTGCAATCGCCTTGCAGTCGGCCCGTTTTTCGGTGAAAACGGAAGTTGACTAGGAAAACAGGACGTAGAAATCCATTGTTTTCTTTAAATGAAAAAAAAATCAAGTCCCCGCCCGGCGTTGACTGCGAATGAAATACAACGCCTTTTCCACCGTTTGCGCATTTTTTTCGCTGATCTCCGCCTTGCGCGGGATCGGGGGATACAAGTCATCCGGGTCGTCCCACTCGAGCGGAAGCGCGACGGGTGAAAGCGGTTGCCAACGTTCGCGCCACTCATCCGGCAGCGGGCCGGACACATCGGCTTGTCCCGTCATCTCGAGCCAAAGGAGCGCCCATGCCCGCGGCACGACGCGCCAGATGTCATAGCCGCCGCCGCCGACGGCGATCCAGCGTCCGCCGCAATATTCATGCGCGATTTCGTGCGCGAGTTTCGGAATGGCGCGGTAGGTTTTCATCGTCACCGACAAATGGGTGAGCGGATCGTAATAGTGGGCGTCGACGCCGTTTTGCGTCACGATGACATCCGGGCGGAAAAAGTCGGCGATTTCCCGAAGCGCGGTCGTATAGGCGGCGATCCATGATTCGTCTTCCGTGAACGCATCAACGGGAATGTTGAACGAATAGCCGTAGCCCGCGCCTAAGCCGCGCTCGTTGACATTTCCGGTCCCTGGGAACAAATAGCGCCCCGTTTCATGAATGGAAAACGTGCAAACGTTCGGATCGTCGTAAAACGCCCATTGCACCCCGTCGCCGTGGTGGGCGTCCGTGTCGACGTACAACACGCGCAGTCCGTATTTCTCCCTGATGTATTGAATGGCGACCGCGCTGTCGTTGTAGACGCAAAAGCCGGATGCTTTGCCGCGGAAGCCGTGGTGCAGACCGCCGCCAAGGTTGAGCGCATGCTCGGCCGCTCCGGAAAGAACCGCGTCGACGGCGGTGAGGGTGCTGCCGACCAAAAGAGCGCTCGCTTCGTGCATGTTTGGGAAAATCGGCGTATCCTCGGTGCCAAGGCCGTAGTTTTGCGCCGCCGCTTCCGACAGCTCGCCGCGCCCGGCCGCTTTCACCGCCTCGATGTAGGAGCGGTCGTGAATGAGTGCGAGCTCGTCATCGGTCGCCATGCGCGGGGCGACGATCTGGCGGTCTTCGAGCGCGCCGAGCGTGCAAAGCAAGTCGTATGTCATTTTGACCCGCAGCTGGTTGAACGGATGGTCGTCATGAAATTTGTACTGAAGAAATTGCTCGCTATAGACGAATGCGCAGTTTCGGCTCATGACGTAACCCCCGGCAAGTTCGGCCATAGCACGCGATAGCCGGCGTTTTGCAAATCGCGGATCAATGGAAGCGGATTCATCGTCTGCACGCGGAAAACTAAAATTTTCTCATTCGGATCCGGAGCTGGATACACCAAGACGCTGGCGATGTTCACATGGCGCTCGCTGATGATGGCCGCCGCTTTGCTTAACATGCCGGTTTCGTTCGGCACTTTGATCTCGATTTGCGACCCCGGCTGGTGAACGCCGGTCAATTCAATGAACGTGCGGAGCAAATCCGTTTGCGTGATGATGCCGACGAGTTTCCCGTGATTGACGATCGGCAGACAGCCGATTCCGTGTTCGTAAAAGAGCGCCGCCACCTCCTCGACGAAATCGAGCGGATGGCCGACGATGAGGTCGGTTTTCATCATCGTGCTGACCGGTTTTTGCAAGTCTTCCAGATGTTCATGAAGATGGAAAATGGACGGGCTCGCGTCGCGCAAATCGCGATCGGTCACAAGGCCGATCAATCTCCCGCTTTCATCGATGACCGGCAGATGGCGGATGCGGTGATGTCTGAGCAGCTGCAGCGCTTCGGCGATCGTATTCGTGGGACGGAGTGTCACCACCCGCGTTTTCATGATTTGTTCGACAAGCATCGTTCTCCTCTCCCCTTTGTGCGTGGCATTTCATGCGCGCCGCCCGCAACCGGCAAGGCGGGCGCAAACGTCTGGACAGCCGAGAATGTCAGCTAGTACATATAGCGGTTCATAAACCGAAGCCGGTCGAACCGTTGAATTGATTCGGCGTCGACCCGTTTGCCAATGCGGACCATGAGGCAGTTCGCCGGATGGGAGCAAATTTCCGGGTCGTCGGTCGCATACCAGACGAGCCCGCCGGCGTTCATCATTTTCTCCATCACTTTTCGGTACTCCCATACGTTCAGCCCCGTGCCTTTTAGATCCCAATGCCAATAATACTCCGTTGTAATGATGATATAGTCTTCCATGGCGTCGTCCATCATCGAGACGATCAATAAATTTTTTCCGACGCCAAACCCGCGGAACTCCGGAATGACTTCAATGGCGCCAAGCTCGAGCAAATTTTCCATGTTCCCTTCCGACCAACGCTCAAGCGGATCGGGATACAAAAACGTCACATATCCGACAATCACCTCGCCGCGGCGGGCGATGATGATCCGCCCTTCCGGCAGCTTGGCGATTTCGATCAACGCTTTGTGCTGTTTGGCAGGCGGGCGGAAGGAAGTGAGGTCATGGTGGAATTCGTAGCTGGCCAACGCTTCCGGCGTCACCGGTCCTTCGATGAGGAGCGTTCCTTTCGGGGTTTTCAGCTCTTTGGCGTTATACGTTTTTTTATGTTCCATTCGTCCACCACCTGAATTGGTCGTTCTGCTTCCATTATACATAAAAATGGCGCCGGCTGGCGCGGTTCAAAAAAATTTCAAAAAAGCGGGGACAAGGAATATTTTAAAAATTGAGAAATGGTTTTCAATCGACTATAATAGAAATGTAATCACTTACATAAGGGGGATCGGAGAATGAACACAGAACGGCTTCCTGTCATACAAGGGGACTACAATTTGAAAAACTACGAAGAAACATATAAACAGTTTCAATGGTCGGAAGTGGAGAAAGAGTTTTCTTGGCATGAAACGGGCCGAGTCAACATGGCGTATGAGGCGATCGACCGCCATGCTGAGTCGTTCCGTAAAAATAAAGTGGCGCTCTATTACCGCGACGCGGTGCGGAACGAGAAATATACGTTCAAAGAAATGAAAGAGATGTCCAATAAGGTGGCGAACGTCTTAAAACAGGCGGCGGACATTCAGAAGGGCGACCGTGTGTTCGTGTTCATGCCGCGTTCTCCGGAACTGTACTTTGCGGTGCTTGGGATCATTAAAACCGGCGCCATCGTCGGGCCGTTGTTTGAGGCGTTCATGGAAGGAGCGGTGCGCGACCGTCTTGAAGACAGCGGGGCGAAGGCGATCATTACGACGCCGGAGCTTCTGCCGCGCGTGCCGGTCGGCGATTTGCCGGAGTTGAAGTACGTCTTTTTGGTCGGCGACGGCATTGTCGAGGAAGGGCCGTACATCGATTTGAAAAAGCGGATGAATGAGGCAAGCAAGCACTTCGACATCGAATGGGTCGACCGCCAAGACGGCTTGATTTTGCATTACACATCCGGTTCGACCGGCAAGCCGAAAGGCGTTTTGCACGTCCATAACGCGATGATTCAGCACTATCAAACGGCGAAATGGGTGCTCGACTTAAAAGAAGACGACATTTACTGGTGCACGGCTGACCCGGGGTGGGTGACCGGGACGTCGTACGGCATCTTCGGCCCGTGGCTGTGCGGAGCGTCAAGCGTCATCGTCGGCGGCCGCTTCAGCCCGGATGCTTGGTATCAAACGATCCAAGATTTCGGCGTCACCGTCTGGTACAGCGCGCCGACGGCGTTCCGCATGCTGATGGGCGCCGGCGATGAAGTCGTGAAAAAATATGATTTAAGCTCGCTCCGCCACATTTTGAGCGTCGGCGAGCCGCTCAACCCGGAAGTCATCCGCTGGGGGATGAAAGTGTTCGGCCGCCGCATCCATGATACGTGGTGGATGACGGAAACGGGCGCGCATCTCATTTGCAACTACCCGTGCATGGAAATCAAGCCGGGATCGATGGGGAAACCGATCCCAGGCGTCGAGGCGGCGATCATCGACGACCAAGGAAACGTCCTGCCGCCGTACCGGATGGGCAACTTGGCCATCAAAAAAGGCTGGCCGTCGATGATGAAAACGATTTGGAACAACCCGCAAAAATATGAATCGTACTTTATCGGCGACTGGTACGTATCCGGCGATTCGGCCTACATGGACGAAGACGGCTACTTCTGGTTCCAAGGCCGTGTTGACGATGTCATCAACACATCCGGCGAGCGCGTTGGGCCGTTTGAAGTCGAAAGCAAGCTCGTCGAGCATCCGGCCGTTGCCGAAGCCGGCGTCATCGGCAAGCCGGATCCGGTGCGCGGGGAAATCATCAAAGCGTTCATCGCGCTTCGCGAAGGGTACGAGCCGTCCGAGGAACTGAAAGAAGACATCCGCCAGTTCGTCAAAAAAGGGCTCGCCGCTCATGCCGCGCCGCGTGAGATCGAGTTCCGCGACAAACTGCCGAAAACGCGGAGCGGGAAAATCATGCGCCGCGTCTTAAAAGCGTGGGAGCTCAACTTGCCGACCGGCGATTTGTCGACGATGGAAGACTGATAGGGAGAGAAGAAGGGGCTGGCCCAAAACGCGATTGCGTTTTGGGATCAGCCCCTTTTCCATCCCCGTATGCATGCGCCGACAACGGCATTTTTGAAAGAAAGCCCATCTGTTCGGCCATGTCAGTCCGCGGCACTTGAGGACGGGGGAGAAGACGGCCCCCCGCTCTTTTGCTGATCGGAATGGGACGGCAGCGAAACGGGGTTCGACGGCGCCGATTCCTGTCCGGCGATGTCCACAGCAGTGACGCAGTACGCGGCGCCCGGCTGCAGCGGCGAAAACGAGGCTGCCTCGTCCGCTTTAACAGCGGCGGCGAGGCGTCGTTCCCCCGTTTCGTTCACTAGATAGACGCGGTAGCCGATGACATCCGGCTCGTTATGGCGATTCCAGACGAGCTTGCCCCCTGCAAGCCGAGCGGCGGGTGGAGCCGGTGGACGGCCGTTTTCCTTTAATGTGGAGACGAGCGATGCATCGCCCGCCTGCCCCTCGCCGTTGATCCCCCAATCGGCGAGAAGCTTCGGATTCACGATCACTTCGCGAGTGACAAACTCTTCCGGCGTCGTCTCAAGCGCCACATAGCGGCGTCCGCCGATGACGACGACCCGGCTTTCCATCACTTCCTCGCCGCTTCCTTCCCGCGGCGCAAACTTCGTATTGTACAGATCGTAACGGACGAGCCCGGCTTTTTCGCACGCGGCCGACGGGCTGAAGCCACTCGCGGCGCAGTAAGCGCGGCGGACGATGCCGCCTGGCATGAGAAACCGCTTCGGCGGAGCGATGAGCTTCGGGTTTTCTTGATAGGCAGCATTGATCAACCGCGCCCATAACAGCTGGGTGCGCTGGCTGTAGGAAAGCCCTTTGTAGCGGGATTCAAGCGGCGCCGGCCGGTCATAGCCGATCCAAACGCCGAACGTGACGTTCGGATTAACGGCGATAAACCACGAATCGCGCTTGTCTTGCGATGTCCCGGTTTTTCCCGCCCAATCGGCGGAAAAGGTCAAGTAGCGCGGCACCGACGAGGCCGTTCCGCCGTGAAGCACGCCGCGCATCATATCGATCATCAAGTACGACGTTTGCGGCGAAAACACCGGGACGGGTTTGCTTTGATGTTTGTAAACGATCTTTCCGTTTTTGTCCACAATCTTCTCGATCATGTAGGCGTCCACAAACGATCCGTAATTGGCGAACGTCGCATAGGCGTTGACGTTTTCCTCGACCGTGACGCCAATGTGCGTCCCGCCGATCGCCAAAGCCGGATTGGCTTCTTCTTGCTTCGAAACGCTCGTGATCCCCATTTTATGCAAATAGTCGATCGGATGGCGGGATCGAATTCTCATATACGTCCGAACGGCCGGAATGTTGAACGATTGCTGCAAGGCATAGCGCGCCGTGACGAGCCCGTGCGTTTTTCCGTCCGCGTTTTTCGGCGCATATGAACCGATCGAAAGCGGCAAGTCGGGAATGATCGTCGCCGGCTGGATGACGCCCATCTCCATCGCCGGCGCGTATACTAAGAGCGGTTTCATCGTTGACCCGTTGGACCGGTGCGCCTGGGTGGCGTGATTCAACTGCTCGCGCCCATAATCGCGTCCGCCGACGAAGCTGATGATTTTTCCCGTTTTGTTTTCGATGAGCATCGCCCCGACTTCGACCGGTTGGCGATGGGGGATCGTTTTCCCTGTTTTCTTGTCTTTGGTGTAATACACATTGTCGCTTCCGTAATACGGGTAGCGGGCAGCGATGCGCTGCATTTGTTCATAAATCTTTTTGTCGATCGTCGTATAAATCCGATATCCGCCTTGGCGCAGCGCTTTTTCCGCTTCGCCGAGATAGCGGCGGAAACGAGCGGGTTCGCGCTGCACTTCTTCCGGCTTATAACCGTCGCGCTTGGCGAACGTCTCGGCGAGCACCTCTTTCGCCCGCCGCTCAATCTCCATCGTCAAAAACGGATATTGTTCAAACGGCGACGGCTTCGGGGCGGCCAAATGCTTCGCCACATCATAGGAAAGCGCTTCCTTATACTGTTTTTCCGAGATGTAGCCGGCCCGTTTCATCCGGTAAAGCACCGTTTTCATCCGTTTCAATCCCGCCGAGAGGTCCGGTTTGACGCTGCCGTCAGCGGCAAACGGGGTGTAGACGAACGGGTTTTGCGGGAGCCCGGCCAAAAACGACGCTTGAGCGAGATTCAACTCTTTGGCGTTGACGCCAAAGACGCCTTGGGCCGCGGCTTGGATGCCGGCGATGTTGCGCCCTGAAGAATTGCGGCCGAACGGAACGACGTTTAAATACGCCTCTAAAATGTCTTCTTTGGAAAAAAATTTCTCCAGACGAAGCGAAAGCAGCATTTCTTTCGCCTTCCGCTCAAACGACACCTCGTTCGTCAACATCTGGTTTTTGACGAGCTGCTGCGTAAGCGTGCTCCCGCCGCTTTTGACCGGCGAGTTGGTCAGCTCTTGAAACACGGCGCGGATGACGGCCTTCGGAACGACGCCGTGATGTTCATAAAAATGTTCGTCTTCGGTCGCGATAATGGCTTGCACGACGTACGGAGACACGTCGGACAGGCGCACCGCCTCGCGGTCGAGGTCGGACCGGAACCGGCCTAAATATACACCGTTGGCAAAGTACATGTGGCTCGTTTCGCCGTAATGGTAAATCTCCTTTTTCATCTCGTCGGGAGAGGGAACGGGCATATCTTTGACCAAAAAGGCAAAATAGCCGGCGCCGGCGCCGATGGCAAAGCAGACAAGGCAGAGTGCGGCGACGAGCAAAATGAAGATGACGTTCCAAACCACATCGTATGTAAGGGAAAAATAATGCCACGCTTTTTCAAGAGAAATGGAAAGTTGGTTTCGCTTCATGCCAGCCCCCCTATGCGGCAAGTCATTATATATCAGTATACCATAGGAAGGGGAGGCATTGTGGAATTTTGCCGATTTTTCGCCGTTTGTGCGAAAAGCGTTAGGGTTGACAGCGAGTGCATCGCTATGGTAATAAGAATGTATATATTTCATATGAGAAAGCGATGATGGGAACAAGTAGCGGCTGTCTCCCTGGTGCAGAGAGCTGGCGGACGGTGCGAGCCAGTCCACAGGCAGGCGTGAATTACCTCCCTGAGCAGCGATGGCGAACGGTTTTGGCACCTAGTAGCCATCCGCCGGCCGGCGCCGTTACCCAAATGAGTGAGAAAGCACCATGCTTTCTAAGTAGGGTGGTACCGCGACGAACACTCGCCCCTTCATGACGGGCGGGTGTTTTCTTTTTCATGACATTCATAGAGAGGTGAAGGACATGGATTTGCTTGCGGAATTGCAATGGCGCGGGCTCGTCAACCAAACGACGGATGAAGACGGGTTGCGCAAGCTGTTGAATGAGGAGCGGGTGACGCTCTACTGCGGGTTTGACCCGACGGCGGACAGTTTGCATATCGGCAACTTGGCCGCCATTTTGACGCTGCGCCGCTTCCAGCAGGCGGGGCACCGGCCGATCGCCCTAGTCGGCGGAGCGACGGGGTTGATCGGTGACCCGAGCGGGAAAAAAAGCGAGCGCACGCTCAATGCCAAAGAAACCGTCGAGGCATGGAGCGCGCGTATTAAAGAACAGCTCGGCCGCTTTTTAGATTTTGAAGCGGACGGCAATCCGGCGAAAATCAAAAACAACTACGACTGGATCGGGCCGCTGGATGTCATTACGTTTTTGCGCGACGTCGGCAAGCATTTCAGCGTCAACTACATGATGGCGAAAGAGTCGGTTCAATCGCGCATCGAAACGGGCATTTCATTTACCGAGTTCAGCTATATGATGCTGCAGGCATACGATTTTCTCCGCCTGTACGAGACGGAAGGATGCCGCCTGCAAATCGGCGGGAGCGACCAATGGGGCAACATCACGGCAGGGCTTGAGCTTATTCGCAAAACGAAAGGCGAGGCGCGGGCGTTTGGCTTGACGATCCCGCTTGTGACGAAAGCGGACGGCACGAAATTCGGGAAAACGGAAAGCGGCACGATTTGGCTCGACAAAGAGAAAACGTCGCCGTACGAGTTTTACCAGTTTTGGATCAACACCGATGACCGCGATGTGATCCGTTACTTGAAGTACTTTACGTTCCTGTCGAAAGAGGAAATCGAAGCGCTTGAACAAGAGCTTCGTGAGGCCCCAGAGAAGCGGGCGGCCCAAAAGGCGCTTGCTGAGGAAGTGACAAAGCTCGTGCACGGCGAAGAGGCGCTCAGGCAAGCGATTCGCATTTCTGAAGCGCTCTTTAGCGGCGATATTGGCAATTTGACAGCGGCGGAAATTGAGCAAGGGTTCAAAGATGTGCCGTCATTCGTTCATGAAGGAGGCGACGTTCCGCTTGTCGAGCTGCTCGTTTCTGCCGGCATTTCGCCATCGAAGCGGCAAGCGCGCGAAGACATCCAAAACGGCGCCATTTACGTCAACGGCGAGCGCCTTCAAGACGTCGGAGCCATATTAACGGCTGAACACCGCCTTGAGGGGCGGTTTACGGTCATCCGCCGCGGGAAGAAAAAGTATTATTTGATTCGCTACGCCTAAGAAAAAAGATCCGAAATGCCGATGCATTTCGGATCTTTTTTGCGCCTTAACGCGAGTAGAACTCGACGATGAGCGCTTCGTTGATTTCCGCCGGCAGTTCGGAACGCTCCGGCAAGCGGGTGTACGTCCCTTCCATTTTTTCCGGATTGAACGTCAAGTAATCTGGAATGTAGTTGTTCGCTTCGAGCGCTTCTTTAATCACTTGCAAGTTGCGCGATTTTTCGCGAACGGCGATCGTTTGTCCCGGTTTGACGCGGTACGACGGGATGTTGACGCGGCTGCCGTCGACCAAAATGTGGCCGTGCGTCACGAGCTGGCGGGCTTGACGGCGCGTGCGGGCCAACCCTAAGCGATAGACGAGGTTGTCTAGGCGCGATTCTAACAAAATCATGAAGTTTTCGCCGTGTTTGCCCGGCATTTTGCCTGCTTCTTCAAACGTTTTGCGGAATTGGCGTTCGTTCACGCCGTACATATGGCGCAGCTTTTGTTTTTCTTGCAGCTGCAAGCCATATTCCGACAATTTCCGCCGTTGCCCTGGACCGTGTTGGCCAGGCGGATACGGACGTTTTTGCAATTCTTTCCCCGTGCCGCTCAATGAGATGCCAAGGCGGCGGGAAATTTTCCACATTGGGCCAGTATAACGAGCCATTCGTTGCTCCTCCTTACGCTTTTATTCCCGTAAAATAAAAGCAGATGTGCGCCAACAATTACGGCCATTTTGTTTTCATGCATCCTCGCTCTCGCAGCTAAGAGTTACGCGATGCACCTCGGCGGGCCGAGGAACAAAATGAACCATAAAGGTGGGCACAAAGGCTGCTATATTTTACACAAAGGCTATTATATGATTTTTAGAGGATAAAGTCAACATTTTGTTTTCCCTCTTCTCGATTTGTATGATATAATAAAAGATGCAATTTTTAGAAAAAAATTGTCATCCCATTCTCTCGCTTGGAATGATGATGCCGGTTTGGGTGGAAAAGGCGATGAACAAGGAAGAAATGAAGCGGTATGAATCATTTAAACAAAAATTTTTCCACTGGTTTTTAGCGTTTCAGGACGATGGGCCGTTTTCGGCGGCGGCGGGCGAGTTGCTCGCGCTGCTGAAAGAAGAGCTGGCGCTCGAGCAATCCGTTTTTTATTTGTACGACCCGGTGCGGGCTGTCTTTTATCCGGAAGCGGCAGCGGTTGGGGAGTCGAGTGCTTTGCCGATCGCGGCTGATGGAGAGCGGAAAGTCGCTGTTGTCGATGCCGGTGGGCCGCATATGGCGGCCCGGCTCTTTTTCATGCTTTCTGATGAGACGCCGGCGATGGTCGAGCTCGTGTATCGAAAAGATGGCGGTTTTGACGAGCGGTTGTTGTGGGAGATCCGGACGGATTTGGCGCGATTGTTCCGGAAGCTTAGCGCGGTGCTGCAAGGAGAGGGCGAAGAGAAACGGTATGGACAGTTGCATCGCTTCGCCGCCAAAATTCATTCCTCGATGCATATCGATGTTGTGCTTGAAGAAATTATCCGCACGCTGCAAAACGTCTATCCATCGTTCACCTACCACCTTCTGTTGTCGCATGACAACCATCTGCGCGGAAATTTGCCGATCAAAACGCTTGTATTGGATGAAAGGGAAAAACAGACGGCGGCGTTGCGGGCGTTTTTGACTGGACAAGTGCAATGCGAGGAGATGGAGGCGCCGCCGCGCTCGGTGCTGTACGCCCCGATTAAAGGGGTGCAGGCGGTGTATGGGGTGATTGAAATTATCGCCCCATACGCTGCGCCATTTCCAAAACGAGAGATTCATTTTATTTCGCTGTTGGCGAGCACGGCTGGAAGCGCGCTGGAGAACGCCAAGTTGTATGAACAGTCGCGCCGGCTTGTCTCCGATTTGCAGCTGATCAATGACACAATGCGCCAATTGAACGCCCGGCCGCGGCTTCATGAAGCCATTGAGTACATGGTATCGCAAATCCAACAATCGTTCGGCGCGGATGAAGTCGGTTTTTTCCGGTTTGCCGACGGCAAGTGGGAGCTTTTTCCAGGCAGCACGCCGTTTTTTTTCGACCATCGGTCCGAGCCCTATATCGAATGGGTGGAAAAGCGGCGCCAAAGCGGAAATGACATTTTATTTGCCGGCGATGTATGCGTGTCCGCTTTCGGTCCATTTCGCTCCATCATGGCGGCGCCGATGCAGCAAAACAAAGAAACGAAGGGACTGTGCATTGCGCTCGCCAGCGAGCCGTACCGCTTTACGTTTGAGATGTTCAAGCTCTTGGAATCCCTCGTTCAACATTCAACGCTGGCGTTTATGAACGCGATGCTGCGCGAAGAGCTCGAGAAGATGGTGGTCACCGATTATTTGACAAAGCTGCATACGCGCCGCTACTTGGACGAGCGGATCCAACAGTCGATGGGAACCGATGCGTCGGGAGCGTTCATGTTGCTTGACATTGACAACTTTAAGCAAATCAACGATGTGTACGGCCATCAAACAGGCGATGAAGTGCTTGTTCAAGTGGCAGAGACGATGCGCGCCAACATTCGCGACAGCGATGTGGCGGCGCGTTGGGGCGGGGAAGAGCTGGCGGTGTATTTGCCGAACGTGCCGCTGTCCGACGCCGTTGCCGTCGCCCGGCGCATCATGGAAAAAGTGCGGGAGCAAACGATCCCGGCGGTGACCGTGTCGTGCGGCATATCATGGTGGGGGCATGGCGGCTTTCAAGATGCAGAGCAGCTGTTCAAACGAGCTGACGCCGCGCTTTATATGGCGAAGGAGATGGGAAAAAACTGCATTTTTGTGCACGATGACGGTCATGTGTATAAGGTGTAAAAAAAGGAATCCGGGCAAGCGGATTCCTTCTTCGCGCTTGGTGCGCTTTTTTCGTCAGGCGGACATGAGCACGCTGGCAAACTGCTCCAAGTAGCGGCGGTCGATGTCATCGAAGCGGTTTTTCACCGGGCTGTCGATGTCAAGAACGCCGATGACGCGTCCGTCTTTGATGAGCGGCACGACGATTTCCGATTGAGACGCTGCATCGCAGGCGATATGGCCCGGGAATTGGTGAACGTCCGGAACGACCACCGTCCGCCGCTCGGCGGCCGCCGTGCCGCACACCCCCTTGCCGAACGGAATGCGCACGCATGCCGGCAAGCCTTGGAACGGGCCAAGCACAAGCTCCTCGCCGTCTGCGAGATAAAACCCGACCCAATTGATGTCGGTGAAAAACTGGTTGAGCAAGGCGGCTGCGTTCGCCAAGTTGGCGATGAAGTTGGGTTCCCCGGAAATGAGCGATTTCAGCTGTTCGATGACGAGCGCGTAATTTTCTTCGCGTGTTCCGTTGTAAGCCATGGGACGAAACATAGAACTAGCCTCCTTTTTCATCATGGTTGGAGCAGGACTCTGGCCTCAACATCCAGCAGGATGCAAGCAGGGAAATGGCTGATTCGCCTATTTTATGACGGCTGCGGGCGGTTGTCAACCGAAAGAGCCTCGCGGTCCATCCTCTCCCGTCCTTGGTGCAAGTCGGCGGCGCGATGGGCGTCGGATCCGTAGACGATCGGGATGCCCCGCCGCCGCGCCTCGGCGATCACGCCGCCCGGCGGATACGGCTCAAGGCAGAGCGGTTTGGCGGCGCCGGCGCCGTTGTAGTCCAATTCATAGCCGAACTGCTTGATGTCATCGAGAATGGCAACAATCCACTCATCCATTGGTTCCAAGCATGGGAAACGGCGTTGGAACTTGCGCACAAGCGTCATATGGCCGATGCGTCTCGGTTTGTAGCGGCCAAGCTCCGTGCGGATCGATTGCCGCACCGTTTCGTAGTAGGCGCGGTGGACGCGTTCGACCGATCCGAACAAGCGGACGATGTCGGCGAACATATCTTCGCTGTAATCAAGGCATACATATTGCCCTTCGTGGGCCAAAAAGTGAACCGATAAAATGCTGTCGTCAAGCAGCGGGCCGACCTCGTCGAGCAGGCGGGTTGTTTCTTCCTCAAAGCCAGGAATAAAATCGACTTCGAGCCCGACACGGATGGCAATGTCGTTTCGGTAGCGGGCTTTCACCTCAGCGACGGCGTGCAAATAGCGCTCAAGCTGGCTAAGCTTCATCGAACAGTCCTGGTTGGGCGTTGGATCGATAAACCGCTCAGGAAGCGGGGCGTGCTCCGTAAAGGAAATGTCGGTATAGCCCAGTTCGATCGCGCGCTCTACATAGGCCTCAAGCGGATCTTGGCTTCCGTGCGGACAAAACGGCGTATGAATATGCCCGTCGCGCATGATCGATTTTCCTCCTTTCTCCCTTATGTATCATAGCAAAAATAGTGAAGATTCTTGTAAAAAAAATAAAAATTTTGGTCAAAAAATGTCGTTAACATGGTATCATAAAAACATTGAAAAACATATATTTTTGCCTTCTCCGCTATTTTCGTTTGTTCGATAGAAGTAGCTTGAATGCAAGGAGGGCATCAGCGGATGGGAATGGCATGGATCGTTCTGCTCCTCGGAGCGGGGGCAATCATATATAATCATGTGTACCGGAAGCGGATGTACCGGGAAATCGATCGGCTCGAGGAATGGAAAATCAACTTGATGAACCGGCCGGTGCCGGATGAGCTGGCGAAAGTGAAACAGCTGAATATGACAGGGGAGACGGAGCAGCTGTTTGAACGATGGCGCCAGCAATGGGACGACATTGTGGCAGTGAAGCTGCCGAATGTGGAAGAACAGCTGTTTGACGCGGAGCGGCTGCTCGACAAATACCGCTACCGGCAGGCGCGCCGGCTGCTTGGGCAGATCGCCGACGGATTGCGTCGTCTTGAGGAAGAAGTGCATGAAATCATTCATGAAGTGAATGAGTTGATCGGCAGCGAGGAACAAAGCCGGGCGGAGATCGAGGAGCTGCGTGCGGCTCACCGGGAAGCGAAAAAGGCGCTGCTTGCTTACCGTTATACGTTCGGTTCGGCTGCCGACTTGCTTGACGTCCGTTTAACGGAAGCGGAAAAGCAGTTTCAGCGGTTTGCCGAATTGACGGAAGCCGGCAACTATTTGGCGGCGCGCGATGTGGTTCTGACGTTGAAGGAAGAGCTCGGCCGGCTCACATCCATGATGGAAGAAATTCCTAAAATTCTTGGCGAATGCCAAACGTCGTTGCCAGCTCAGCTCGCTGAGTTGGCTGATGGCTATCGAGAGATGGAAGAGCGCGGATACATCCTTGACCATTTGCACATGGAGCGCACGCTTCAGGAAAAACGGGAAAAAATCGAGCAATGTCTGGCCATGATCCATGAGCTGCGCATCGAAGAAGCGAAGCAGATTGTCGCTGAGCTGAAAGAAGAGATCGACGCGCTCTACGATTTGCTCGAAAACGAAGTGCTCGCGCATCAATATGTGCAAACGGAAATGCCGCGCCTCAGCGGCATGCTTCAGGAGCTTGCCGCCGAGGCGAAGGAAACCGAGGCCGAGGCGCTGTTCGTCCAGCAAAGCTACCATTTGGCGCCAAGCGACCTCGAAAAGTACCGGAGCATCGAAAAGCAGCTGCACCAGTTGCAAAAGCGGTTTTTTCTCATTCAAGACCGCGTTGCCGAGGCGAAAACAGCGTATTCGCTCCTGAAAGAGGAGCTTGAGCAGCTTGTGTCCCAAATCGACCTCATGAAGGAAGAGCATGAACAGTTTCGAACGATGCTGCAGACGCTGCGCAAAGACGAATTGATCGCCCGCGAAAAGCTTGACGGCATGAGAAAAACATTGGCCGAGGCGCTCCGCCTTGTGCAAAAAAGCCGGCTGCCGGGGCTGCCTGAACCGTATGCGCTTGAATTGGCGGAAGCGAGACGCAGCTTGCAAGCCGTTGCCGCGCGTCTTGAAGAAAAGCCGCTTGACATGCCGGCGGTCGACCAAGCGTTGGAGGAGGCGAAAGCGGCTGTGGAACGGTTGTATGAGCGGACGGTGGAAATGATCGAACAGGCGACGCTGGCGGAGCGGACGATTCAATACGGCAACCGCTACCGACGCCGCTATCCAGCGGTCCGCAAAGGGCTGGAAGAAGCCGAATTTTTATTTCGCCATTATGATTATGAGGAGGCGCTCCGGCAAGCGGTGGCGGCCGTTGAAGAAGTCGAGCCGGGCGCGTTTGACCGTGTGCAGAAATTATGGCAGGAGGATAACAGCCGGGAACAGTGATCAACCACCTGATCACGAGTATTGATTATCCATTATTTTACTAAAAAACACAGCACAAGCTTTTCTGCCTCTTCTCTCGAACAGGAACGAAGCCCGGAATATTTTGAATGAGGGGGCTTCGTTTGCTGTCTTCGTAAGGCAGCCAAACCGTGGGACGCACGGGGATGGCTTGGCTGACAGCCTGCCGTGGGGCGGGTGTTCCCAAGAATCTCCCACCTCTAAGCGCAGGTGGGAGATTGTTCAATGGGTTTTTGGTGAATAATGTAAATGACGGTGTGTTTTCGTTGCCGATTGGCGCCTGTTTTGGTTAAGATGGACGATGTACAGCGATATTTTGCCGACAATGAGCGGAGGATGGAAGCGATGATTTATCTTGACAACAGTGCGACGACCAAACCATTTCCCGAGGTGGTCGATTCGTTCGTCGCCGTCGCAACGAACTATTTTGCCAATCCGTCGTCGCTCCATGGGCTGGGCATGAAGGCGGAGCGGCTTTTGGCGCAGGCGCGTGAACAAATCGCCGCCATGCTGCGCGTTAAGCCGAATGAAATCGTTTTTACCTCCGGCGGAACGGAGGCGAACAATTTCGCCATCAAAGGGGTCGCCTGGCAATACGAGCGGCGCGGCCGGCATATCATTACGACGAAAATCGAGCATCCGTCTGTCGCTGAACCGTGCCGCCAGCTTGAGGAGCTTGGTTTTGAGGTGACGTACTTGCCGGTCGACCGCGAAGGAAGGGTATCGGTTGAGCAAGTGGAACGAGCGCTGCGCGACGATACGATTCTCGTGTCGGTCATGCACGTCAATAACGAAGTTGGCACGGTGCAGCCAATCGAAGAAATCGGCGCCCTCTTGTCCCGCTATCCGAAAACATTGTTTCACGTCGATCGGGTGCAAGGGATCAGCAAAGTGCCGCTCGACTTGAAGCAAGCCGGTGTTGATTTATGCACGATATCGGCGCATAAATTTCACGGATTGCGCGGCGCCGGCTTGCTTTACGTCCGTGAAGGCGTCCGCTTGGCGCCGTTGATTGCCGGCGGCGGGCAGGAGCGGCAGCTTCGGTCCGGAACGGAGAACGTCGCCGCCATCGTGGCGATGGCAAAGGCGCTTCGCTTGGCCATGGAGCGGTATGAGCGGGACATCGGCCGGCTTCAAGCATTGAAAGACGAGTGGCTTGAAGCGCTCTCGGCGATTCCAGACATCGAGATCAACACGCCGCGCGATGGCGTCGCTCCTCATATCATCAACTTTTCGTTAAAGCGCGGCGTGAAGCCGGAAGTGTTTGTTCATGAACTAGAAAAAAATGGAATATACGTTTCGACGACGTCGGCCTGTTCATCGAAAAAAAAGGCGCCGAGCAAGACGCTTTTGGCCATGGGACTTGGTGAAGACCGAGCCGAGCGCGGCATTCGCATCAGCTTGTCGTTTGACAACAGCCGGGAAGAAATCGCGCCGGCGGTGGCAGCGATCAAGCAGGCGATCAAAACATTAAGCGAGGTAACGGAATAAGATGAGGAACTATGACCGCATTTTGATCCGCTACGGAGAAATGACGACGAAAGGAAAAAATCGGAACATCTTCGTCCGACGTCTTAAAAACAACATTGCCCGCAAACTGCAGGCGTTCGAGCGGATTCAGATTGAATATATGCGTGACCGAATGTACATTTTATTAAACGGCGAGCCGCATGAACCGATCATCGAAAAGCTGAAAACCGTTTTTGGCATTCATTCGTTCAGCCTGGCGATGAAGTGCAAAAACGATTTGGACGCCATTAAGGAAACGGCGCTCGCCGCCGTCCGCCAGCTCCCATACAAAGGAAAAACGTTTAAAGTGAGCGCCCGCCGCGTCGACAAGCAGTTTCCGTATCGAAGCGACGAGCTGAACTACGAGGTGGGGGCGCATATTTTGCGGCATACGGATGGACTTACGGTCAACGTGCGCGAGCCGGATATCGACGTGCGCATTGAAGTGCGCCAAGACGGGACATATGTCACATGCCGCGACATTTTCGGCGCCGGCGGCCTGCCGGTCGGAACGAGCGGCAAGGCGATGCTCATGCTCTCCGGCGGCATCGACAGCCCGGTCGCGGGATATTTGTCCATGAAGCGCGGTTTGGAAATCGAGGCCGTCCACTTTTTCAGCCCGCCGTTTACAAGCGAACGGGCGAAGCAAAAAGTGATTGACCTCGTGCGCAAGTTGACGACATACGGCGGGAGAATCAAGCTTCACATCGTGCCGTTTACGGAAGTGCAGCAAGCCATTTATCAAGGAGTTCCGAACGAGTACTCGCTCATTTCCACTCGGCGGGCGATGCTTCGGATCACCGATGCGTTGCGCCGCCGCCAGCGGGCGTTGGCGATCGTCACGGGCGAAAGCCTCGGCCAAGTCGCGAGCCAGACGCTAGAAAGCATGTACGTGATCAATGAGGTGACAAATACCCCGATTTTGCGCCCGCTTGTTTCGATGGATAAACTTGAAATTATCGAGCTGGCGAAGCAAATCGGCACACATGATATTTCCATTCTTCCGTATGAAGACTGTTGCACCATTTTTACGCCAAGAGCGCCGAAAACGAAGCCGAAAAAAGAAAAAGTGCTCCATTATGAGAGCCAGCTCGACCTCGCTCCGCTTCTGGAAAAGGCAGTCAATGACACAGAAACGCTCGTCATTGATGAAGAAACAGGGCAGGGCGATGAGTTTGCCGAGCTGTTTTGAATCTCAAAATTTACCAAAAAGCATCGCTGCATATCGCCATCTGTTTTCACACATTCTATAGGTACAAGGAGGTGAAAACAGATGGCACGCAACAACAGCAATCAACTGCTCGTTCCGGGTGCGCAACAAGCGCTGGAGCAAATGAAATATGAGATCGCTCAAGAATTTGGCGTGAACTTAGGCGCTGACACGACTTCGCGCGCCAACGGTTCGGTCGGCGGTGAGATCACGAAACGTCTCGTAGCCATGGCGCAGCAACAATTGGGCGGCGCACGCCAATTCTAATTTCATCATGATGGCTTACGCGGCGGGGGCATTCCCCGCCGCTTTCATATGAGAAAAACGGTATTCAAAATAGAACGACTATTTTGTATAATAAAGATGCCGACCAAGGTGAAACAAGACAGAGGGGGAGAGGAACGATGAGGCGGGAAGACTTGATTGCTCCCGAGCGCTACAATTTAACATCGGAAATGGAACGGCATGCGGCCGCCGGCCCGGATCGGATCGCGTTGAAATGGGAGAGCGAGCAAGGCGAAACGAAAGAGATTACATACGGCCGCTTGATGGCGCGCGCCAACCAAATTGGAAACGCTTTCTTATCGCATGGGCTCGAAAAAGGCGATAAAGTGCTCGTCATGATGCCGCGCCTCATTGAAACATACGAAGTGTATATAGGGGCGCTCAAAGCCGGGCTTGTCGTCATCCCAAGCTCGGAGATGCTGCGGACAAAGGATTTGCAATATCGGCTCGTCCATAGCGAAGCGAAGGCGGTTGTCGCTTATGCGCCGTATACGGACGAATTTGCGCCGATTGACGGCATCGAACGTTTGACGAAGTTCGTCATCGGGGAACCCCGGGACGGATGGATTCCGCTTGAAGACGCCATGGCCAAAGAGAGCGAAACGCTTGAGGCGGCGGATACCTCGCGCGATGATATGGCGTTTTTGTCGTACACATCCGGCACGACCGGCAATCCGAAAGGGGTCGTCCATTGCCATGGTTGGGCGTACGCCCACTTGCGCACGGCTGCGAAAAACTGGCTGTGCATTGAAGAAGGCGACCTCGTTTGGGCGACGGCCGGACCGGGATGGCAAAAATGGATTTGGAGCCCGTTTTTATCGGTGCTCGGCTCGGGGGCGACCGGTTTCGTCTACTACGGCCGCTTTGAGCCGGAAAAATATTTGCAGCTATTGGAAAAATACAACATCAATGTGCTGTGCTGCACGCCGACCGAGTATCGTTTGATGGCGAAAGTGCCGGACATCGGCCGCTATCATCTATCTCATTTGCACAGCGCCGTGTCCGCCGGAGAGCCGCTCAACCGCGAAGTGATCGACACGTTTGCCAAGCATTTCGGCGTCGAAGTGCGCGACGGCTACGGCCAGACAGAAAACACGCTGCTTGTCGGCGTCATGAAAGGAATGCCCATCAAGCCGGGTTCGATGGGGAAACCGACGCCAGGCAACCGCGTCGAAATTATCGATGAAAACGGCGAGCCGTGCCCGCCCGGACAAGTCGGCGACATCGCCGTCCATATCGAGACGCCGGCGCTGTTTAAGTATTATTACAAAGATCCGGAGCGGACAGCGATGCAGTTCCGCGGCGACTACTACATTACGGGAGACAAAGCGCGCAAAGACGAAGACGGCTATTTCTGGTTTGAAGGCCGCGGGGATGACATCATCATCAGCGCCGGCTATACGATCGGCCCGTTTGAAGTCGAAGACGCGCTTGTCAAGCACCCAGCCGTAAAAGAGTGCGCCGTCATCGCCAGTCCGGATGAAGTGCGCGGCCATGTTGTCAAAGCGTTTGTCGTGCTGCGCGACGGGGTCGACAAAGACGATCCGTCTCTGATTCCGGCCCTGCAAGAACATGTGAAACAGTTGACGGCGCCGTACAAATACCCGCGTAAAATCGAGTTTGTCGACGATTTGCCGAAAACGGCGTCCGGAAAAATCCGCCGCGTCGAGCTGCGCGAGCGGGAAGCCCGCCTTGCCGGCCGGTCGTCGTAAGCAGAAAGAGCCGGTTGAGCTGGCCGTTGCCAGAAGCGGAGCGATGTCCGCGCGGCGACCAAACAAGAGGGTGTCTCGTTGCGAGACACCCTCTTGCCGCATGCGCGTCGAACGGATTCGCCATTTTAGATCCGGTGTTTTGCCGGGAGAACAGACACACGCTTCACAAAAAGACGCGTTTCACTTTATCCCAGAACGAATTGTCTTTCAAGCGCACCGTTTTGACCACCCGGTCGCTTAAACGAATGTCAATCCGCTCAATATGCTGGATGCTGAGCGCTTCATTGTCGAGGCCGATGATCGGAAAATGGCTTGTTTCTTCCGACATTTTCAGCGTCAACGTCCGCGAGCCGCTCAAAATGAACGGCGAGCCGAGCGTCCGATAGCGGTTGCTGTTGAGCGAGGCGAGTTCGCTCACTTGAAAGCACGGCAAGAGCGGATCGACGACCGCTCCGTGCACCGATTTATTGTAGCCGGTGCTGCCGGTCGGCGTCGAAACGATGATGCCGTCGCCGCGGAACGTCTCGAAATGCAAGTCGTCGATGAAAACGTCGATCGCCATCGTTTTAATGATTTGCGAGCGGATCGAACATTCGTTTAAGCAGAAAAACGAAGCCGCGCCGTCGATCGTCACTTCGATGATTGGGTAGCGCCGCACTTCGAGTTTCCAATTTTTCGCCGCTTCCACCATATGATCGATGTCGTCAATATGGAAATCGCAGTAAAACCCGCGCGCCGGCAAGACGGACACGCCGACGTACAAACGGTCAGGAAGAAATCCCGTCTGCCGCACCGCCTGCAAAAACGCGCCGTCATCCCCGATGCTGACGATGATGTTCGCTTCCCGATAGTCGTCGACGACAACAAACGGACCGCGCTCTGCCAGCTCCATGAGCGGCTTCACCCGTTCGATGAGCTTGTCGTCGCGCTTATAAAAAAAATAAAGACGGTTGCGTTCCATATCCATGTTTTGCCCTCCTGCTGGCATCATCTAATCAATCGATGTACAATGAATATTGTACCACGTTTGCCAGGATTCTAAAAATATGGGCAGCCGATGCAGGGGGGAAGACGATGAATCGAAAACGATGGACCGCGTTGGCCATCGCCGCCGCCTTGTTTGTGATCTCGGTGCTTGTTCAAGCGGTTGGCGTTCTTTTGTCCGACAAGGCCGGCGGCTGGTCGGAAAGCTGGCTGGCGCTCATGGAGTCGCCATTTAGCGAAGAAGTCATCGCCGAGGGCGACCCGTTGAAAAAAATCGCTGTGTTGGAAGTGAACGGAGTTATTCAAGATGCGGGGGAAGCGGAGTCGTTTCTTTCCTCATCACAGTACAACCACCAAACGTTTTTGCAAATGATCAAACAGGCGAAAGAGGATCAAAACGTCAAAGCGATCATCTTGCACATCAATTCGCCGGGCGGCGGTGTCGCGGAAAGCGCGGAAATTTACGATCAGCTGATGAAGCTGAAAAAGAAGACGAACAAGCCGATTTACGTATCGATGGGGGCCATGGCCGCCTCGGGCGGTTACTATATCGCGGCGGCCGGCGATAAAATTTTCGCCAGCCCGGAGACGATCACCGGCTCCATCGGCGTCATCATGCAAAGCGTCAACTATGAAGGGCTGGCAAAGAAGTACGGCGTGGAGCTTGTCACGATCAAAAGCGGGCCGTACAAAGACATCATGAATCCGGCGCGCAAAATGACCGAAGCGGAACGGGAGATTTTGCAGCAGCTGATCAATGATTCGTATGATGCGTTTGTTGATGTGGTAGCCAAAGGGAGAAAGCTGCCGGAAGACACGGTGCGCAAGCTGGCGGACGGCCGCATTTATGACGGGCGACAGGCGAAGGCGCTCCGCCTTGTCGACGAGTTCGGCTACTTGGATGACGCGATCGCTGCGCTCAAAAAAGAGCATCATTTAACCGGCGCTCAAGTCGTAAAATACGTGAACGATGCGCCGTGGAGCTCTCTCTTTGAGATGGTGTCGAACCGGATGAAGCCGGACAGCGAGGCGGCCGGGCTCATCCGCCTGTTGTCGCGCCCATCCTCGCCGCGGCTTATGTATTTATACGCCGAATAAAGGAGTGGAAACATGACGGACATGCAAATAACGGCGACGCTGGCGGATCATCTCCCGCCGGCAGAGCGCCCCCTCTGCTACGGCGGCTTTTGGCTTCGTTTTTGGGCGTATTGCCTTGATGTCATTGTTGTCTCGAGCCTCAACCGGCTCATCGTTTGGCCGCTTTTTCGCCTGTTCGATTGGCCGCTTGCGCAGGACGGTTTGTTCGCGCCAGCGGCGGTCGCGGCCGCCGTCGTCTTTTACGCCTATTTCGTGTTGATGACGAAAGCGTTTGGGCAGACGCTTGGCAAAATGGTGTTCGGCTTAAAAGTGGTCGATGAGCGCGGCGAGCCGCTCACCTGGCTGACCGTGTTGTTTCGCGAAGTCGTCGGCAAATTCATCGCGAAAAAATTGCTGTTCATCGGTTTTTTGTTTGTTGCGTTTTCCGAAAAGAAAAAAGGGATGCATGACCAGTTCGCGGATACGATCGTCGTCCGCGAGTAACAATCCGCCTGCATCAAGAACAGACCGTCAACCAATGTCCGCCTGCCGAAACGGCAGGTTTATTTTTTTTCTAGATGGCGACAATGGATGATGAAAGGGAGGGCGGACATTGAAAGCAGTCATCGCGGTCATCGCAACGGTTGTTCTTTTGCTTCTTCTCGTCGCCTGGATGAAAGTATCGGTGACGGTCGTGTTTCGCCATATGAAAGACGACGATGAATGCAAAATCGTGGTGCGCACGCTGTTTGGCCTCCTCCGCTATACCGTCCGCATTCCGCTCATCAAAGTAGAAATGGATTCGGATGCGCCGGGGGTGGCGTTTCTCCATAAAAAAGGAGTGGAGGGAACGCGCGGGAAGGAGGAAAAGAAAGGGAAATTGACCCTAAAAAAAATCGCCGACCTGTTTCGGCAGCTGAAACGGTTTCTCGAGCAAGTCGTCGACTTGCATGAAATTATGAAACAATTTTACCGCCACGTGACGATTACGAAATGGGAGTGGAAAACGAGAATCGGCACCGGCGACGCCGCGTCAACGGGCTTGCTCGTGGGGCTTGGCTGGTCGCTGAAATACATGATCATCGGTGCTGCGAGCCGCTATATGAACATGAAAACAACTCCGGCTGTCGCCATCGTTCCGGCCTACGATCGGGCCGCTTCAGAAACGGTGTTTTTATGTATGATTCAGTTTCGAATCGGGCATGCTATGGTAGCAGGATTGCGAGTGGTCAAACATTGGCGCGGACAGCGGCCGCCAAAGCGGGACCCATTGGCGGCCAAGCAGGCAAATGAAGGCTACTAGGAGGAATGACGATGACGAACCATCCGATTCAAGGGCTGATGACAACAGCGATGGAAAACTTAAAACAAATGATCGACGTCAATACCATTATCGGCGACCCGGTGGAGACGCCTGACGGGAGTGTCATTTTGACCGTCTCGAAAGTCGGGTTTGGCTTTGCCGCCGGCGGCAGCGAGTTTATGCTTGACGGCCAGCAAAACGGCCACCAAGGGGCGCAAGCCGGCGGGAACGGGCAGGCCCAAGGGAACGGACATCCGTTTGGCGGCGGCAGCGGCGGCGGCGTCTCGATTACGCCGATTGCGTTTCTCGTCGTCAACTCGTCCGGGGTGAAGCTGCTCCATTTGGATGAAAGCACGCACTTATACGAAAAAATTCTCGATGTCGCGCCGCAGGCGTTTGAGAAGATTCAGGCGATGCTGAAGAAAAACAAGAAAGACGGCGCCGCAGGCCAAAAAGCAGACGACTTTGACATTTAGCCGGACCGTTGGCGTCCGGCCTTTTGTTTGTCCGCTGTCATGAACGGACAAAATCGTTGAAAAATTCCGTTCCGCGTTTTAGTATGGAAGTAGTACATATTTTTTCTAAAGGGGGAGAGAACCCATGGCCTATGTGACGTTTAAAGGGCAGCCGGTGACGCTTGTCGGCAACGAAGTGAAAGTCGGCGACAAAGCGCCGGATTTCACCGTGCTTGATCAAAACTTGCAGGAAGTGACGCTCGCGGATACGAAAGGACACGTCCGCCTGATCAGCGTTGTTCCGTCGCTCGACACCGGGGTTTGCGACGCGCAAACGCGCCGGTTTAACGAGGAAGCGGCAAAGCTCGACAATGTGAAAGTGTTGACGATCAGCGTCGATTTGCCGTTTGCGCAAAAGCGGTGGTGCGGCGCCGCCGGCATTGAGAACGTTCAAGTGTTGTCCGACCATCGCGATGTTTCGTTCGGACAAGCATACGGCGTCTTGATCAAAGAACTGCGCCTGCTTGCCCGCGCCGTGTTTGTCATCGACAGCCATGACACAGTGACGTATGTCGAATACGTGCCGGAAGTGACGAACCATCCGAACTACGAAGCGGCGATTGAAGCGGCGAAAGCGGCGAAATAATGAAAAGGCCCCGACCCGTTCGGGGCCTTTTCCGTTCCTATCGGCGCTTTTCTTGCGGCGCGAGGCGGACGGCCGTACAATATACAGAAGGGACGTTGGCAGAAAGGTGGGGACGTACAGATGATGACGCCAGTCGAACGGTTGTTCACGGTATTCGATGAAACGGCCCAACTTTTGCAAGAAGAATTGCAATGCACGTATTTAGAAGCCGTCGCGGAGACGGGGGAGAATTTGTTCCACGGCGACGTGCTGCAAGATGAGGTGAGCGAGCTGAACGCGAAACGGCTGAAAAAGCAGTATCGCGAACTGATGCTGGAACGGTTTCAAAACGAAGAAATCCGCAAGGCGTTTCAGCTTGCGGTGTTAAAAGGGATGCGCAAGCATGTTCAGCCGCACCACCAAATGACTCCGGATGCGGTCAGTTTGTTTTTGGCGTATTTGGTCCGCGAGTTTACGCGCTCGCATTTGGCGCTTAAGATCCTCGACCCGGCCGTCGGCACGGCGAATTTATTGACGGCGGTGTTAAACGGCCTTCGGGGAAAACAGGCGGCGAGCTACGGCAGCGATGTCGATGATCTGCTTGTCAAATTGGCGTACGTCAACGCGAACTTGCAAAAGCATCCGGTGCAGCTGTTTAACCAAGACAGCCTAAGGCCGCTGTTTGTTGAGCCGGTTGACGTCGTTGTCTGCGATCTGCCGGTCGGCTATTACCCGGATGACGACAATGCCGCCCGCTTCGCCTTAAAAGCGAAGGAAGGCCGGTCGTATGCCCATCATTTGTTCATCGAGCAAAGCTTGCGTTATACGAAAGAGGGCGGCTACTTGTTTTTCCTCATCCCGAATACGTTGTTCTCAAGCCCGCAGGCGGGGCAGCTGAACGAATTTTTAAAAGAGGCGGCCATTGTCCAAGGAGTCTTGCAGCTGCCGCTGTCGATGTTTCAAAACGATCAGGCGGCAAAAAGCGTGTTGATTTTGCAAAAGAAAGGGCCGAACGTCAAAAAGCCAAAACACGTGCTGCTTGTCGAGCTGCCGCGGTTTTCCAACAAATCGGCGATGCAGGCGATGATGGCGAAAATCGACGCCTGGATCACCGAGGAAAAAGAACGTTGAAGAAAGGGTGTCCCAAACGCAGCGGGACGCCCTTTTTGATCACCGTATAGGCCGTCAAGCCCCTTCACAAAACGAGAGGTTGCATCTTCCTCCCCTTGCGCTCACGCGTGGAAGTGGGGTCTTCTCGGCTCAAGATGATAAATGCTGCTCTTTTCTTCATCGAAGAATCGCTGTTTTTCACCGACCTTTTCGGTCAGCTCCGTTTTCATTTTTCACAACATAAAAACTTTTTCTTGCAACCGGTTGCGAAACAAAGCCGCGCTTGAAACGCGAAAACGGGAGGCATACAATGAAAAAGGCATAGTGAAACGGCGCCCAATCGCGCACACTAACGGTAAGCGCGAGCGGATTTTGGCAAAAAAGGAGCTGTGTTTTCGATGGCGAAAGTGCTAGCCGTTAATGCGGGAAGTTCCTCGTTGAAATTCCAGCTGTTTGAGATGCCGGCAGAAACGGTGTTGACCAAAGGGGTCGTCGAACGGATTGGCTTTGACGACGCGATTTTCACCATTGTCGTAAACGGTGAAAAACATCAAGAAGTGACGGCGATTCCGGATCATGCCGCGGCCGTTAAAATGCTGCTTGATAAGCTCATTCGCTACGGCATTATCCGTTCGTTTGACGAAATTGACGGCATCGGGCACCGCGTCGTCCACGGCGGGGAGAAGTTCAGTGATTCGGTGCTCATCACCGAGGACGTCATCAAGCAAATTGAAGAAGTGTCCGAGCTCGCTCCGCTCCATAACCCGGCCAACCTCGTCGGCATTCGGGCGTTTCAGGAAGTGCTGCCGGACGTGCCGGCCGTGGCGGTGTTTGACACGGCGTTCCACCAGACGATGCCGGAACAGTCGTTTTTATACAGCTTGCCATATGAGTATTACACGAAATTCGGCATCCGCAAGTACGGATTCCACGGCACGTCGCACAAATACGTCACCCAGCGGGCGGCGGAGCTTCTCGGCCGGCCGATCGAACAGCTGCGCCTCATCTCGTGCCATTTAGGCAACGGGGCGAGCATCGCGGCGGTTGAAGGCGGCAAGTCGATCGACACGTCCATGGGCTTTACGCCATTAGCCGGCGTGGCGATGGGAACGCGCTCCGGCAACATCGACCCGGCGCTCATCCCGTACATTATGGAAAAAACGGGAATGACGGCCGATGAAGTGATTGACGTGCTGAACAAAAAGAGCGGCATGCTCGGCATATCCGGCATCTCGAGCGATTTGCGCGACTTGGAAAAAGCGGCCGCCGAAGGAAATGAGCGCGCAGAACTGGCACTTGAAGTGTTTGCGAACCGCATTCATAAGTACATCGGCTCATATGCGGCGCGCATGTGCGGGGTCGATGCCATCATCTTCACCGCCGGCATCGGCGAAAACAGCGAAGTCGTGCGGGCGAAAGTGTTGCGCGGCCTCGAGTTCATGGGGGTGTACTGGGATCCCATCCTAAACAAAGTGCGCGGCAAAGAAGCGTTCATCAGCTATCCGCACTCGCCGGTCAAAGTGCTCGTCATCCCGACGAATGAAGAGGTCATGATCGCCCGCGACGTCATGCGGCTGGCGAATTTGTAGGGGTTGACGAGATTTACAAACAAAAACGTAATTTGTAACTAGCAAAAACATGCTAAAGCAACCTTTTTCATATTCGATTACGAATGTGGGAGGAGGTTGCTTTTTTCTTTGTCGATAAAAAAACGAGCATGCGTTAACAAAAAGAGAGTTTACACCATTAATGATGCGCTGAAGATTGTCCTAAAAAGAATCGTTGCAGCCATGTTGGCCAAAACAGCTGCCTCAAACAAACGGGGCGGCTATTTTTTTGTTTCATCGCTTATACGCTTTGTTGAGTGTTCATGGGTTCCCTTCGTTTTGCCTGTTTCCTCCCGGCAATTGTCGGAATTGCTGGAGGGAGTCGTTTCGCGCCAAAATGAGAGTGCACACTCGATTGAAGGGAGTGAACGGATATGGCATTGTTTCGTGATGATGCTCATGTGTATCGGGTGATCGGCGAGTTTATGCAAATTCCGTCGCGCCCAAGGACGGAAATGGAGCTGCGCAGCTGGTGGGGACAGCATCCAGCGTATCAGGAATACGGCAACGAGGTGGAGCAAATCAATCGGATTGGAGAACAAATCCGCCGTTCCCGCGCCGCGTTCGTCTTTTATTTGACCGATCCGGAGGCGGTCATCAGCATCGATGCGAGGCGGCCGGAAACCGGTGAAAACTACGCCATTTATTTCGGGCAGGCAATCGATGCGCCTGATGTTGCCATCAAGACGACCGGCGATATCGCCCACCAATTTTGGGGCGGCAACATCAACGTTCCATTGGCGCTCATGACCGGAAAAATGAAGGCAAAAGGATCGAAAGCGAAGGCGCTGCAGCTTCTGCCGCGCATCGTGCCGGCGTTTCCGCTTTATCGGCGCTATTTGGAGCTGATCGGTGAGGATGGACTTCTTCATGCCTTGTGAGCTCGGCGCTGACAGGAAGGTGATGCCCCAAACGTCATTTAGATGTTTGGTTTGATGGAAATTTTTTGTAGCCCGCTTTCATGGCCGGACAAATGTCGGGTGAAAACGCAAAAGCAAAAGGAAAAATCCGAGCATCATCGGGATGGATGAATGATTGAAAGCGGTTTATAGTAAAAGTGGGCCAAAAAATTTCTGATAGTTCAAAATATTAAGGAGGTACTGATATGCCCAGTGTGAAAGAAGTGTTTCAGATGATCGATCAACAATTGAAAGAAGACATTTCACGAGCGGAAGGAATTGTCGCCGTGTATCAATTCAATTTGAGCGGCGATGAAGCCGGCGTCTACCAAGTCGTGCTCCGGCCGGATGCAGGATTTGTCATTGAAGGGGAGCAAGAGCCTTCTGATTGCACGTTAAGCATGGACAGTGAAGATTTTAAAAAAATGGCGGAAGGGGAATTGAACGGAACGGAGGCGTTTATGAGCGGGCGGCTTCGCATTGACGGAGATATGGGGCTGGCGCTTCGCCTTCAAGAAGTGCTCGCCGCATACAACAGTGCAAAGCAGGCTTAACGGAGGAAAAGAGGGCGGTCGACAAATCGGCTGTCCTCTGACAAACCGATAGGGGAGAAGCGGACGATGCGTTTGACGGATATTTGGAAACGAAACATAGAGGAATATGGACCGTATCCGTTGCTGGTATTCGAAGGAAAAGAATATACGAACATTGAATGCGATACCCGTTCGTCTCAGCTGGCTCATGCATTGATTGAACTTGGGGTCAAGCCGGGCGACCGCGTTGTTGTAACGATGCCGAACAGCCCGGAAGTCATCATCGCCTTTAGCGGCGTCTTGAAAGCAGGAGCGGTTGTCGTGCCGGTGTTGCCGCTGTTGCAGACGCAGGAGCTCCATTACATTTTTAAAGACTGCCAACCGAAAGTGGTGCTGACGGCGGAAATGCTGTGGGCGAAAGCGAAAGAGGCCGCCAATGGCTTGCCGGCGCCTCCGATGATCGTCACGCTGGACGCTCCGGATTCTCCTCACTCTTTGCGAACGAGAATGGAACAAGCTCCTGCCAGCCTGACGACGTCGGAAGTCAATGAAAACGATCCTGCGGCTTTGCTTTACACGTCGGGAACGACCGGCCAGCCGAAAGGGGTTGTGTTGACGCACCGCAATTTGTCCACGAATGCGGAAGCGGCCGCTGAGATGGCGAAGCGGCTGCCGACCGAATTTGCACGCGTCGGCCTTGGGGTATTGCCCATCTCCCATGCGTTCGGATTTACGATGATGAACGTCGCGCTCCTTTTGGGGGATCAAGTCGTCCTTCTGCCGTATTTTGAGCCGAAAAAAGCGCTCGAAGCGATCGAGCGGCATCGGGTGACGCATACGGCGATGGTGCCGGCGATGTTTCATGCTTTATGCCATTATGCCGAGGCCGACCGGTACGACACTTCCAGCTTGGTGGCTTGCATATCCGGTTCTGCGGCGCTGCCGCCCGAACTTGCTGAGCAGTTTCAGCGCAAGTTCAACTGTCTTATTTTGGAGGGATACGGTCTGTCCGAGGCGGCGCCGATTGTGACGGCGACGGATCCGACGAAACCGATCAAGCTTGGATCAGTCGGCTTGCCGCTTCCCGGGGTTCGGGTGGCGGTCGTCGATGAATACGGAAATCCCCTGCCGCCAAACGAAGTCGGAGAACTGATTGTGTCGGGTCCAAACGTTTTTCAAGGCTACTATGGAAAAGACGAGGAGACCCGCCAGGCGCTGCGCGACGGCTGGTTGTATACCGGCGATATGGCGCGCATCGATGAGGACGGGTATGTGTTTATCGTCGATCGGAAAAAAGATGTCATCATTCGCGGTGGATTCAATATTTACCCGCGCGATATCGAGGAGCTGCTGATGTCCCATCCGGACGTGCTGGAAGCCGGCGTCGTCGGCGTCCCTTCACCGAAAATGGGCGAAGAAGTCGCCGCGTATGTCGTCGTTCGGCGCGGGGCCCAAGTGACGGAAGCGGAGCTGATCGAGTTTTGCCAAAAGCGGTTGGCGAAATACAAAACCCCGCGCTTTTTGAAAAAGGTCGGCTATTTGCCGAAAACGATGATCGGCAAAATCGACAAAAAGAAGCTGCGCGAATGGGCGAGCGAGTTCATTCCCGCTGTTCAATCGTAATGGAAAAGGAGAGGGGCAAGGTGATATCCTTTCAACCGTCGAAAGAAGAACAGGCGTTTTTTCAAGTTGCCCGCAGCCTAGCCGTTGAGAAAATTCGGCCGGTCGCAAGAGAGTGTGAAAAACATCGAACGGTTTCAGTTGATGTGAGCGAACGGGTGGATGAGCTCGGCTTGTCAACGCTCGAGCTTCCGGAATCGTGGGGAGGCTTGGAACTGCCGCTTCTGTCGCAATCGATCATCTGGCAAGCGCTCAGCTATGGCGATTTAGGCGTCATTCAAGGGCTTCCGGGGGCCGGGGAGGCGTCTTCCCTCTTTCGTCTGTCTCCCGAGCACCGCGTGTGGCACCGGTACCGGGAGATGGCGAAAGGCGGATGGCCGACTGTCGCCTGGATCGACGAAGCGGAACAAAAAGAACCGCTGAAGGAAGCGATTCGCGTGCGCCGGCGCGGCAGCGGATATATTGTGGACGGGGTGTCGTCTCCAGTCCGCTTGGCGTCGAAAGCCGACTGGGCGGTCATCGCCGCTAGGGACGAAGAAGAGGAAACGGTATTGCTCGCCTTTGATGAGCGAGTATGGGAGATCGAAGAAGGAGACATCAGGCTTGGGCTGCTGGCTGCCGGCATCGCTCGCCTTCGATTCGCAGAAGTGTACGCCGGTCCGGAACAACTCGTGGCCCGCGGCCCGGAAGCGGATGCATTGCTCAACCGCATGCGCGCCCGAAACCAAGTCATCGAAGCGGCGAAGGAAGTCGGCTTGATGGAGGCGGCGCTTGATTACACCATTGAATACACTGCGGGAAGAAAGGCGTTCGGACAGGAGATCGCCAAGTTCCAAGGGGTGTCATTTACGATCGCCGAAATGGCGTTCGAATGCCGCGGGGCGAAACTGCTTGTATGGCAAGCGGCCGCTGCAGTTGACCGAGGGGATGAACAGGCGGGCGGCTACGCCTGGAGCGCGTTGTCGCGAGCTCATCGTTCCCTGCGCTATGTCACCGATCAGGCCGTGCAAATGCTCGGCGGGCACGGGTACGTGCAAGAATACCCGGCTGAAAAATGGATGCGCGACGCCCAGGCGCAAGTGATGCTGTACGGCCGGGAAACGGATTGGCTCATCCGCCGCGGCGAACAGCTGCTGGGCAAACGGAAAGAGAGGGTGGCGCCATGATTTCCTTTGAATTCTCACCGCAGCAAAAACAAATCAAAGAACTCGTCCATTGGTTTGCTAAACATGAAGTGCGCCCGATCGCGCTGGAGGCCGACCGGCTCGGGCGGGTGCCGGACGAATGGCTGCAAAAAGTCAACAAAATGGGCATCCAGCTGAATGCGTCTTCGTTTGGCGGAGGGCGTGCTTCGGCTGATTCGGAAAAGAAAAAGGAGAAAAAAGAGCGCGAAGGCAACCGCGTGGCCGTCATCGCCGCTGAGGAGCTCGCGTGGGGATGCCCAGGCATCGCCCTTTCCCTTCCCGGCCCTGGCTTAGGCGGTCCGCCGATTCAATCGAGCGGCACGCCCGAGCAAAAGCAGCGGTTTTTGTCCATTTTCACGAAGGAGGAGCCGCGCTGGGGAGCTTACGCCTTGACGGAACCGGAAGCCGGCTCGGACGCGTCCGGCATCCGCACGACGGCGAAAAAAGTGGACGGCGGCTATCTCTTAAACGGGCAAAAAATTTTCATCACCAACGGCGCCCGCGCTTCTTGGGTCGTCGTGTTCGCCACGGTTGATCCGAAGTTGGGCCGCGCCGGGCACCGGGCGTTTGTCGTCGAAAAAGGGACGCCGGGATTTGTCGCGACCCGCACCGTCCATAAGATGGGTTTGCGCGCCAATGAAACGGCGGAGCTCTTGTTTGAAGACTGCTTTGTTCCTGATGAAAATTTGCTTGGCGGTGAAGAGCTGTACAGCGCAAACGAAAATCGCCCGTCCGGCTTCCAAGTGGCGATGAAAACGTTTGACAGCACGAGGCCGATCGTCGCGGCCATGGCCGTCGGCATCGCCCGCGCCGCCTATGAATATACGCTTGACATCGTTCGCAGCGAGTACCCGAAACAAGGACGGTTGTACTATGAAGCAGCCGCCCTGCTTGCCGAGGCGGAGCAAGAGATTGACGTTGCTCGCCTGTTGACGTGGGAAGCGGCGTGGAAAGCCGACATTGGCGAGCCGAATGCGATGGAAGCGGCTATCTGCAAGGCAGTGGCCGGGAAAATGGCGCTTCATGTATGCGCTATGTGCCTTGAACTGCTCGGGCCCGTCGGCCTTGACGGACATTTGGTCGAGAAATTGTACCGCGATGTGAAAGTGTTCGATATTTTCGAAGGCACGCAACAAATCCAACGCCTTGTCACCGCAAGGCGGTTGTATGCGCCATACGGGGTGCACGTATAGAAGAGCGAGGCGGCGACCCAAACATCTCCGCTCGCGGTGGAGAGCGATGATCATTTATGAAGTTGCCGGTTCGATCGAACGAAAGGGGGAATTCCGATGCCTTACGAAACGCTGCGCATCGAGCGGCGAAACAAAGGAGTCGCTTGGGTGATGATCGACAACCCGCCGGCGAACGCCATTAGCGAGCGATTAATGGAAGAATTGGAGAAAGCAGCCGATGAATTGGAAGCCGACCGCGGGGTGCGCGTTGTCGTCATCGCGTCGGCCCATCCGAAAACGTTTCTCGCCGGCGCTGATTTAAAGGATATGATTCAGCGAGGAACCCAGTTTGCCGGCAATGAAGCGGGCATCGCCGAACAAAGCGCCCGCATGCAGCGCTGCTTCGACCGATTCGCGACGATGCCGAAGCCGGTCATCGCGGCCATCAACGGCTACGCGCTCGGTGGCGGCTGCGAATTGGCGTTGGCTTGCGATTTCCGCATCATGGGCGGCGGCAAAATCGGCTTGACGGAAGTCTCGCTCGGCCTGATCCCTGGCGCGGGTGGCACGCAGCGGCTGACGCGCCTCGTCGGGCGGGCGAAAGCGACGGAACTCATTTTTCTCGCCAGACGGCTTGAACCGCAAGAAGCGCTCGAACTCGGCCTCATTCATCGCATCACGCCCCCGGAGCGGTTGGAAGAAGAGGCGGCGGCGTTTGCCGAGCAACTGTCAGAAGGGGCCGTACGGGCGATGGGGCTTGCCAAGCGGGCCATCTATGCGGCCGAAGGGCTTCCAGAAGACGGATTTGGCATCGAAGCGGCGTCATTTGCAGCAACGTTTAAGACAGGAGAGCCGGCGATTGGGCTGGCGGCGTTTTTCCAAAAGAAACAACCGCAATTTTTACGTTAAACGGAGGGATCACCGATGTCGTCATGGGCGGAACTGCTGAAAGGAAAAGTGGCGGTCGTCACCGGCGCCTCACGCGGCCTCGGGCGCGCGGATGCCTTGGCGCTTGCCGAAGCGGGAGCGGATGTCGTCATTACCGATATTTTGCTCGAATCGGATGAAGAAAGCAAACAGACGGCGCAAAAATATGGACCGCTCTCACAAGTGATGCAGAGTACAAAAGTGGTGTACGCCGAAAAGACAGCGGAAGACATTCGCGCCATGGGGCGGCGGGCGCTGGCTCTCAAAATGGACGTCACCGACCGTGAGCAAGTGAAAGAAGTGTTTGCCCGCGTCAAAGAAGAGTTTGGTTCCATTGATATTTTGGTCAACAACGCCGGCACGCTCGACCACGTTTCGCAAATCGAAAAGCAAAACGATGAGTTTTGGGAGCGCGATTTGCGGGTGAACCTGACCGGCACGTACAACTGTACAAAAGCGGTATGGCCGTATATGAAAGAGCAAGGATGGGGGCGGATCATCAACATGTCGTCTGTCGCCGGGACGCTTGGCGGCTTCGGCCAGGCGAGCTATTCGGCGACGAAAGGAGCGGTGCTGAGCTTTACGAAAAGCATGGCGCTTGAAGGGGCGCGCTACGGCATTACGGTGAACGCCATCGTCCCGGGCATCATCAACACGGAAGCGTTTCGCATGGGCAACCCGAAAATGAATGAGCGCATGATCCAGCGCACCGCGTTCCGCCGTCCGGGCGAGCCGGAAGACGTCGCCAATGCCATCGTGTTCCTTTGTTCCGATAAAGCGAAGTACATTACGGGGATTGGGTTGAATGTTTCAGGCGGCATCGAATTGTTTACGTTTTGACGAAACGGACGCCGCGCTTCGGGGCGTGCTGAAGGAAGTTCGATGTTCAGACAGAAAAGGAGGAGCGGCATGAGGGAAGTGGTGATTGTTGACGCCGTGCGCACGGCGATCGGCAAGAAAAAAGGGGCGCTCTCAAGCGTCCATCCGGTCGATTTGCTTGTTCCGGTGCTGCGGGCGCTTGTCGACCGAAATGGGCTGGATGCCGGCCTGGTGGAAGATGTCATCGTCGGCTGTGTGACAATGACCGGAGAGCAAGGGGGCAACATCGCCCGCCAAGCGGTGCTCGCCGCCGGATTTCCGGTCGGAGTGCCGGCGTTTTCCTTAAACCGGATGTGCGGCTCGAGCCAACAGGCGATTCATAGCGCGGCGCAGGCGATTTTGGCCGGCGACATCGACATCGCCATCGCCGCCGGGGTCGAAAGCATGACGCGCGTTCCGATGGGAAGCGACATGGGGCGGTTCAGCCGCCAGCTGACAAGTCGGTACAACATCGTGCCGCAAGGGATTTCTGCGGAGATGATCGCGAAAAAATGGGGGGTGTCTCGGGAAGAGCTTGATGCGTTTTCCTTGCAAAGCCATGAAAAAGCGGCGGCGGCAACCGACCGTGGGATGTTTGAGCGGGAAATCATTCCGCTTGACGTGCCGGGCGAGGAGGGGACGGTGTCCTTCACCCGCGACGAAGGGATTCGGCGCGACACGTCGCTTGAAAAGCTGGCGGCGCTCAAGCCGTCGTTCCAGCCGAAAGATGGCGTCATTACGGCCGGCAACTCGAGTCAAGTGAGCGACGGCGCGGCCGGCGTGCTGCTCATGTCGGCAGAAAAGGCGGCAGCGCTTGGCTTGCGGCCTAGAGCCCGCATCGTCGCCCGCACGGTCGTCGGCGAAGATCCGATTTTGATGTTGACCGGCGTCATTCCCGCGACGCGCCGCGTGCTCGACAAAGCCGGGCTGCGTTTGGATGACATCGATGTGATCGAAATCAATGAAGCGTTCGCTTCCGTCGTCAAGGCGTGGGAGCGGGAGCTCGAGCCGGATATGGCAAAAGTCAATCCGCGCGGCGGGGCGATTGCCCTCGGCCATCCGCTCGGCGCGAGCGGAGCCCGGTTGATGACGACGCTGCTTCATGAGCTTGAGGACATGGACGGGAAATACGGATTGCAAGTGATGTGCATCGGCTTTGGCATGGCGACCGCCACCATTATTGAACGGCTGTAAAGCAGAGAGGAGGGAAGCCGTTTGCACGCGTCGATCGAAACGGCCAAACCAAAACCGGCCCGCGACTGGGCGGCGATTGGCGCGGCCATTGAAGAGGAGCTAGCCGCCATTACGGCGGGAAAACGACGGCGGAAAATCATCGCTGTGCTTGTCAAAAACGGGCTCGGCATGGTGCTGGGCGACGCCATCGCCCATAGGCTGCGGGGAAAGGGAGGGGACAACGACTATTGGCGCCATGTCGGCCGAAGGCTGCGCCTGGCGTTTGAGGAGCTCGGCCCGACGTTCATCAAGCTCGGGCAAGTGCTCGTCACCAGGCAAGATTTACTGCCGGAGCCGGTGACACTCGAGCTTGAGAAGCTGCTCGACCGGGTGCCGCCGATCGAGTTTGCCAAAATTCAATACATTCTCGAACGCGAGCTGTCCGACGGCCTCGAGACGTTTGAGTGGATCGACGAAACGCCCCTCGGTTCAGCGTCGCTCGCCCAAGTATACAAAGCGAAGCTGAAAGACGGTCCGGTCGTCGCCGTGAAAGTGGTGCGCCCGACGGTCGAAAAGCTGTTTCAAACCGATATCGCCATTATCAAAAAAATGGCCGCCCGCCTGCAAAAGCGGCTGCCGCCCGAGCTGCAGGCCGCCCTCGATCTTGGGGGGCTCGTGCAAGATTATTACAGCAGCGCCATGGATGAGCTCGACATGACGGAAGAAGCAAGAAAAATGCAAGAAATGAAGCAAAAGTACGAAAGGAGGGCTGAACATGTCACGGTTCCGCACGTGTATGAAGCGACGAAAAGCGTCTTGATCATGGAATACATTGACGGCTGGCTCATTAAAGACTTCCCTGTCGATTTTCTCACCTTCGAAGAGCGGGTCAACATCATGATCGATCTTGTCCATCATTACGTGCAAACGATGCTCGACGGCCATTATCATGCGGATGCCCACGGTTCCAACATTATGATTGACAAGCGGACGAAAAAGGCGGTCATCATCGACTGGGGGATGACCGGGCGGATGGACAGCGTGATGGCGCAAATTTTGATGCGTGTCATTTTGCACATCCAGCTCAACCAGGCGGAAGACGCCGCCGAAGTGTTTATGGAACTGATGTCGCCCACCATTTACACCGATGTTGTCAAATTGAAAGATGAACTGCGGACGTTGACGTTAAACTATGTGTCCGCCCATCAAGGGAGCAGCCGCTACAACTACGGCCGCCTCGTCCTTGAAGCGACGGCGATCGGGCTCCGCAACTACTGCAAAGTCCCGAACGGCTTGGCGCTTTGGGCGAAAGGATTTTCCGCCACCGAAGGGACGGCGCGCTGGATTTGCCCGGAAATTTCGTACGGCGAAGTCGTGGAGGCGTATGAAATTCCAATTTTAAAAAGCATCCTCGGAAAGCGCTTTAATTTTCGCGCCAACGCGAGTCTTGTCGCTGAAACGGCGGAAATGATCGCCACCTTCCCGCGCCGGTTCAACAAAGTGTTGGAGACGATGGCCGAAAACAAATGGCGCATGACCGTGCAAGTCCAAACCGACCCGGTGACGCGCAATACGCTCAACCAAATCGCCAACCGTTTGGCGCTTTCCCTCATCGCGTTTGCCATCATTATGGCCACCGGGTTTATTGTCGCCAGCATCCCGGGCGGAACGTTTCTCGGCATGGAGAAAACGACGATCGCCAACATCGGGTTGGCCGTTTCTGTCATCTTGGTCGTTTTCCTTGGCTGGCGGCTGTTCCGGACGCGCAAACAGCGGCCGCGATTTTAAAGAGGGAGGAAGGAACATGCGCGAGGAACAAGAAGAGCTGACGATGTCAAAGCGCATCGAAGCGTTTTACCGGCAAAGCGGCGGGCCGGGAAGCCCGACGATCCGGCGGTTGCTCGATAAGCATTTGCTGTATGGGAAAGACCACGGCCTGCCGGGGAAAAAGGAAGAGTTTGAGGATGTCATCCGCGATGTGTTTTTGCAAGACCATTCGACCCGGCCGCTCGTCATCGGCCTTTTCAAGCTGAAAGAAACGCTCAAGCAGGAATGGGACGCCTATTTGGATGCATTGCGGGGCCGCGGCATCCGTGAAGAGGAAGCGGATATGGCCGGCAAGCGGGCGTAATGGGCGGATGGAAAAGGAGGGAACGACATGGCAAAAGCCGCAGTATTGCACCGCTACGGGGAGCCGCTTTTCATCGAGGAAGTGGAAGTGGCAGCCCCGAAGCGCGGGGAAGTGAAAGTGAAACTGAAAGCAGCCGGCCTATGCCATAGCGATTGGCACGTCATCGACGGAACGCTCCCGCTGCCGCTGCCGATCGTGCTTGGTCATGAAGGGGCGGGCATCGTCGAAGAGGTCGGGGAAGGGGTGACAAGTGTCAAACAAGGCGACCATGTGGTGCTCAATTGGGTGCCGTCATGCGGGACGTGCAGCTATTGCCGCACCGGGCGGCCCGATCTATGCGAGGAGGCGGCAAGGCTGACGGCGACCGGGACCATGCCCGACGGGACGACGCGCTTTTCTTGGCAAGGGAAGCCAGTGTATCAGTTTTTAACAACCGGCGCGTTCAGTGAATATACCGTTGTGCCTGAGCAGGCCGTCATTCCGATTCGCCGCGACGTGCCGTTTGAAGTGGCCGCCTTGATCGGCTGCAGCGTCATCACCGGCGTCGGCGCCGCCATTCACACGGCCAAGGTGAGCCCGGGCAGCACGGTCGCGGTGATCGGCGCCGGCGGCGTCGGATTCAATATCATTCAAGGAGCCGCGTTAGCGGGGGCGAAACAAATTATAGCCATTGATGTCGTCGATGAAAAATTGGCGATGACGAAAACGTTCGGGGCGACGCACACCGTCAACGCCCGCGAGGACGATGCCGTCAGCGCCGTGCTCGACTTGACCGACGGCATCGGCGTCGACTATGCGTTTGAAGCGATCGGCCGCCCGGAGACGATGGCCGACGCATACAACATGACGCGAAAAGCGGGAACGACGGTCATCGTCGGCATCGCCGCGCCGCATGAAACGGTGGAGATCAACGCCTTTTCGCTGCCGTCCCAATCCAAAACGTTGACCGGTTCGTGGCTTGGCCAAGGCAATCCGCCGGTTGACTACCCGAAGCTGCTTGATTTGTACGCGGCGGGCAAGCTGAAGCTCGAACCGCTCATCAGCGCCGTCTATTCGCTCGACCAAATCAACGACGGATTCGCCGCCTTAAAGAGCGGGCAAAACATTCGCGGCATCATTCGCTTTGAAGAATGAGACGACAAGCCGCCCCGCGTGCGTTTGGGTGAACAAACAAGAGAAGCTGTTGGGCGGTCGGAAAGAGGGCGTTCCATCCGCCCTTGGACGAAAACGGGAAGGCCGGTGTTTGGACGGGCAAACAAGGGGATCGAAAAAACGTGGAACGATCGAGACGAGAGGGGGATTGACATGCCGGTGTTTCAAAGCGAGCAGGAAGTATACGACGTTCTCGGCCGCTTTTTTGAACGCGTGGCCGAAACGGAAGAGTCAAAAGAATTGATTGCGGCGACGGAGCTCGGGCCCGGATATGACGCGTTTGTCCAATACATTTTCCATAAGCCGGAAGCGAAAATTACATGGGCGCAGGAAAACAGGAAATTGAAAATTGTCTGCGGCGAAACAGCGCTGCGCCCGGAGCTCATTTTTGAGCAGACGGCGGATGTCGGGCATAAATTTTGGCTCGGGAAGCTCGATTTGCAGCAGGCGCTCGCCCGCCAGCAAATCAAAGTGCAAGGGCCGCTTGTGAACGCCTTGAAAGTATTGCCGCAGCTTGACGCCATTTACCCGGCGTACCGCGAATATTTGCAGGAAATCGGACGGAGCGACTTGTTGCTATAGCAGGCGAGCTTGGGAATGCATGGCGGGATGTCGCCAGGGGGCGCTGTAAGCACTTGAAAACGCGCTGTCTCCATCGGCTTTGCGCCCGATATAGCGGTTGGGAAAGGAGAAACGACGATGATTTCTATGAAAACAACAGAAGCTGGTTTATGGATTGGAGGAGAATGGCGGCCGGCGGCGGATGGCGCGATGTTTGACGTCATCGACCCGGCGACAGGCCAAGTGACGGCCCGTGTGGCCAACGCCGGGGAAAAAGATGTCGACGCAGCGGTCGCCATCGCCGAAGAGGCGTTTTCGGACCGGCGTTGGCTGTCGATTCCGCCGCTCGAACGCGGGCGCATCTTGCGGCGCATCGCCGAACTGATCCGCCAGCACCACTACGAACTGGCGCAACTCATGACGCGGGAAAACGGCATGCCGATCAATCTAGGGTTGTTTATTGAAATTCCGCTTGCCGCCGACTGCTTCGACTTTTTCGCCTCGCTCGTCGTCAAGCCGCAAGGGGAGGTGCTGCCGTTTTCCGTCGCCGGCTCGGCGCCGGATTATATGGCGTGGACGATGAAGGAGCCGATCGGGGTGGCTGGGCTCATCACCCCGTGGAACTTTCCGCTTTTGATGCCGTCATGGAAAATCGCCCCAGCGCTCGCTGCCGGCTGTACGATGGTGTTAAAACCGGCGCCGGAAACGCCGCTGACGGCGTTGAAGCTTGCTGAGATTTGCCATGAGGCCGGCGTGCCGGAAGGCGTCATCAACGTCCTGCCTGGACTCGATGAGGCCGGAAAAGCGCTCGTCAGCCACCCTGGCGTGCCGAAAATCGCGTTTACCGGCGAGACGGCGACCGGCCGCCATATTTTGCAAGCGGCCGCGCCGCACATCAAACGGGTGACGCTCGAGCTCGGCGGCAAGTCGCCGAACATCATCTTTGCCGACGCCGACTTGGAACAGGCGGCGAAAAGCGCGCTGTTTGGCGTGTTCTACAACTCCGGGCAAGTGTGCCAAGCGGGAAGCCGCATTTTAGTCGAACGGTCGGTTTACGAAACGTTTGTCGAGCTGTTGGCCAGCAAAGCGAAAAAGCTGAAAGTCGGGCCTGGCGTGGATGCGCGCAGCGACCTTGGCCCCGTCATCAGCCGGGAGCAATACGAGAAAGTGTTGCGCTACATTGACATCGGCAAGCAGGAAGGAGCACGGCTCGCGGCGGGCGGAAGAGCTTTGGAGGGGCTTGGCGGCGGCTATTTCATCGAACCGACGGTTTTTGCCGATGTATCGCCATCGATGCGCATCGCCTGTGAAGAAATTTTCGGGCCGGTCGCCGCTGTCATTCCGTTTCAAGATGAAGAGGAAGCCGCCTCCATTGCCAACGATACGATTTACGGCTTGGCGGCGGCGGTTTGGACGAATGACATCAAACGGGCGCTCCGCTTAGCGCGGCGGGTGAAAAGCGGAACCGTGTGGATCAACACGTACCAAGTGCTGTCGCCGACTGCGCCGTTTGGCGGGTACAAGCAAAGCGGCCTCGGGAGAGAGCTTGGCATGCAGGCGCTTGATGCCTATCTCGAGACGAAAACGGTTATTTGCGACTTGAATGACCGGCCGATGACGTTGTTTTAACAGCAGGGGAAAACCTTGTCGGAACGTTTTTACTTTCGAAGGACATTCGGACGGATCGATTTCATCAAAGCTGAACGATATAAGGAGGGAATAATGATGGTCCATCATGACGGCTTTCAAACTGTGAAAGCAACGATTGACTGGGAGCATCCGATGTATAAGTTGTATGAAAAAGCGAAGCGGAACGGCAAATGGAACCCAGCCGACATCGACTTCAGCCAAGATCAGAAGGATTTTGCCAGCTTGACGAGCGAAGAAAAAATTTCCGCGCTGCCGCTTGTTGCCGGTTTCTCGGCCGGCGAAGAGGCGGTGACGCTCGACATTTTGCCGATGGCCCACGCCCTCGCGCGCCAAGGGCGGCTGGAGGATGTCTTGTTTTTGACGACGTTTATGCATGATGAAGCGAAACATGTCGAGATGTTTTCCCGCTGGCAGCAGGCGGTCGGCATCGGGCAAATGGATTTGTCCGTCTTCCATAACGATGATTACAAACGCATCTTTTATGAAGCGCTGCCGGAAGCGATGAACCGTCTGTACACCGACGACTCGCCGGAAGCGGTCATCCGCGCCGCCACCGTCTACAACATGATCGTCGAAGGGACGCTTGCCGAATCAGGCTATTACACGTTCCGACAAATTTATAAAAAAGCCGGGCTGTTCCCTGGCCTTTTGCAAGGGATCGATTACTTGAACATGGATGAAGGCCGCCATATCCAATTCGGCCTTTATACGATCCAGCGGCTCGTCAATGAAAATGAGCGGTATTACGAGTTGTTTATCCAGTATATGGATGAATTATGGCCGCATGTCATCGGCTATGTCGCCTATTTGACCGAGCTCGGAAAGCGCCAGCAGCAGCTCGCCCGCACATATGCGCTCGAGATCGACTATGATTTGTTGAATCGATATGTGGTGAAACAGTTCAACCTCCGCAAAAAGCAAATCAGCCGCACGAAGCGCGTCGACGTCGTTGAGGAGCTCGAAAAAACGGCTGCTGAGTCATGAGCGGACGGGCGGGTGGCCCCCTCCCCCCGCCCGCATCTAGAAAAGGTCGGTGATTTGGGGAAAATGCACCAGCAAGGAGCAGCTTGGTCAACAGCTCTTTCGTGCATTCGGGGACCCATCTTTTTGAAGAAAACGCGGCTTTTCACCAATCTTCTAAAAAAACAGGGGAGAAAGCGTCTCATCCAGTATTTTTCCAGATTGGGCGCGAAATAGGTGCGAGGGAGGGCGCAGCCGGTTTGTGCGGCATGTGGGCAAGACCGCTGCTGCCTTCAAGGGGAGCAAGGTATTTATTTTGGGGGGAATAGGGATGAATCAAAGCTTGTCGGATGAAGGAACACAAAGGGGGCATGAAAAAATGGGGAGCTTGTTTGCGGTCAATCCAAAACGATTTGCCATTGCGGGTGGGACGGGATTTCTCGCCGTCATCGCTTTGGTTGCCATGTTGCTTCTGTCAGGGACGGCGTTTGCGGCGTTTCCGCTTTCAGGAGTTGGGGGATTTACGATCAGCGCTGATAAAATTACGGGAACCGGGTTTAAACTGTATCCCGCCATCGGTGAAACCGAACAAAGAGGGGCTTGGGGACAGGCCGCCGTCGACTTGGCGTCGGCGAACATCACCAATTTGGTGCTGACGAAAAACATCAACACCGAATCGGCTCTCGGCGCTTACGGCATTAAAAGCATCGATGTTGTCGTTACCGGCGGCAATGTGAGCGGGCAAAATTTAAAATTGCGCGTCACCGGCATTCAAGCGGACAGCACGTCATTTGCCGGCTTGGAGACGCAAGAGCATAAAACCGACAACCCGCTCAATGTTATCGATTTGAGCGCGCCGAGCTTGACTCTTGACAAACCGAGCTTGAACACGCATTACATGTCGGCTGGGTCGATCACGATTCCGAACATGAAGTTGAAAGTGATCGCCAACATGAAGGACGGAAGCCGTGTCGGCGACTTTTAATCCGGTCTGATCATCATTTGAATGAGAGCGGTTCATCTCCTATTCCTCCCAAAATGAATTGGATGATCTGTGATCTTGTTCCTTGTGTCGAAAGTTGCATCAACTGTGGATCAAAGGGGTGACGGAAAGAGGGACGGCGGAGTGTTCAGCTTGTCCGCTGCTGTCACTTGCCGAGAGAGAAGATGAAAACGGGTAAAGGGAGGCAAGACCATGGGAAAGATGTTCGAGATTGGGCAAATTGCGGTCATAGGGGCGCTGACGGGCGCGTTTATCGGCGGAATCGTGCTCCAAGGAGGGATTGAAGGAGCGCTGTGGGGTGGACTGGCGCTGGCCGCTGTTCTCGCGGCGGCCGTTTGGCCGCTTCTCGAACGCCCAACTGCTTTGATGCGAGCGAAATATGGAGCGGCGGCTTTTTTGCCCGGCATGCTTGTTGGCGGGAGTCAATGGCTGTCGATCGGGGTTGTTGGGGCAGCGGTGGGAGGGGCGGCGAGCAGCGCGCTGGCTGCTTTTGTTGCCTCTCGCCTCATCGTGCGCCAGGAAGAACAAGGCCGTTATATCCGCACGCGTTTTCATTACGTCTGGCTGTTTTTTGGTGGATCCCTCGTGACGTTTTTCGCTTTAAACGCCCTGTTTGTCGCTGAGAGGGCGGCGCCGTGGCAAACATGGGCGCGATCGATTCCGATGGCCGTTCAGTCCTCCATCGTTCTTGCCTTCGTGTTGCTTGGATATATGATTTGCATCGGCTGGCAAAAGAGAAAGACCGAGACATGGCGGCAAGCGCGGTCGGCTGCCCGCCGGGCGGGGGGAGCGCTGCTGGTTGGAGGGTTGCTGCTTATCGCCGCCGCTTCGATGTTCCATTATGGCCTTTGGTCTGTTCACGATGCAGCCCGCTTTGTCGGGCCGCTGTTGTCGTATGCCTTAGGTTGGATGCTGCCGTGCGCCGTCGGGCTTTTGCTTGCTAAAAACCGCTATCGTCCTGTGTTAGGATCGGTGCTCGGGATGATTGGCGCGATATTCGTCTTGATCGTTGGCATTAGCGTGTTTCCGATGTTGCTGCTTCCTGGAAGCGGGCTGATGTGGGCTGGGCTGGTCACGGGGCTGGTGATGATCGTTTTGTCCATTTTAAGCATGATCAAACCGCAAAGCCATGTCACCATCGGCAGCTTTCTTATTCTTGCTTCCATTCTGTCTTTCGTCGGTGCAGCAGGAGGTCTGATCATCGGAGGGGTGATCGGGCTTTTAGGAGGTGCGCTTGTGGTCGGATGGAGCGGGAAACAGGAAGAAAAAACAAGCAGTGATTCTTCTCCCCCCGCCTCTCCGATCCCGCCGCATTCGCCAACGATGACAGGATAAAGGAGGAACCCAATGAAATCCATCAAATGGCTCAAAATGTCGTTTCTTGCGTTGCTGCTTCTCCTCTGCTTGCCGCTTGGCGGTTCGCGTTCACTCGCTGCAGGGGAGGAACAAGGATTTGTCATTCATGCTGATAAAGTCGTCGGCATCCTCGATTTAGGGGGCATTATCCTTGGTTCGCCGAAAGTGATCGTCGGCAAGCTTCCGATTGCGTTCATCCAAGCAGACATCAGCGGATTGTCAATGGAACGGGCCATCGACACGCCGCAAGGAACCATCGTGCTGTCGATTCGCTCGGAAGGAACAGCGAGCGCCACTTGGATGAAGCTCGATGTGACGAAATTGAAGTTCGGGGGCCTTTGCTTGGATGGGTTTCCCATTAAGCAGTGCTTGAGAGACGTCACGTTGGTGGCGACGAAGATGACGGCCTCCCGTCTCTCCATCCCCGGCATGTCGCTGTCGGCCTCATTTTCTGGTGCAACTCTAGCGCAAGCGGAGCAAAGCGCACTCGAACAAACAGATCTCGCGCAAGAAGCGGAACGGCTCATCTGGCAGCTGGATGAACAAAAGCAAGGCGATAACAGCGCCGCCCGTATGGTTGAGACGCTGCAAGCAAACGTCCCAGCGTTGGAGAAGCGTGTCAAGGCGAGAACGGATGAATGGGGGACGCTCGCAGAAAAGCTGAACGCTGTTTCGGCTTCTCTCCAACAGCTTGAACGGGCCATGGCGGGCGGACAAACAGCTGGAAGCGAAGAAAGAGCGCAATATGAAGAAATCAAGGTTCGACTGCAGGAGTGGAACGAAATGATCGATCAACAAACGGCCGCCATCCGCCAAGATATCGAGAAATGGAAGGAACAAGACGCTCTATGGAAGAACGCAGTTTCGTATGCAACAGAAACGTTGAAGCTTGGAGAACAATCAAAAGCGATGAATCTTCTTTCGGCTTTGCGCTCGTCGCTTGATCGCGTCAAACAACAGCTTGACAAGCTGGAAACGGACGGAGCAGTTTGGCGCAAAACGGCGAACGAGCTTGAACAGCGGCTGAATGCAGTAGTTGAATGGTGGAAGTCCAAACCGGCTGCCGAAGCGAACAGCGCGGACGGACGTTCTCAGCCCCCGCTTCCTTCGCCGGGAGCAGATGAGGAAGGGAAACGGTAAAGACATAGAAGGTTGGTAATGATAGAAAAGAAATGCTCTTCTTGAACTGCGAAACTCTACAACGCTTTTTTCACTTGAAAGCGACAAGTTCGCGCAATGGTGGTTTTTTCACCAACCTTATAGAAAACAAGAGGGCAAGGCGTTTGGCTCCTTGCCCTGTTGGTGTGGACCGATTTCAGCAAGAAGCGCGCATGCCGACGCTACGGTGAACTACCCACCACCTACGCTTCGCTTAGAGATGGGGGCTNNCTATCCTATTCGTTGGCTAACGCCAACCGACATTCATCTCCCACTTTCACTTCGTTTCAAAGTGGGAGACTTCTTTCGGAAAGATGTTAAATGATTCCGTCGCGAATCGCTTTGACAATGGCTTCAGTCCTGTTTTTGGCGTTCATTTTTTGCAAAATGGCAGACACATAATCGCGCACCGTGTATTCGCTCAAATGGAGACGCTTTGCCGCCTCGTACGTTGACGCCCCTTCGGCGACGAGCTTCAGCACTTCGATTTCCCGCGGCGATAAATGCGGCGTCGGCTGAACAAGATCGGAACGCCCTCCGCTGCATTTGGCCAAAATCTCCCCCGCGCTTTGTCCGAATTTCATCACCGCCGTGTAAAGATCATTGGACAATTGAAAGGACGTCTTCGGACCGCAATCCAAAATGGCGGCGCCGATAAGCCGATTTTCCGACGGCGCGTAAATGGGAGCGATGACAATCGATTCCAGTTGAAACTGCTTGACGTATTTCATCGGCAATCCTTGCGCGGCATGGCGGACATAAATGGGCGGCACGTTCGTCATCTGGCGGCCGAGCAGCTGCAGCCGCTGGATGTATTGCTTAATGAACGGAAGGCTGTCGATGTGTTCGTGAATGCTTTTGATGTCATGATTGTTCAGTTGATAACCGTACAATCCGAATCCGCTTTCATGAGTGCTTGAATAGGCGAACAGGGCACATCGTTCAAACGGCAAGTAAGCGACAAATCCGGTTGAAATGTACTCGATCGCTTCGTTCAGCGATTTGGCCCGCATAATCCATTGGTCAAACAACAAGACGGCGTCTTTCCAAAGATGTTGCTCTTTTGTGCGAATGACGGCCTTCTGGGCGGCATGAGACTGTTCGAGAGCGTGAAGAAGAAACGGGATGACGAGTTGTTCTTCCCCTTCTGCGCAAACGAGCAAAAGATCGCTCCCCCATGGGAGCGGAATCAATCGCATTCCACCCGCGTCCATGCGGGAAAGAATGCGTTCACATAAAGCGAAAATCGTCTCTCCATACATCGCGCCTTCTGTGAGCACATCGGCCGCGCTTCCATGCCATTTGGCGACGATGAATCCACCGTCCGCTGTTCTTGCCAGCTGGGCGATCCAGGCGATCGGCAGCTGCTTGGATGAAACGATTTGCGAAAGAAACTGCTCCAAATCGAATTCGGGGCAGCCAGAAGCATTGACGGACTCATGAAGCTTCGAAAAAACGTACTGAATGGCTTGATGAACGCGAAATTCCACAATACCGTCCGATTGAATGGCTTCGTGAACCGCGTTTTCCATCATCGATAAAATGGCGGTGGACTGGTTGGGTGACAGCCCGCCGTTTCGCTTTTCCCACTCGCGGCGAAATGACGCCAGCCATTCATCGATATCATTCATGGGATCAAGCCATTGCGAAGAGAACACGTCAACGGCAAGCCGCAAAGGCTGGGCCGCGGCATGCTGCTTGTCCTCCAGTTCGCGGCATTTGCCCAGCCAAGCGGATAAAATGTCGTCGCGGTGTTTCCGAATCATCTCCCATCCTTCTTTCAAAATGGCGTCCAATCGGATTGACAAGCGCAAGTCCATTCGTTTTCCCTCCTTAAGTTTTTTTCTTGTTTTTTGTCCAAACGATATCATTGCTTCCGTTTCGTGTATCGATCGTTCCATACAATTGGGCGTCATGGGCGTCGGATGTTGGTTGATGCCGGGAGAGAAAAACGAGTGCAAAGATGTTGGAAACAAGAGAAACCGGTTGCGGAAAGTCCTATGATCATCGTGGTGATATATATTAATAATATTATAACAATTCTGTCTATTATGATACAAATGGTTTGCGAACCGTATTTCCATTGTGTACGATAGAGATAAAGAAACGAAAGGGGATCATAAACGGATGAGCACGACCGAACATAAACAAGAAGCCCCCCAAACCGTCCGCTGCAAAGTCATCACCGTCAGCGACACGAGAACGGAGGAAACCGACCGAAGCGGCCGGCTGATGATCGAGCTGCTCACGGAAGCCGGGCATGAGGTCGTCGGCTATGAGATCGTCAAAGACGAAGCGGACGCCATTCGCGAGGCAGTGCTTGACGGTTGCCGCCGCGCCGATGTCGATGCCGTGCTCACGAACGGCGGCACCGGCATCGCCAAGCGCGACGTGACGATCGAAACGGTCGGTGCGCTGCTTGAGAAAGAACTCGTCGGCTTTGGCGAGCTGTTCCGCTTCTTGAGCTACACCGAAGACATCGGCCCGGCCGCCATGCTGTCGCGCGCCGTCGCCGGCGTGGCGATGGACACCGCCGTCTTTTGCACTCCCGGCTCCACCGGCGCTGTGCGCCTCGCGATGACGAAGCTCATTTTGCCGGAGCTTGGGCATGTCGTGAGGGAGATTCGGAAGGATAGGGCGCCGCGTTGACGAAAAGAGAACATAAGCGAAAAAGAGGATGCCCGCTGCGGGCATCCTCTTTCATTCATCAAGCCTTGATGCATTTTTCCCGCTCTTGATTGCGCAGGATGAACCGCTGGATTTTTCCGCTTGGCGTTTTCGGCAGTTCGGCGACAAATTCGACTTCGCGCGGGTATTCATGCTTGGATAAGCGCGTTTTGACGAACAAGGACAGCTCGTCGGCCAGCTCGTCCGACGGCGCAAAGCCTTCTCTGAGCACGACAAACGCTTTGACGATTTCCCCTTTGACGGGATCCGGCTTCCCGACGGCGGCTGCTTCGACGACAGCCGGATGCTCAAGGAGGCAGCTTTCGATTTCAAACGGCCCGATGCGGTAGCCGGCGCTCGAGATGATGTCGTCCGCCCGTCCTTGGAACCAGAAATACCCGTCTTCGTCTTTTGTCGCCAAATCGCCGGTCAAAAACCAAGGGCCAACAAGCCGCTCGGCGGTTTTTTCAGGGTCTTTCCAATACCCCTTAAAGACGTTCGGGATCGAGTCGGTGTTAAAGGCAATTTGTCCGACTTCGCCGTCGGCGACTGGGGTTCCGTTCTCATCGAGCAGGGCCACGTCAAAGCCCGGCAGCGGCCATCCCATCGAGCCTGGCCGGATTTCCATCTCGGCGGCGTTGAAGTTTCCGATCAGCATCAACGTTTCCGACAAGCCATAATGGTCGTGGATCGTAACGCCCACGTGCTCTTGGAAAAAGCGGATGACTTCCGGATTGAGCGGTTCGCCCGCTGAGCTCATGGCGCGCACGTTCAGTTGATAGCGGCGAATGACGTCCGCGCCGGCCGCCGCCATCGCCCGATACGCGGTCGGGGCGTACGCGAAATTGGTCACCCGGTATTTTTCCATCAAGGAATAGCACGTCTCCGGCTTAAACGGCCCTTCGTAAAAGACGATCGGCACGCCAAAGGCCATCGGCGCAAAGGTGCAAAAGACGAGCCCGTACGCCCAGCCCGGATCCGCCCCGCCGAAAAAGACATCGTCATCGCGCAGGCCAATCGCATAGCGCATATACGGATAAATGTTGATGAGCACGTTGTGCGGCCACATGGCGCCTTTTGGCATCCCGGTCGAGCCGGACGTATACTGAATCGCGAGCAGATCGTCGACCGTCGTTTCTTCGATCGAGTGCTCAGTCGACTCTTTCGAAAGCGCTTCCCAAAATGGCTGGTCTTGATCATGAGACGGTCCGTCAATGACAAAAATGTATTCCAATGTCGGCATGTTGTCCCGCGGCGGCAGTTTGGCGCGCTGTTCCTTGTTCGTCAAGAGGACTTTCGCCTCGGAATGGTTGATGCGATATTCAATCGCCTGCGGGCCAAACGCGGTAAAGAGCGGCACATACACGGCGCCGACCTTCCAAGCCGCCAAAATGTAGACGACAAGGGCCGGGTTTTTCGGCATGAGCGCGCAGACGCGATCCCCTTTTTTCACGCCCAGCTTGCGGAACACGTTCGCCATTTGGTTCGACCAATCGCGCAATTGCCGATAGGTGATCGTTTTTTGCTCTCCTAAAGCGTTTTCATAAAACAGCGCAATGCGGTTCGGATCCTCGGCATACCGGTCGCATACTTCGTGGGCGGCGTTGAACCGGCTGCGGGGATCCCAGTCGTAATGAGCGAATGCCTGATCCCAAGAAAATGATTGAATGAGTGAGGCAGGTGATAGATGGTTGGCCATGTCTGATCCCTCCGTTGTGTGAAAAGGAGTCAAATCAATAATAATTGAAATAAAAATAAAATTCAATATATTTTTGAAGGATAATAAATGGAACCCATTGGAGAAAGGGGATAGAATGAAAAAAGAGGAGCTCCCCAGCTTGAGCGCTCCTCTCAATCGCCAAGAAAGCTTTCGTTTGCGGCAGCGTATCCTTCGTCATCACGGCGGAATCCGCCGCATCAATCCCCGATCTTCTGGTCAAAATCGTTGCAGCCGCATGGTTTGTCTGCCGTCTAAAAAGGGGACAAGCGGCATCAGCGCTCATTTGTTATGGGGTGTTATGGTTTTTCGACCCGCTTTTTTCCGTGTCGCGATGAAACGGATGGAGCAATGCGATACCAAATCCACAAATCGTTGACGATCGAAGCGAGTTCGGCGATGTCAGCATTGAGCTGGCACGAGCGTGCGAAATCCGCTTCTTGGCCGAGTTCGTCTTGTTTTTTGTTGATTTCCCGCTCCAGTTCGGCGATGCGGTCGGGGATCAAGCCGCGGATCGTTTCCCATTCCAGTAAAATCGCCTCTTGTTCGTTTGGGCTGTAGTCCTCCCAAGGCTTGTCCAGATGCGGCAGGCGGATGCCGAGCCGTTTGTCGTCGATGAAGATGCCGTTCATTCTTGCCGCCTCCTTTTTTTCTATTATACGAAACATTTCCGCATATCGGTGAGGAATTTTTATTCTTTTTGTTGAATAAGTATTGAAAAATCACGGGAAAGCTGATAAAGTGATAATGTATTAAATTTGAATATTTATTTATATTTAAGTATATTTATGTGACAGGAGAGGAGAACGACCATGGCAAATCCGAAATTGGTGCTGGCATACTCTGGCGGTTTAGATACATCAGTCGCGATCAAGTGGCTCCAGGAGCGCGGATATGATGTGATCGCGTGCTGCTTGGACCTTGGGGAAGGGAAAGACCTCGATTTCGTGAAAGAAAAAGCGCTCAAAGTCGGGGCGATCAAATCGTATGTCATCGACGTCAAAGACGAATTTGCGAACGAGTATGCGCTCATCGCCTTGCAGGCGAACGCGTTGTACGAAGGGAAATATCCGCTCGTTTCGGCGCTGTCGCGTCCGCTCATCGCGAAAAAACTCGTTGAAATCGCCGAGCTCGAAGGCGCGGTGGCGGTGGCTCACGGCTGCACGGGGAAAGGGAACGACCAAGTGCGCTTTGAAGTGTCGATCAAAGCGCTCAATCCGGATTTGGACGTGATTGCCCCGGTGCGCGAGTGGAGCTGGTCGCGCGAGGAAGAAATCGAATACGCGAAACAGCACGGCATTCCGATTCCGGTTGACCTTGACAGCCCGTTTTCCATCGACCAAAACTTGTGGGGACGAAGCAACGAGTGCGGCATTTTGGAAGACCCGTGGGCGGCGCCGCCGGAAGAGGCGTATGAGCTGACGGCTTCGCTTGAGAACGCGCCGGATGTGCCGGATGTCATCGAGATCGGCTTTGAACAAGGTGTGCCGGTGACGTTAAACGGGAAGGCGTATCCGCTCGCGCAGCTCATTTTGGAGCTGAACGCGTTGGCCGGCAAGCACGGCGTCGGCCGCATCGACCACGTCGAAAACCGCCTTGTCGGCATCAAGTCGCGCGAAGTGTACGAATGCCCGGGGGCGATCACGCTCATCAAAGCGCATAAAGAGCTCGAAGACTTGACATTGGTGCGGGAAGTTGCGCACTTCAAACCGATCATCGAACAAAAAATCGCCGAAGTCATTTACAACGGTCTTTGGTTCTCACCGCTGAAAGACGCGTTGGTCGCGTTTTTGAAAGAAACGCAGAAAAACGTCACCGGCGTCGTGCGCGTGAAGCTGTTTAAAGGCCATGCGATCGTCGAAGGGCGCAAATCGCCGTTCTCGCTCTATGATGAAAAATTGGCAACATACACGTCCGAAGATGAATTTGACCATCAAGCGGCGGTCGGATTCATTTCGCTGTACGGCCTGCCGACGAAAGTCAACAGCATCGTGAACAAGCAAAACAAGGCGTCGGTGCCGACCGGCCAATGAAGGAAAATGAAGGGAACTTCATGAAAGGAAGGAGGAAGTCGCATTCCTCTGCGGCGAGATTCGTGAAAAAGCTTTGGGGCGGACGGTTTACGAAAACAGCGGAAGAATGGGTCGACGAGTTTGGCGCGTCGATCCCATTCGACCAAGAGCTCGTTGAAGAAGACATTGAAGGCAGCCTTGCCCATGTGACGATGCTTGGCGAATGCGGCATCCTGCCTGAAGACGATGTGGAGCAGATCAAAGGCGGGCTCATCCGCCTGTTGGAAAAGGCGAAGCAAGGGGAGCTCGAATTTTCCATTGCCTACGAGGACATTCATTTAAACATTGAAAAAATGTTGATCGACGACATCGGACCGGTCGGCGGCAAGCTGCACACTGGACGGAGCCGGAACGACCAAGTGGCGACCGATATGCATCTATACTTGCGCAAGCGGGTTGAAGAGATTCTCGGCCTCATCCGCGGGCTGCAGCGGGCGCTTGTCGCTCAAGCCGAAAAGCATGTCGAAACGATCATGCCTGGATATACGCATTTGCAGCGGGCGCAGCCGATTTCGTTCGCCCACCATCTGCTGGCTTATTTTTGGATGCTCGAGCGCGATTATGAGCGGTTTTCCGAGTCGCAAAAGCGCATCAACCGCTCGCCGCTCGGCGCCGGGGCGCTCGCCGGGACGACGTTTCCGATCGACCGGCATCGGACGGCGGAGCTTTTGGGCTTTGCCGATCTTTACGAAAACAGCCTTGATGCGGTGAGCGACCGCGATTTCATCATCGAATTTTTAAGCAACAGTTCGATGCTCATGATGCACCTGTCGCGGTTGGCCGAGGAGTTGATTCTTTGGTCAAGCCAAGAGTTCCAGTTCATTGAGCTGGATGATGCGTTTGCGACCGGCAGCAGCATCATGCCGCAAAAGAAAAACCCGGACATGGCCGAACTCATCCGCGGCAAAACCGGCCGCGTGTACGGCCACTTGATGGCGCTCCTCACGGTGATGAAAGGGCTGCCGCTCGCCTACAACAAAGATATGCAAGAAGATAAAGAAGGCATGTTTGATACAGTAAAGACGGTCATCGGGTCGCTGAAAATTTTCACCGGCATGATTGAAACGATGAACGTGCGCACGGACGTGATGGAGCGGGCGACGAAACAAGACTTTTCGAACGCGACCGAGCTTGCCGATTACTTGGCGGCAAAAGGCATGCCGTTCCGCGAGGCGCATGAGGTCGTCGGCAAGCTCGTGCTGCTTTGCATTGAGAAAGGCGTCTTTTTGGCCGACTTGCCGCTTGACGTGTATAAGGAGGCGTCGCCGCTCTTTGACGCAGACATTTATGACGCCTTGAACCCGCGCACGGCCGTCAACCGCCGCAACAGCGCCGGCGGCACCGGTTTTGCCGAAGTGCGGGCGGCGCTTGAAAAAGCGAAAGAAAAGCTAAACACCCCGTAACGGCGGGGTGTTCTTTTTTGGCATTTGCCGGCGGCACAGAGAATGGATGCATTCGTTGAGCGCGGAAGGCTATTCTTTCGGCGTCCGCACAACAAGCACATCGCATTTCGCATGGCGGACGATGTTTTCCGAGACACTGCCAATCAGAAACCGCTCGACCGCGTTCAACCCGGTCGCCCCGCAAATGATGAGGTCGGCTTTGTATTTCGGAGCGACGTCTTTGGCGATTTTCACTTTCGGCGAGCCGAATTCGACCGCGGTGTCCACATCGTCGAGTCCCGCGGCGACGGCTTCGTTTTTATACCGCTCAAGCAATTCGTTCGCATACTGTTCCGAACGTTCGGCGAGGGCATAATCGTGCGCTTCAACGGTCGTAAAGCCGCGCAAGTCGATGATGTGGGTCAAAATGAGTTTCGCCCCGTTTCGCTTGGCGATTTGAACCGCTTTTTTGAACGCCCATTCCGCTTCCTTCGAGCCATCGACGGCGACGACGATCGTTTGGTAGGTCATGGTCATGTTCTCCCCTCCCTTTGGTGAAAAATGCTATCTCTATATATGGTATACCCATCGCCCTTTGACGAGAAACTAGGCCATATATTGAGATTTTGTGAAAGAAGGAGGAAGGGCGATGGAAAAGCGGCATAACGACTGGCAGTACGATGAAGAGGAAGTACGGACGATCACCGAACAAATTACCGAATCGTACGAGAGCGGCATCATTGACGATGACGAATCGTATTACGACCCGCGCCGCGAAGTCGGCGAATAACCATGGCGCCCATGCGCTATGGTTATTTTTTTGTATTCCCCCTTGTTTGTAGTAAAGTAAAAATGAGACCGCAAATCGCGACGAGGAGGGAGAAGGGTGCGGCATGCGTTGATCACGGCCGGAGCGAAAGGATTGGGGAGAAAGGTGACGGAGCTGTTGCTTGATCAAGGCTACTCGGTGACGGTGAACTACCGGAGCGATGAGCAGGCGGTGCGCTCGCTTGCCGAGAAGCACCGCAGCGCCGCCGACCGCCTTCAGTTTGTGAAAGGGGATGTGACGAGAAAAGAGGATTTGGAGCGGTTAGTGGATGCAGCCATGGAGCGGTTCGGCCGCATTGACTGCCTTATTAACAACGCAGGCCCCTACATTTTCGAGCGGAAAAAGCTGGCCGATTATACGGAAGACGAATGGTACGAAATGATTGAAGGCAATTTGAGCTCGGTCTTCCATTTAGTGAGGCGGACGATCCCGATTATGCGAAAACAGCGGTTTGGCCGCATCATTACGTACGGATTTCAAGGAGCGGCGGATGCCCCCGGCTGGGTGCACCGTTCGGCGTTCGGCGCGGCGAAAGTCGGGTTGGTGTCGCTGACGAAAACGATCGCCCTGGAAGAGGCGGAATATGGAATTACCGCCAATATGGTGTGCCCAGGCAACATTGTCGGCGCCATGAAAGAGGCGGGGATCGCCGACGCCCGCGTGAGAAGGGATGCGGAAACGCCGGTCGGGCGCCCGGGGACTGGCGAAGATATCGCCCGCGTCATCGCGTTTTTATGCGAGGACGACTCGGATTTCATCACCGGCGCCGTCATTGACGTCACCGGCGGAGCGAACGTCATTTACCGCCACCTTTTCCGTTGAGAACAGCGCCTCCTCCTTTTTTCGTTTGCTTTTGCGCGAAACGGGGCACAATAAAAGGAGAAGCGGGAAGGAAAAAGGAGGAAAAAGTGATGAAGATCGGCATTCCAAAAGAAATCAAAAACAATGAAAACCGCGTCGCCATCACTCCGGCAGGCGTGATGACGCTCGTCAAAGCGGGGCATGACGTGTATGTGGAGACGGAAGCCGGCGCTGGGTCGGGGTTTTCTGACGCTGAATATGAAAAAGCCGGGGCAGTGATCGTGACAAAAGCGGAAGATGCCTGGGCGGCGGAGATGGTGTTGAAAGTGAAAGAACCGCTGCCTGAGGAGTTCCGATATTTCCGTCCAGGGCTCATTTTATTTACGTATTTGCATTTAGCCGCGGCCGAAGCGCTCACGAAAGCGCTCGTCGAGCAGCAAGTGGTCGGCATCGCTTACGAGACGGTGCAGCTTGCGAACGGCTCGCTGCCGCTGTTGACGCCGATGAGTGAAGTCGCCGGCCGCATGTCGGTGCAAGTCGGCGCCCAGTTTCTCGAGAAGCCGCACGGTGGGAAAGGCATTTTGCTTGGCGGCGTGCCCGGGGTGCGTCGCGGCAAAGTGACGATCATCGGCGGCGGCACAGCGGGGACGAACGCGGCGAAAATCGCGGTCGGCCTCGGGGCGGACGTGACGATTTTGGACATTAACGCCGAGCGGTTGCGCGAGCTCGATGATTTGTTCGGCGACCAAGTGACGACGTTGATGTCCAACTCGTATCATATCGCCGAATGCGTGCGGGAATCGGATTTGGTCGTCGGCGCCGTCTTGATCCCGGGGGCGAAAGCGCCGAAGCTTGTGACGGAAGAGATGGTGCGCTCGATGACGCCAGGCTCGGTGTTGGTCGACGTCGCCATTGACCAAGGCGGCATTTTCGAAACGACCGACCGCGTCACGACGCACGACGATCCGACATACGTCAAGCACGGCGTCGTCCATTACGCCGTCGCGAACATGCCGGGCGCGGTGCCGCGCACGTCGACATTCGCGCTTACGAACGTCACGATCCCATACGCCTTGCAAATCGCCAACAAAGGCTACCGCGCCGCGTGCTTGGATAACCCGGCGCTGTTAAAAGGGATCAACACGCTCGACGGGCATATCGTGTACGAAGCGGTCGCGGCGGCGCACAACATGCCGTATACGGATGTTCATTCGTTGCTGCAGGGATGAAACCATGAAGATGGAGCCGCCTTGATGGCGATGAGAAAACAAAGCTGTCCGAATCGGCTTGGGGATCGAGCCGGTGGACAGCTTTTGCCAATGGCCTCTCTCGGTGAACTACCCACCACCTACGCTTCGCTTAGAGATGGGGGCTNNGTTCTAGCCATATTCTATCCTATTCGTTGGCTGACGCCAACCGAGATTCATCTCCCACTTTCACTTCGTTTCAAAGTGGGAGACTTCTTTCGGAAAGATGTTAAACCATGATCAACTCCTTCGAAAACGACGTCAATACCTCAACCCCATGATCCGTGACCGCGACGTCGTCTTCAATGCGCACGCCGCCGATGGATGGGACGTAAATGCCCGGTTCGATTGTAAACACCATGCCGGGGGCGAGCGGTTCGTTGTTGGCGCCATGAAGCGATGGGTATTCGTGGATCTCGATCCCTAAGCCGTGCCCGACGCGGTGGGTGAAATAGTCTCCGTAGCCGGCTTGTTCGATGACGTTTCGGGCGGCGCGGTCGATCTTCTTCATCGCGGTTTGCGGGCGGCAGGCGTCGATCGCCGCCTGCTGGGCGCGCCGAACGGTATCGTAAATGAGCCGCTGTTCGTCGCTTGCCGTCTGACAGACGACGGTGCGGGTAATGTCGGAGCAATACCCATCGACGATGACGCCTAAATCGAACAGCACGAAATCCCCCGGTGCGACCGCCGCCGTTCCCGGCACGCCGTGCGGATCGGCTGATTTTGCGCCCGTGAGCACGGTCGTGGGAAACGACATCCCTTCAACGCCGAGTTTTTTCAGCTCATATTCAATAACGGCGACAAGTTCGAGCTCTGTCACGCCCGGGCGGATGGCCGAGACGCCGATTTCGATCGCTTTGTCGGCAAGTTCCGCCGCCTGGCGCAACACCTTCATTTCCTGCTCATCCTTGATCAGGCGAAGCTGGCGCAGCTTTTCTTCGGCGTCGTGCCACTTGGCGTTTGGAAACAATGCCGAGAGACGCTCGAAACGGGCGAACGACAAATCGTTTTTCTCAACGGCAATCGAGACGGCCTTGATGCCGCGCGCTTCGAGATGGCGGCGGATCTCGTTCCACGGGTCAGTGCTGTCGTCGTAGCCGATCACCGTATACCCAAAGCCGCTCCGGCGGGCGCGCGGCGCTTCCATTTGCGGACAGACGAGCGCGGGCTCGCTGTCAGGGAAAACCAAAAGCGCCAGCAGCCGCTCGTGCGGGTCGCACCGAAATCCGCTCAAATAAAAGACGTTGGCGCTTGACGTGATGAAGGCGAATGAACTATGTTGTTGTTGAAGCCAAGAGGAAAATGCTTGCAGCCGTTGGTTCATCGTTCCCTTCCTTCCTTTTTTCGTGATCGTCCATTTTGAGCGTATCAAGAAACGGGCCGTTTGTAAATGGACAGGCGGGAAAAGAAGGAAATGGATGGGCGGCGGCGAATCATGTGTAGTGGAAAGGAGAGATGTGACGATGAAAATCAGCTACCATGGCCATTCGGTCGTCCGCATTGAGACGAACGGAAAAACGATTTTGATCGACCCGTTCATCACCGGCAATACGACGACCGATTTGAACGCGGCGGATGTGAAAGCGGATGTCATTTTGTTGACGCACGGGCACGGGGATCATGTCGGCGATACGGTTGAAATCGCCAAGCGGAACAACGCCCTTGTCGTGGCCACATTTGAGCTGGCGACGTATTTAAGCTGGCAAGGCGTCGAGACGTTTGGCATGAACATCGGCGGGGCGCGCGAATTTGACTTTGGCACGGTCAAGTTCACGCAGGCGTTCCACAGCTCCGGGTTTGTGACGGACGACAAGCAAATCATTTATTTAGGCATGCCGACCGGCATTTTGTTCACGGCCGAAGGCAAAACGATCTACCATGCCGGCGACACTGGGCTGTTTTCCGACATGAAGCTGATCGGCGAGCGCCATAACATCGATGTCGCCTTTTTGCCGATTGGGGACAGCTTCACGATGGGGCCGGAAGACGCGGCGGTCGCCGCCGAGTGGCTCGGGGCGAAACTCGTCGTGCCGATCCATTACAACACGTTCCCGCCGATCGCCCAAGACCCCGAGCGGTTCGTCTCGCTCCTCCCGCCGGGCGTCGGCCGCGCGTTGAAACCGGGGGAAAGCATCGAGCTGTAACAGAGGCGCCCTTCCCGCTTCGGGAAGGGCGCTTTCTGATGGCCGGCGCGACCGTTGAATCCCCGCCGCTGCGCCCTGTATAATGGAGGTAACAATGCGTAAAGGGTGAAGAACCGTTGGCGACAAAACACGAGCAAATTTTGGAATACATTCACCGGCTGCCGATCGGCGAGAAAATTTCTGTCCGGCAGATCGCCAAGGAAATGGGCGTAAGCGAAGGGACGGCGTACCGGGCGATCAAGGACGCCGAGAACAAAGGGTATGTGAGCACGATTGAACGCGTCGGCACGATCCGGATTGAGAAGAAACGGAAGGAAAACATTGAGAAGCTTACGTACGCTGAGGTTGTCAACATTGTGGACGGCCAAGTGCTTGGCGGACGTGAAGGGCTGCATAAGACGCTCAACCGTTTTGTCATCGGCGCCATGCAGCTGGAGGCGATGATGCGCTATACGGGCGCAGGGGATTTGCTTATCGTCGGCAACCGGACGAAGGCGCACGAGCTGGCGCTTCAGGCGGGGGCGGCCGTGCTCATCACCGGCGGGTTTGACACGGCCGACCACGTGAAAAAGCTCGCCGATGAGCGGCAGCTGCCGATCATTTCGACGAGCTATGACACGTTTACGGTCGCGACGATGATCAACCGGGCGATTTACGACCAGCTCATCAAAAAAGAAATTGTGTTGGTCGAGGATATTCTCATTCCGCTTGACAAAACAGCGTACTTGCGCATCCATGATCCGATTGAGCGGTGGTATGCGTTGAACAAAGAGACGCGCCATAGCCGGTTCCCGGTCATCGATGATGAGCTGAAAGTGCAAGGGGTTGTGACGGCAAAAGACGTGCTGGATGTCGACCGGCAGCTGCCGATCGAAAAGGTGATGACGAAGCAGCCGATTACGGTGAACGGAAAAACGTCAGTGGCGTTTGCTTCTCATATTATGGTATGGGAAGGAATTGAGCTTCTCCCGGTGGTGGATGACTATAACCGGCTGCAAGGGATCATCAGCCGCCAAGACGTGTTAAAAGCGCTGCAAATGGCGCAGCGTCAGCCGCAAGTCGGGGAGACGATCGATGATCTCATCACCGCCCAGTTTCGTGAGTCAGGCGACAAAGAAACGCTGTTTCGCTGCACGATTACGCCGCAGATGACGAACTATTTAGGGACGCTCTCGTACGGCGTGTTTACGACAATCGTCACCGAAGCAGCGGCGCGCATGCTTCGCGCGTACAAACGCGGCGATTTGGTGATGGAAAATATCACGATTTACTTCATCAAGCCGGTGCAAATCGACAGCACGGTCGACGTGCGGGCAAAGCTTTTAGAGCTCGGGCGCAAGTTCGGCAAAGTGGATGTCGAAGTGTATAACGAAGGCGATCTTGTCGGCAAAGCCATGATGATGTGCCAGCTGATCGACCGATAAACGGTAAAGGAAAAAAAGGATGTCCACTTCCTTATGGGAACATCCTTTTCCTTTATCGTTGGCCGGCGCATACGCCAAACGGTATTACCCTTGTTTTGCCGCTTCCTTTGCCTCTTCGACCGCCTGCGGCAGATAGCAGCGGTAGGCGCGGTAGCCGGCCCAAACGCTCCCGAAGCCTAAGGCGATAAAAATGGCGCAGATGATATAGGTCACGGTTGTCTGATACAAAAACAATTGGTTGATCCCGAACAAGGCAACGAACAGTCCAAGCGCCATGCTCGATTTCGCTGAGAGAAAGCGGCGTTCCATCGGACGATGGGAGCGGACGTAGCGGATTTTATAATAGACGTAAAACGAAAAGGAAAATATAATGAAAATAACCAAGGCTGGCATGGTTGGGTCCCTCCGTTGTTCATTTCTTTTTTCATTGTACATAGAAGCAGGGAAAAATGCCAGCGGTTGAATATGACAGGTGACTAAAGGGGAAGAACGAATGAAACCGGTTCATCAACAAATTCTTGATGCGATTCGTGAATTTGACACGATCATCATCCACCGCCACGTTCGCCCGGACCCGGACGCGTACGGGTCGCAAGGCGGGTTGGCGGCGTTGCTTCGGGCGTCGTTTCCGAAAAAAAGGGTGTACGCGGTCGGAACGGACGATCCGTCGCTGTCGTTTTTGCGGAACATGGATGTCATTGATGATTCTGTGTACGCGCAGGCGCTCGTGATCGTCTGCGATACAGCTAATGAGGAGCGGATTTGCGACAGCCGCTATCGGCTCGGGCGAAAGCTCATTAAAATTGACCATCACCCGAACGACACGCCGTATGGCGACATTATGTGGGTCGATACCGCCGCCAGTTCGACAAGCGAGATGATTTATGAGTTTTATTTGGCGGGGAAAGAGGAAGGGTTGACGATGACCGTTGAGGCGGCGCGTCTCATTTACGCCGGCATTGTCGGCGATACGGGCCGCTTTTTGTTTCCGCGCACAAGTGAAAAAACGTTCCGCTACGCTGGGGAGCTCATTTCGTACGGCTTTTCGCTGACGGAATTGTACGACGGATTGTATCGGACGAACTTGCCGCTCGCCCGCTTAAGCGGTTATGTGTTGTCGAACTTTATGATCGAGGAAGGGGTGGCGGCTGTGAAAATGCCGCGGGCGCTGCTTGAGGAATACGGCGTCACCCCGCTTGAGGCGTCGCAGCTCGTCAGTTTGCTCGGCAATATTGACGGCATTGTCGCCTGGGTGTTTTTCATTGAGGAAGAACGGGAAATCCGCGTCCGCTTCCGTTCCAAAGGGCCGGTCATCAATGTGGTCGCCAAACGCTACGGCGGCGGCGGCCATCCGCTCGCAGCCGGTGCGTCCATTGCTTCTTGGGAGGAAGCGGATCGCGTGATTGAAGACGTAAAAGCGGTCTGTCGGGCTGAGCGGTGACGGAAACGGGTGGTTTTAACATCTTTCCGAAAGAAGTCTCCCACTTCTAAACGAAGTGAAAGTGGGAGGTGAATTTCAGTAAAACCGTGGGGCACACGGGGATCGCTCGGTCAACTTCCCATCATGAGAGGGGATTACCCGAGAAGCCCCCACCTCTAAGCGAAGCGTAGGTGGTGGGAGTATGTCACAAAGTTGTTGTTTCAAATGAAGCGTCATGTTGATAGGAGAAGGCGTCCCGAAGGCTTTCGGGACACCCTCTTTTCCCGCAAGACGCGCTTGTTTGGCACTCCACCGCGGCGGAATGGGGCGGCAAGGCGCGCTCTACGAAAGCGGCGTCAGTTTCACTTCGACGGCCAACAAGGTAAAGATCGTGAGTGTGTGAAGTTCAAGCCGGTATGTCTTCTCGTGGATCGTATACGTTTTGTTTTCAATTGCCCGCTCAATCAGTTCGCGGCTGTTGTACACCGTTTCGATATCTTTCGTAATCAAATGGGACAAATCTTCTTTGACGCTGTCTTCAATGCGAAACGTCGTGTATGAATCAAGTTTATATTGCTCGGCGTTGGCGAGATGGACGGAAACGTCCTGAACGGTCAGCTTTTTTTTCATTTCCTTATTGTAATGAATATAGTCTTCCTGCCAAATGCGAATTTCGTTTTGCAAATCGGCGATCTGTTCGTTGAGCTCATTGACGTGCCGCACTTGTTTTTCCTGCAAGACGCCGAACATATACAAAAAGACAAACCAACTGATGAGCGCTCCGATCGCCGCGCCGGCAAAAAAGCGCTGCCATGACGGGTATTGGTAATACGGAGGAATTCTCATGGCGAAATGTGCTCCTGTGTCAGCCACGTGATGATCGCCACTCCGGTCTGTGCTCCGCCCATGGCGGACAAAATGAGCAAAAATTGCCGCACGATGTCTTTCGTTTCCCCTAAAAACAGCCCTCGCTCAACGACGTAAAACGTGTCAAACGTCCCGCCGATGGCGGCGACGACCGCCCAAATGCGCAAATCGCCGGCAAATCGGTACATGGCCGTCAGCGGCTGGCCGCCGCTCAAAAACGCGCCGAGCGCGCCGATGATGGCGCCGCCAAGCAGCACGCCGACGGCGATAAAATAGCTTTGAATAAACGCCGGCAAGAAGGCTGCTTTTTCGTTCATGCGTTTCCCCGCCCTTTCTTTCTCTCTTATCTATGTATATCAATAGGGTGGACGGAGTATGTAGCCGAAAGAAAAGTTTTCGCCCGTCAAGCGCACGGATGAGGGAGGGATGGTCATGATGTTCGTTCACTTGCATGTGTTGAGCGGATACAGTTTGTTTCAAAGTGCGGCGGCGGTGGAGGCGCTTGCAGCGAGGGCGAAACAGCTCAGCTATCAAGCGCTCGCGCTTACGGACCGGAATGTGTTGTATGGCGCTATTCCGTTTTACCGGGAATGCAAGCAGAACGGCATTCGCCCGATTATCGGCGTGACGGCTGATGTCGCTCTTTCTGGGGAGGAAGCGTTCCCGCTCGTGCTGTTGGCCGCCAATGAAGAGGGGTATCGCCATTTGCTTGAAATCAGCACCATGATACAAATGGGGGAAACAAAGCATATGGAGGAAGCCGCTCTTGTGCGCTTAAGCGGCGGCATCATCGCCATCACTCCCGGAAGCGAGGGACGCGTCGAGTCGCTTGTGGCCGCCGACGAATGGGAGCGGGCGAAAGAGGCGCTTGGCCGCTATCATCAGCTGTTTCCAGGACGGCTGTATGTCGCCGTTCAGCGCGGCGAGCAAACGCGAGCCCCATATGAAGCCGGGTTGTTGCAGCTGGCGGAGGAAACCGGCGTCCCAATCGTGGCGACGAACGACGTCCGTTACGTGGAGCGCAGCGATGCCGTGGCGTGGCGTTGCTTGCAGGCCATCGGCCGCGGCGCGCTGCTCGCTGACATTGAGGACGATAACGGCCGCTATTTGGCGGGGCCAGAGGAGATGGCGCGCCGGTTTGCGGACTTGCCGGAGGCGCTCGAGAACAGCCTGGCGATCGCCGATCAATGCGAGTTGCAGATCGAGTTTGGCGGCTGGCGGCTGCCGGCGTATCCCGTTCCGGACGGAGAGACGGCCGACAGTTATTTGCGCCGCTTATCGGAACAAGGGCTCGCCCGACGCGTGCCGTCGGCCGATGAGCGCTACTGGCGTCGGCTTTCGCATGAGCTGGATGTGATTCAGTCGCTTCATTTCAGCGACTATTTTTTGATCGTCGCCGATGTGCTCGCCTACGCCCGCCGGCGCGGCATCTTAACCGGCCCGGGCCGCGGTTCGGCGGCCGGGTCGCTTGTCGCCTACGCATTGTCGATCACCGATGTCGATCCGATCAAGTATGGGCTTTTGTTTGAACGGTTTTTAAATCCGGAGCGGGCGTCGGTGCCGGATATTGACTTGGATTTTCCTGATGACCGGCGCGAAGAAGTGATTCGCTATGTGGCGGATAAATACGGGCGCGACCGCGTTGCGCAAATCATTACGTTCGGCACGTTCGGCGCCAAAGCGGCGCTGCGCGAGACGGCCAAAGCGCTTGGCGTCCCTGGGCGGGAGGCGGAACAGGTTGCGGCGCTCTTGCCGAGCAAACAAAGTGTGACGCTCCGCCAATGGCATGCCGAGTCCGCCGCTTTTCGGCGCGCGGTGGCAGCGGTTCCGCAAGGGAGAGAGTGGCTGGCTGTTGCGCAAAAACTGGAAGGGCTGCCGCGCCATACGTCGATCCACGCTGCTGGTGTCATCATCAGCCCGGAGCCGCTCGTTCGCTTCGTGCCGCTGCAACCAAGCCATGGCGAATGGCCGCTGACGCAATACGCGATGGGGGCGCTTGAAGCGCTTGGATTGCTGAAAATTGATTTTCTCGGTTTGCGCACGCTCACGTTGATCGAGCAGATCGTGCGTTTGATCGAGCGGCAGACCGGAAAGCCGTTTGACATCCGCACGTTGCCGCTTGATGATGAAAAAACGTACGCGCTGCTTGGCGCTGGAGATACAAACGGCATTTTTCAGCTCGAATCAAGCGGGATGAAGCGTGTGCTCGCCGAGCTGCGGCCGTCGCAATTGGAAGATGTCGTCGCCGTCAATGCCTTGTATCGGCCGGGGCCGATGCAAATGATCCCCGTTTACATCCGGCGCAAGCGCGGGGAAGAGCCGGTGTCCTATGCCCATCCTGATCTTGAGACGATTTTGGCGCCCACATACGGGGTGTTGATCTACCAGGAGCAAATTATGCAAATCGCCGCCCGGCTTGCCGGATTTTCGCTCGGACAAGCGGACGTGCTTCGCCGGGCGGTGGCGAAAAAAGAGAAAGCGCTGCTTGCTGAGCAGCGTCAGGCGTTTGTCGCCGGCTGCGTGGCGAACGGCTATCCGAAAGCAGTCGCCGAGGAACTGTACCGACACATCGTCCGCTTTGCCGATTACGGCTTCAACCGAAGCCACGCGGTCAGCTATGCGCTGTTGTCGTATGCGATGGCGTATATGAAAGCTCATTACCCGCTTTGTTTTTATGCGGTCATGCTCACCAATGCTTCCGGCGACCGAGAAAAAGCGGCGGTATACTATTGGGAGGCGGCGCGAAAAGGGATCAACGTCCTTTTGCCGTCGGTCAACAAAAGCGGTTTTCGCTCTTCCGTGGAGGGGAGCGCCATTCGCCTTGGGCTCGCGATGGTGAAGCAAGTCGGCTCGGCGGCGAAGCTGATTGTCGAGGAGCGGAAAGCGAACGGACCGTTTGCCGACTTCTTTGATTTCGCTGCCCGCCTGCTGCCAAAAGGGCTCGGGCGCCCGGCGCTCGAGGCGCTCATTTCCGTTGGGGCGTTTGACGAGTTCGGTGCAGATCGGGCTTCGCTTCTTGCCAGCATTGACATTGCGATCGAACATGCGCAATGGGTTCAGGCGCTGCAAGCCGGAGGGCTGTCGTTAAAACCGAAATATGCTGCCGCACATTCGTGGCCTTTGTCCGAACGGCGGCGGCGGGAAGCGGAGTTTCTTGGCTTCGCCGTCACCCCGCATCCGGCGGCGGTGTGCCGCCCGTTGCTGCAAGCGGCGGGGGCGGTGTGTGTTGCCGATGTACAAGGTCCGTCAACTGTAGTCGGGGGAGCGGTCGTCCGCATACGGAAAACGAGAACAAAGCAGGGTGAAGAAATGGCGTTTTTCACCGTCGGCGATGAGAGCGGGGAATTGGAGGCGGTGGCGTTTCCGAACGTTTACCGCCGCGCGGCGGACATATTGAAAGAAGGGCAGTTTGTATTGCTTGCCGGAACGATTGAGGTGCGCGGCGGACGGCGTCAGCTCATCATCCGCCGGGCCGAACGCTTGACGGCGTCGGCGTTGTATATCGACGCCAGCCGCCAAGACAAGGCGCGTCTTGCCGCGCTGAAGCCGCTGTTGGAACGACACCAAGGCCGCACTCCGGTGTATTTGTACGATGAAGCGAAGCGGAAGCTTCTCCGCCTGCCGGAACGGTATGCGGTTGACTTCACCGCGCCGCTTGTCGACGAATTGCTCTCTCTATTCGGTGCTGGGCGCGTCGCTGTCAAATAAGTCACCCTTTACTATTTCGCTATTTTGTTATATCGTATAACCATTAGGTGGTCAGACCAGTGGATGAAGCGAAGGAGAGGGGTCATTGTATCAAAGAGGAGAACGTGTATGCCGAGACGTTGAAACACATCCACCGCATGATGGCGGAAGACAACCTAGCCCCTGGCGACAAGCTGCCGTCGGAGCGCGAGCTGGCCGAACGGCTCGGCGTCGGGCGTTCATCGGTGCGCGAGGCGTTGCGGGCGCTTGAATTTCTCGGCTTGATTGAAACGCGGCGCGGCGAGGGGAGGTATAGGCGTGAGGTCGGCAGCCACCAGCTGATCGACCTGTTGGCGATGTTTTTGTTGGAAAACGAACGGGCGAAGGCCGATTTGGCGGAAACAAAATGGCTCATCGAGCGCCTGTTGCTTGCGCTTGCGTGTCGGCGCCGGAGCGCGGAGGACGTAGACGAGTTGAAAAAAATCGTTCGTCAAAAACCGATTGATTTCGCGCGGTTTTTCGAGACGGTGGTGGAAGCGGCTGGCAATGTTTTGCTCGCCCGCATTTGGCGGGTGCTGTCGGGGTTTGCCGCTTCATTTGCGCCCGAGCCGCCCCTTGCCGACGCCAGCTATGAACAGCTGCTCGCCGCTTTGGAAAGGCAAGATCCGGCGGAGACTGTCGCCGTCTGGGAGGCGCAACGGCCTTCGCCGTTGTCGAAACGGGCCGGACATCGTTTGACAAACAATGATGTCCATTTTCGATAAAGTAGTAGAGAGGCGAAAACGCAAAGGAGGGGCTCCCTCGTGTGGAAAGACTTGTTTGTGAAAAAGAAAAAGTATGCACCGCTGCTTTCAGAACAAGCGAGGCATGAAGTGCCGGAAGGCGTGATGACGAAATGTCCGCAATGCAAGAAAATTATGTATACAAAAGAGTTGATCAAAAACTTGCGCGTTTGCCTAAGCTGCGGCTACCATCATCCGATGCCGGCGCGTGAACGGATTGCAAGCCTTCTTGATGACGGCAGCTTCCGCGAGTATGACGCCGATATGATCTCGGTCAATCCGCTCGGCTTTCCGGGCTACATCGAAAAACTGGAAGAAGACCGGCGCAAGTCAGGGCTGAACGAGGCGGTCGTCACCGGCGAAGGGGCGCTTGACGGCCATCCGCTCGTCATTGCTGTCATGGATTCATCGTTTCGCATGGGCAGCATGGGCTCGGTCGTCGGCGAAAAAATCACCCGCGCCGTCGAACGGGCGCACAAACAGCAGATGCCGTTTCTCATTTTCACCGCTTCCGGCGGCGCCCGCATGCAGGAAGGGGTGTTGAGCCTCATGCAAATGGCGAAAACAAGCGCGGCGCTCAAACGGTTCAGCAACGACGGCGGCTTGTTCATCTCCGTCATGACCCACCCGACGACCGGCGGTGTATCGGCGAGTTTCGCCTCGCTTGGGGATTATAACTTTGCCGAGCCGGGGGCGCTCATTGGTTTTGCCGGCCGCCGCGTCATCGAGCAGACGGTGCGCGAAGAGCTGCCGAACGATTTCCAGACGGCGGAGTTTTTGCTGAAGCACGGGCAGCTTGATGCCGTCATTCACCGCCACGAGCTGAAAGAAACGCTTGCGGTCGTCTTGGATCTTCATCAAAAAGGAGGGGAAGAGGGATGGTGGCGGAATTAGAATTCGAAAAGCCGCTTGTCGAGCTGCGCCGCAAAATTCAAGAGTTGAAAGAGTTCATGAAAACGGCGGACGTCGATTTATCGGCGGAAATCGAAAAGCTTGAGGCGCGCCTCGCCAAGCTGGAAAACGAGATTTATGCGAATTTGACGCCGTGGGACCGCGTGCAAATCGCCCGCCACCCGCAGCGGCCGACGACGCTCGATTACATCGAGCGGTTGTTTACGAACTTTCTTGAGTGCCACGGCGACCGCTGCTTTGGCGATGACGAGGCGATCGTCGGCGGCATCGCCAAATACGACGGACTCCCCGTGACGGTCATCGGTCATCAGCGCGGCAAAGATACGAAAGAAAACTTGCGCCGCAACTTTGGCATGCCGCATCCGGAAGGATACCGGAAGGCGTTGCGGCTCATGAAGCAGGCAGAAAAGTTTTCGCGGCCGATCATCTGCTTTATCGACACGAAAGGCGCCTACCCGGGCAAAGCGGCCGAAGAGCGCGGGCAAAGCGAGGCGATCGCCCGCAACTTGTTTGAAATGGCTGGGCTCACGGTGCCTGTCGTCTGCATCGTCATCGGAGAGGGCGGAAGCGGCGGGGCGCTTGCCCTTGGCGTCGGCAATCATATCCATATGCTTGAAAACTCGACGTACTCGGTCATCTCGCCGGAAGGGGCGGCGGCGATTTTGTGGAAAGACGCCTCATTGGCGCAGCGGGCGGCGGAAACGATGAAAATCACCGCTCATGACTTAAAGGCGCTCGGCGTCATCGATGAAATCATTCCAGAAGTCAAAGGCGGCGCTCATCGCAACGCCGACGAGCAGGCAAAAGAAATTGACCGCGTGCTGCGCCGTTCGCTCAAACAGCTGTTGGCGCTTGACGGCGAAGAGCTCGTCCGGCAGCGCTATGAAAAATTTAAACAAATGGGCCAAGTGTCGTTTTTGCCGGAAACGATTCGGGCAAGATAAGGAAAAAGCTGTCTCCGTCGCGGGACAGCTTTGTTCTATCGTGAAAAAATCCACTTTTGTAAGCCGTTTCAGCGATCGCTTCTATATTGTGTTCCGCTGTCGTTCATGGTACATTAGGGATGTTCAAGAAGACGCATGAGGTCGGACGTGTGCAATTCGATGCAAACGAGGTGGAAATGATGAAACGGATTGGTGTGTTGACAAGCGGCGGCGACTCGCCGGGCATGAATGCGGCCATTCGCGCTGTCGTCCGCAAAGCGATTTACCATGGGGTGGAAGTGTACGGAATCTACCACGGGTATGCCGGGTTGATCGCCGGCAATATCAAAAAACTGGAAGTCGGGGACGTCGGGGACATCATCCATCGCGGCGGCACCATCCTTTATACCGCGCGCTGCCCGGAGTTTAAGACGGAAGAAGGACAGAAAAAGGGGATCGAGCAGCTGAAAAAGCACGGTATTGAAGGGCTGGTCGTCATCGGCGGCGACGGGTCGTATCAAGGGGCGAAAAAATTGACGGAGCACGGCTTCCCGTGCGTCGGCGTGCCCGGGACGATCGACAACGACATTCCAGGCACCGATTTTACGATCGGTTTTGACACCGCGCTCAATACGGTCATTGACGCCATTGACAAAATCCGCGACACGGCGACGTCGCATGAGCGGACGTACGTCGTCGAAGTGATGGGCCGCCATGCCGGCGATATTGCGCTATGGTCGGGGCTTGCCGGAGGGGCGGAGACGATTTTGATTCCGGAAGCGGACTACGACATGGACGACATCGTCGCTCGCTTGAAGCGCGGCCATGAACGCGGCAAAAAACACAGCATCATCATCGTCGCCGAGGGAGTCGGCAGCGGCGTCGACTTCGGCCGGCAAATTCAAGAGGCGACCGGCTTTGAGACGCGCGTGACGGTGCTTGGCCACGTGCAGCGCGGCGGATCGCCGACGGCGTTTGACCGCGTGTTAGCGAGCCGCCTCGGCGCCCGTGCGGTCGAGCTGCTCCTTGAAGGCAAAGGCGGCCGCTGCGTTGGCATTCAAAACAACCAAATCGTTGACCATGACATTGCCGAAGCGTTGGCGAAAACACATACGGTCGATCAGCGGATGTATACATTGTCGAAAGAGCTGTCGATTTAATTCCCGAGGGGAAAGGAAGAAGAAGTGATGAAGCGGAAAACGAAAATCGTCTGTACGATCGGGCCGGCAAGCGAGAGCGTAGACAAGCTCGTGCAATTGATCGAAGCGGGGATGAACGTGGCGCGCCTCAACTTTTCGCACGGAGATCATGAGGAACACGGGCGGCGCATCGCCAACATTCGCGAGGCGGCGAGGCGGACGGGCCAAACGGTCGCCATTTTGCTCGATACGAAAGGCCCGGAAATCCGCACGCACAATATGGAGAACGGCGCCGTCGAACTGAAGGAAGGGGCAAAGCTCATCATTTCGATGAGCGAAGTGCTCGGCACGCCGGAAAAAATTTCCGTCACCTATCCGGGGCTGATCGATGATGTGTCCGTTGGTTCGAAAATTTTGCTGGACGACGGGTTGATCGGCCTTGAAGTCAACGCAGTCGACAAGCAAGCTGGAGAAATTGTCACGACCGTCTTAAACAGCGGTGTGCTCAAAAACAAAAAAGGGGTCAATGTCCCCGGCGTGCGTGTCAATTTGCCGGGCATCACCGAGAAGGACCGAGCCGATATTTTATTTGGCATCCGCCAAGGCATCGACTTCATCGCCGCCTCGTTTGTGCGCCGGGCGTCTGATGTGCTCGAAATCCGCGAGCTGCTCGAGGCGAATGACGCCTTACATATCCAAATTATCGCGAAAATTGAAAATGAAGAAGGCGTCGCCAACATCGATGAAATTTTGGAAGCCGCCGATGGCCTCATGGTGGCGCGCGGCGACCTTGGCGTTGAGATTCCGGCTGAGGAAGTGCCTCTCATTCAAAAAATGCTCATTAAAAAGTGCAACATGCTTGGCAAGCCGGTCATCACGGCGACGCAAATGCTCGACTCGATGCAGCGCAATCCGCGGCCGACGCGGGCTGAGGCGAGCGATGTCGCCAACGCCATTTTTGACGGCACCGACGCCGTCATGCTTTCCGGAGAAACCGCAGCCGGTCAGTATCCGGTCGAAGCGGTAAGGACGATGCACCAAATCGCGCTCCGCACCGAGCAGGCGCTGGAGCATCGCGACATTTTGTCCCAGCGCACGAAAGAGAGCCGAACGACGATCACCGATGCCATCGGCCAATCGGTCGCCCACACGGCGCTCAATTTGGATGTCGCGGCGATCGTGACGCCGACGGTGAGCGGAAAAACGCCGCAGATGGTGGCGAAATACCGCCCGAAAGCCCCGATCATCGCGGTGACATCAAACGAAGCGGTCTCGCGGCGGCTGGCGCTCATTTGGGGCGTGTATACGAAAGAAGCACCGCATGTCAATACAACCGATGAAATGCTCGATGTGGCGGTCGACGCGGCAGTGCGCTCCGGCTTGGTGAAGCACGGCGACTTGGTCGTCATCACGGCCGGCGTGCCGGTCGGCGAAACGGGATCGACGAACTTAATGAAAGTGCACGTCATCAGCGACTTGCTTGCCAAAGGGCAAGGCATCGGCCGCAAGTCGGCATTCGGCAAGGCGGTCGTCGCCAAAACGGCGGAAGAGGCGTGCCAAAAAATGGTAGAGGGCGGCATTTTAGTCACCATCAGCACCGATGCCGATATGATGCCGGCTCTCGAAAAAGCAGCGGCGATCATTACTGAGGAAGGCGGGTTGACGAGCCATGCGGCGGTCGTCGGCTTAAGCCTTGGCATTCCGGTCGTCGTCGGGGTGGAAAATGCCACAAGCTTGTTTAAAGATGGGCAAGAGATCACGGTCGATGGCGGCTTTGGCGCCGTCTACCGCGGCCATGCGAGCGTGTTGTAACGGACGTTGCAGCAAAACAGGGTGTCCCAAAAGCAGCGGGACACCCTTTCGCATCGTCCTGTATACCCATTAAACATCTTTGTGAAACGAAAGATTGTATTCCTATTATAGAAAGCCGAGCTTTTGAGACAACTCCCTTCGATTACGTGGTCGGCTTGCCGATAATAAAGCGCCAAAGATCACGAAAAACATTGGCGCTATGGAGCGTGCGGATGATGACAAGCGCGACGGGGCCGGCAATCAAGCCGAGAAAGCCGAGCAGCTTGAAGCCGACGAACAAGGCGATGAGCGTGGCGAGCGGATCGAGGCCGATCGTTGAAGAAAGCACTTTCGGCTCCATGATTTGCCGTTGGACGAGGACGACGACATACAGCACGCCCAATCCGATGGCAAACGGAATGTCGCCGCTAGCCATGGTGTAAATGATCCAAGGAACAAATACAATCCCCGTTCCCAAATATGGCAAAAGATCGACGAACCCGATGATCAATGCGATCGTAATGGCGTAATCGACGCGCAAAATAAGCAAGCCGATCAACACGATGACCGTCGTAATCGAAATGAGCGTCGCCTGCGCTTTGATAAAGCCAAACAGCGCCCGCTTTAAATCAAGAAACACCGTTTTTCCGCTTGTGCGGGCTTTCGTCGGCAGCCATTGCTGCGCCATGCGCACGAGACGCCGCCAGTCTTTGCTGATAAAAAACGTCGCCAACAGCGAAAAAATAAACACGGTCGCGGCATTCGGCAGCCAGGCGAGAAGCTGCGGAATGTTTTGCAGGATGCTTTGGACAAATTCACCAACCGTCGTCCCCATTTTTTTTCCGACGGCTTGAATGTTTTGCATAATCGTATCCTGTTGGGTGGCGCTTAAACTTTTAAACATCCCGGCCAAATCTTTGTAAATCGGGATGATTTGGTCGGCGACGAACGTCTCCATATACGTGATCAATGCTTGAAATTTTTCCGGCACGACGCGGGCTAAATATTGCGTTCCCGAAACGATTTCGGCAACAAGAAGCGTGACCAAGCCGGCGACCGCGGCAAACAACATGATGAGCGTGACGCTGACCGCGAGCCAGCGCGGCATTTTCGCTTTCCGCTCCAAAGCATCGACGAGCGGGTTGATGATCATCGCGATGAAAAAGGCGATGATGAACGGATACGTCACCGTCGCGATGTAGTACGCAGCGATGGCGCCGAGCGCGACAGCGGCGATGACAAGAAAAAAGCGCAAAAAGCGATCAACATAAACTCGGGACAATGTTTCACCTCCAACGACGTTCCATATTGATATATTACACGTTTTCTTACGGGGAAGCAAAAAGACAAGTTTCATAGGAAAGGACGGACGACCGTGAACGAACCGGTGTTGTTTTTATTGTTGTTGCTTGCGCTCGGCTTTCTTGCGAAAAACAAGTCGCTTATTGTCGCCGTCGTTGTGCTGTTGGCCATCAAACTTGTCAGCTTGGATCAAAAAGTGCTGCCGATCATTCAGTCCAAAGGGATCAACTGGGGAGTGACGGTCATTACGATCGCCGTGCTCGCTCCCATCGCCTCTGGGGAGATCGGCTTTCGGCAGCTTGTCGGCTCTTTGCAGTCGTTGTCGGCCTGGGTGGCGCTCGCATCTGGCATTTTTGTCGCCTTGATCGCCAAAAATGGAGTAACGCTCCTTGCCCATGACCCGCATATGACAGCGGCGCTTGTGCTCGGAACCATCCTCGCGGTTTCGCTGTTTCATGGGGTGGCGGTTGGTCCATTGATCGGCGCTGGCATTGCCTATACGGTCATCAAAATGGTAGAATATTTTTGATCACCAGGCGGCGTGTGGGATCCTCCGTTTTGAGATGAATGGATTTCCATTTTATTCCTGATCATCATTTCTTTTGACGTGTGACAGCTGACAAAAGTCTGATAATTGTTTATAATAATAAACGTGAGTGAGTTTTCGGCCAAGCATTGTACAGCTGTTGCGACGGGGCGGTTGCCGCCGGCGTCATGTAAGCACTTTCGCGCGCGCGTTTGTTTTTGCCTCCATTTCGAGCAAGCGCTCATCGGCCATCGGTCGTTATGGCCGGAACTTATGAAGAGAAGGGGAGATTGAACATGACAGTAACCCGTGGGTTAGAGGGAGTTGTGGCCACAACTTCAAGCATCAGTTCGATCATCGATGACACGTTGACGTATGTCGGTTATGACATTGACGATTTAGCCGAAAACGCTTCCTTCGAAGAAGTCGTTTATTTGCTTTGGCATCGCGAACTGCCGACGAAAGAGCAGCTTGAGGAATTAAAGAAACAGTTGGCGGAAAACGCTGAAATTCCAAATGAAATCATTGAACACTTCAAGCTGTATCCGATTGACAAGGTGCATCCGATGGCGGCTTTGCGCACCGCGGTATCGCTTCTCGGCTTGTATGATGAAGAGGCGGATGTGATGACGAAAGAGGCGAATTATCGGAAAGCCATTCGCCTGCAGGCGAAAATCCCGACGATTGTCACCGCCTTCGCCCGCGTGCGCAAAGGGTTGGAACCGGTTGCGCCGCGCAAAGATTTGAGCTTTGCCGCCAATTTCTTGTACATGCTGACCGGCAAAGAACCAGACGACATCGCCACGGAAGCGTTCAACAAGGCGCTCGTGCTGCATGCCGACCACGAGTTGAACGCGTCGACGTTCACGGCGCGCGTCTGCGTAGCCACGCTGTCCGATATGTATTCCGGCATCACGGCGGCGATCGGAGCCTTGAAAGGGCCGCTTCACGGCGGGGCGAACGAAGCGGTGATGAAAATGTTGACGGAAATCGGCACGGTCGACAACGTCGAGCCATACATCCGCAGAAAGCTCGCCAACAAAGAAAAAATTATGGGCTTTGGCCATCGCGTTTACCGAAAAGGCGACCCGCGCGCCAAACATTTGAAAAAAATGTCGGAAAAACTGACGAAGCTCGTCGGCGAGCCGCATTGGTATGAAATGTCGACGAAGATTGAAGAAATCGTCACATCGGAAAAAGCGCTGCCGCCAAACGTTGACTTTTATTCCGCCTCGGTTTACCATTGTTTAGGAATCGATCATGATTTGTTTACGCCGATTTTTGCCGTCAGCCGCACCTCGGGATGGTTGGCTCACATCTTGGAACAATACGACAACAACCGTCTCATCCGTCCGCGCGCTGAGTACACCGGCCCAGGCAAGCGGACGTACGTGCCGATCGACGAGCGCGGCTAAAACAAGTGGACAAGGCGGTGAAGGCGCGCCTTCACGCCTTTTTATAAAAAAACTGCATTGGGGGTTTTGCTCGTGACGCAAGGAGAAAAAATTACAGTCCAAAATGGTGTGCTCAACGTTCCGAACAACCCGATCATTCCGTTCATCGAGGGGGATGGAACCGGCCCGGACATTTGGGCGGCCGCTTCGCGCGTGCTCGAAGCAGCGGTGGAAAAAGCGTACAAAGGTGAGAAAAAAATCGTTTGGAAGGAAGTGCTCGCTGGTGAAAAAGCGTACAAGCTGACGGGCAGCTGGCTTCCGGATGAAACGCTTGAGACGATCCGCGAATACATAATCGCCATTAAAGGGCCGTTGACGACGCCGGTCGGCGGCGGCATCCGCTCGCTGAACGTCGCGCTCCGCCAAGAGCTCGACCTGTTTGTCTGCTTGCGCCCGGTTCGCTACTTCCCAGGCGTTCCGTCGCCGGTGAAACGCCCGGAAGACACCGATATGGTCATTTTCCGGGAAAACACGGAAGACATCTACGCTGGCATTGAATATGCCAAAGGCACGCCGGAAGTGAAAAAAGTCATCGACTTTTTGCAAAACGAAATGGGCGTGCGCAAAATCCGCTTCCCGGAAACGTCCGGCATCGGCATTAAACCGATTTCCGAACAAGGGACGAAACGGCTTGTGCGCGCGGCGATCAACTACGCGATCGAACACGGCCGCAAGTCGGTGACGCTCGTTCATAAAGGAAACATTATGAAATTCACCGAAGGCGCGTTTAAAAACTGGGGTTATGAACTGGCGGAGGAAGAATTCGCCGACAAAGTGTTCACGTGGGCGCAATACGACCGAATCGTTGAAACGGAAGGCAAGGAAGCGGCGAACAAAGCGCTTGCTGATGCGGAAGCGTCCGGCAAAATCATTATCAAAGATGTCATCGCCGACATCTTCCTGCAACAAATTTTGACGCGTCCGCGCGAATTTGACGTCATCGCGACGATGAACTTAAACGGCGACTACATTTCCGACGCGCTGGCCGCTCAAGTCGGCGGCATCGGCATCGCGCCGGGGGCAAACATCAACTACGAAACCGGCCACGCGATTTTCGAAGCGACGCACGGCACGGCGCCGAAATACGCAGGGCTTGACAAAGTCAACCCATCGTCCGTCATTCTCTCGGGCGTCATGATGTTTGAGCATCTTGGTTGGAACGAAGCAGCGAAATTGATCATCAAAGCGATGGAGAAAACGATCGCTGCGAAAATCGTCACGTATGACTTCGCCCGCCTGATGGAAGGGGCGACGGAAGTGAAATGCTCCGAATTTGCTGATGCGCTCATCCGCAATATGGACTAACCTTTGAAGGAAAGGGATGGCAAACGATGGCGATGAAACGGAAAAAAATCTCGGTGATCGGCGCCGGATTCACGGGGGCGACGACGGCGTTCCTTTTGGCGCAAAAAGAGCTCGGCGACGTCGTGTTGGTCGATATTCCGCAGCTTGAGAACCCAACGAAAGGGAAGGCGCTCGATATGCTCGAGGCAAGCCCGGTGCTCGGCTTTGACGCGAATATCATCGGCACATCGGATTACGCTGACACAGCCGATTCCGACATCGTCGTCATCACAGCAGGCATCGCCCGCAAGCCGGGCATGAGCCGCGACGATTTGGTGACGACGAACCAAAAAATTATGAAGCAAGTGACGAAGGAAGTCGTCAAATACTCGCCGAACTGCTACATCATCGTCTTGACGAACCCGGTCGATGCCATGACATACACGGTGTTTCAAGAGTCCGGGTTTCCGAAAAACCGCGTCATCGGCCAGTCGGGCGTCTTGGATACGGCGCGCTTCCGCACGTTCGTCGCCGAGGAGCTGAACATTTCGGTAAAAGATGTCACTGGGTTTGTTTTAGGCGGCCATGGCGATGACATGGTGCCGCTCGTCCGCTACTCGTACGCCGGCGGCATTCCGCTCGAAAAACTCATTCCGAAAGATCGTTTGGACGCCATCGTTGAGCGGACGCGCAAAGGCGGCGGTGAAATCGTCAACCTGCTCGGCAACGGCAGCGCCTACTACGCACCGGCCGCCTCGCTTGTCGAAATGGTCGAAGCGATTTTGAAAGACCAGCGCCGCATTTTGCCGGCGATCGCCTACCTTGAAGGCGAATACGGCTATGAAGGCATTTATTTGGGCGTGCCGACGATCCTCGGCGGCAACGGCATCGAGAAAGTGATCGAGCTCGAGCTGACCGAAGAGGAAAAAGCGGCGCTCGCCAAATCCGTCGAATCCGTTAAAAATGTCATGCGCATGCTGGAATAGCGGCGAGGCAAAAATTCGGGCATTGCCCCGGATTTTTGCCCACAGTCAATGAAAGCGCTTTCTAGACAACGAAGGGGTGGGAACATGTTGAAAAAACGAAAGCTCGGGAGACGGATCGGGGAAATTCAAGCGGGGGAAAAGCTCGTGTTCCAAGCCGCCATCGAAGACAAAGACTTGCTTCTTTATCTTGGGCTGACGGATGATGCCAATCCGCTCTATATCCAGCATGATTATGCTTCACAGACGCCGTTTGGAAAACCGGTCGTGCCGCCGGTCATGTTGACGGGGATGATCACGTCCGCGGTCTCCAAATATTTGCCAGGCCCGGGCAGCTACATTACGCGGCAGGATCTTCGCTTTCTCCGCCCCGTTTATCATTATGAAACGCTCGAATTTTTGCTCGAAGTCGCCGATGTCGATGAGGCGGGCCATTGCGTGACGTTGTCCGTCATGGCGACGCGCGGTGCGGAAACGGTGCTTGACGGAACGCTGTCTGTCTGCCCGCCGCATACGTTGCCGCGCCTAGACGGGCGGGTGCTCGAGAACTTTTGACCTCATGTTGAAAGCAGTCCCCCACTTCGAAACAAAGGGGGAGTTTTATGCCGCTTTCCGCCAAAGGAAGCCAACCAAACGCGAGAGGCAGTTTTCCGCGGGCAACCTGTCCGCAGGAAAACCGCCCTTTTTTCTTTTTTTGTCCGAATCATGGCGTCAATTGTGGTATCATAAAGGCAGAAACCATTGGACGGGATGGAGGAGCGGCATGGGACGAAAAATTTTAGTTGTCGATGACGAACAGCCGATTGTGACTCTGTTGTCGTACAATTTGGAGAAAGCCGGATTTCACGTCGTGACCGCTCACGATGGCGAAGAGGCGCTCGTGAAAGTAGCGTCCGAGCAGCCGGCGCTCATTATTTTGGACTTGATGCTGCCGAAGCTTGACGGCGTTGATGTGTGCAAGCGGCTTCGCCAGCAGCAAATCATGACGCCGATTTTAATGTTGACGGCTCGCGATGATGAATTTGACAAAGTGCTTGGTCTTGAGCTTGGCGCCGACGACTATATGACAAAGCCGTTCAGCCCGCGCGAAGTCATTGCCCGCGTCAAGGCGATTTTGCGCCGCACGGAGATCGTTCAGCCGGCGGCTGAATCGAGCGAGCGGCTTGTTGTTGGCGAGCTGGAAATTTTTCCGGAACGCTATGAAGCAACGATCGGCGGCAAGCCGCTTGAGCTGACGCCGAAAGAGTTTGAGTTGCTCCTTTATTTGGCTCGCCATAAAGGGCGGGTGTTGACGCGCGACCAGCTGCTCAGCGCCGTGTGGAACTACGAGTTTGCCGGCGATACACGCATTGTCGACGTCCATATCAGCCACTTGCGCGAGAAGATCGAAACCGATACGAAAAAACCGATGTACATTAAAACGGTGCGCGGCCTTGGCTACAAATTGGAGGAACCGAAGCGGCATGAATAGCTTCCGCACCCGCCTTTTGTTTTGGCTCGTGACGCTCATCGCCACGGTGTTGATCGCCCTCGGGCTTTTGCTCGGGCAATTGCTGAAAGATTTTTACGCCGAGACGATGAACAAACGGATGGAAAAAGAGGCCCAAGCGCTTGCGATTTTGCTTGAAAATGAACCGCTCGAGCAAATCCGCGCCGATTTGCAGGAAATGGGGAATGAGCTGTCGTCCCGCATCACCGTGCTCGATAAAGAAGAACGGGTGCGGTTTGACAGCGGTCGCGTCGCAGCGATCAGCGACAAAGACCATGAGCGCATCGTCCGCGCGATTTTGCGCAAAAAGCAGTTTCCCCGTTTTTCCGTGATTGAAAAAACAAACGACGTCTATTACTACATCGTCCCGTACGAGCGCGGTGAGCGGAGCGGGTACGTCGTTTTAAGCACACCGACGAGCTCACTCCAAAAAGTAAACGAGCAAATTTGGGGCGTGCTCACGAGCAGCCTCGGGATGGCGCTCGTTGTCATCATCGCCCTCGTCTGGAAAATCGCCAATCAATATATGAAGCCGATTGAAGAAGCGACGAAAGTGGCGTTTGAGCTGGAAAAAGGCAATTACGCCGCCCGTGTGCCCGATGGTGAATATAACGAGGCCGGGATGCTTGTGCGCTCGATCAACCGGCTGGCCCGCCATTTGCAGGAGATGAGCAGGGCGCGGGAAATTCAGACCGATCGGCTTCACACGCTCATTGAAAACGTCGGCAGCGGCCTGTTGTTTATTGACCACCGCGGACATATTTCTCTCATCAATCGGGCGTTCCAGACTCAGTTTCATCTCGATCCGTCGGATTGTTTGCACCGTCCGTACGCCGATGTGCTGCCGCATGGCGACATCGTCCGGTTTATCGATGATATTTTCATCACCGAAACGACGATGCGCCGGCATATGCGGCTGACGATTGGCATCGAGCGGAAACATTTCGATGTATACGGGGCTCCCATCATTGGCACGAACGCCGAATGGAAAGGGATTGTCGTCGTGTTTCACGACATTACGGAGCTGAAGCGTCTTGAGCAAATCCGCAAAGACTTTGTCGCCAACGTTTCGCACGAATTGAAAACGCCGGTGACGTCCATCAAAGGATTCGCCGAAACGCTATTGGATGGCGCCATGAAGGATGAAGCGGCGCTCGAACATTTTTTGACCATCATCTTAAAAGAAAGCGAACGGCTGCAAACGCTCGTTGAGGAACTGTTGGACTTGTCGAAAATCGAGCAGCACGAATTTCAGCTGCAACTCGAAGACGTGGATATCGCTCAAGTCATCGCCGAAGCGGCTGCTGTGTTTCGCCAAAAAGCGGCGGAAAAACAAATTGATTTGCATATCGAATCGCCATCCGGGCTTGTCATCCGCGGTGACAGAAATCGGATGAAGCAAATTTTGCTGAACTTGCTCGCCAACGCCATCACGTATACGCCGGAGCACGGACGGGTCGCTGTCGAGGCGGAAGAGACGGAGAAAGAAGTGCTGATCCATGTGAAAGACACCGGAATCGGCATTGAGGAAAAGGAAATCCCGCGCATTTTTGAGCGTTTTTACCGCGTCGACAAGGCGCGCAGCCGCGATTCCGGCGGAACGGGGTTGGGCCTTTCGATTGTGAAACATTTGGTTGAGGCTCACCATGGATATATTACCGTAGCGAGCAAAGTGGGGCGCGGCACCGTGTTCACGATCCATTTTCCAAAGCCGGGACGGTAGCCGGCTTCTTTTGATCATCTCCAACTGAGAAGCCTCCCATTTTTCAGCGTGAGCGTAAGCAGGGGATGAATCGGCGCCTCCCATCATGGTGGGAGAGCGTTCAAGGCAAGCCGCAGGCATGGTACAATAGGACAAGGAAGCATCCGAGGAGGGATGAGATTGAAAAAAAAGCTTGTTTTAATCGACGGCAGCAGCGTGGCGTACCGCGCCTTTTTTGCCTTGCCGCTTTTGCATAACGACAAAGGCATCCATACGAACGCCGTCTACGGGTTTACGATGATGTTGAATAAAATTTTGGCGGAAGAAGAGCCAACTCATATGCTTGTCGCGTTTGACGCCGGGAAAACGACGTTCCGGCATGAAGCGTTTCAAGAGTATAAAGGTGGGCGCCAGCAGACGCCACCGGAGCTGTCGGAGCAGTTTCCGCTGTTGCGCGAGCTGCTGAGGGCATATCGCATCCCCGCCTATGAACTCGAGAACTACGAAGCGGACGATATTATCGGAACGCTTGCCGCCCGCGCTGAGCAGGAAGGGTTTGAGGTGAAAGTCATTTCCGGCGACCGCGATCTGACCCAGCTCGCCTCCCCCCATGTGACGGTGGACATTACGAAAAAAGGGATTACCGATATCGAACCATACACGCCGGAGACGGTCCGCGAAAAATACGGCTTAACTCCGGAACAAATCGTTGATTTGAAAGGATTGATGGGCGACAAATCGGACAACATCCCCGGAGTGCCGGGCATCGGGGAAAAGACGGCGGTCAAGCTGCTCAGGCAATTCGGCACGGTCGAAAACGTGCTTGCCTCCATTGACGAGATCAAAGGCGAAAAGTTGAAAGAAACGCTGCGCCAACACCGGGAGATGGCGCTGTTAAGCAAAAAGCTCGCCGCCATTCGCCGCGACGCCCCGGTCGAGCTCTCGCTTGATGACATCGTCTATCAAGGGGAAGACCGGGAGAAAGTGGTCGCTTTATTTAAAGAGCTTGGGTTTCAATCGTTTTTAGAGAAAATGGAATCGCCGTCATCAGAAGAGGAAAAACCGCTTGCCAAGATGGCATTTACGCTTGCTGACCGCGTGACGGAGGAGATGCTTGCCGACAAGGCGGCGCTTGTCGTTGAAGTGGTCGAGGAAAATTATCATGATGCGCCGATCGTCGGCATCGCTGTGGTCAACGAACATGGACGGTTTTTCCTGCGCCCGGAGACGGCGCTTGCCGATCCGCAGTTTGTCGCCTGGCTTGGTGATGAAACGAAGAAAAAAAGCATGTTTGACTCAAAGCGCGCGGCAGTCGCCTTGAAATGGAAAGGAATTGAGCTATGCGGCGTTTCCTTTGATTTATTGCTGGCCGCCTATTTGCTTGATCCGGCGCAAGGTGTTGATGATGTAGCTGCCGCAGCCAAAATGAAGCAATACGAAGCGGTGCGCCCGGATGAAGCGGTGTATGGCAAAGGGGCGAAGCGGGCCGTGCCGGATGAGCCAGTGCTCGCCGAGCATCTCGTCCGCAAGGCGGCGGCGATTTGGGAGCTCGAACGGCCGTTTTTGGATGAGCTGCGCCGCAACGAACAAGATCGGTTGCTCGTCGAGCTCGAGCAGCCGTTGTCTTCGATTTTGGCGGAAATGGAATTTGCCGGAGTGAAAGTGGATACGAAGCGGCTCGAACAGATGGGCAAAGAGCTCGCCGAGCAGCTCGGCACGGTCGAGCAGCGCATTTATGAGCTCGCCGGCCAAGAATTCAACATCAATTCACCGAAACAGCTCGGCGTCATTTTATTTGAAAAACTGCAGCTGCCCGTCTTGAAAAAAACGAAAACCGGCTACTCCACTTCGGCGGATGTGCTTGAAAAACTTGCGCCTTATCACGAGATCGTGGAAAACATTTTGCATTACCGCCAGCTTGGCAAGTTGCAGTCGACGTATATTGAAGGATTGCTGAAAGTCGTGCGACCCGATACAAAGAAGGTGCATACGATTTTCAATCAGGCGTTGACGCAAACCGGACGGCTCAGCTCGACGGAGCCGAACTTGCAAAACATTCCGATTCGGCTTGAGGAAGGACGGAAAATCCGCCAAGCGTTCGTGCCGTCGGAGTCTGATTGGCTCATTTTCGCCGCCGACTACTCACAAATTGAGTTGCGCGTCCTCGCCCATATTGCGGAAGATGACAATTTAATGGAAGCGTTCCGCCGCGATTTGGATATCCATACGAAAACAGCGATGGACATTTTCCAAGTGAGCGAGGACGAAGTGACGCCCAACATGCGCCGTCAGGCGAAGGCGGTCAACTTTGGGATCGTTTACGGGATCAGTGATTACGGCTTGGCGCAAAACTTAAATATTTCGCGCAAAGAGGCGGCTGAATTCATCGAGCGCTACTTCGAAAGCTTCCCTGGCGTGAAGCGGTATATGGAAAACATTGTGCAAGAAGCAAAACAGAAAGGGTATGTGACGACGCTGCTGCATCGGCGCCGCTATTTGCCGGATATCACGAGCCGCAACTTCAACGTCCGCAGCTTTGCTGAACGGATGGCGATGAACACGCCGATTCAAGGGAGCGCCGCTGACATTATTAAAAAGGCGATGATCGATCTGAACGCCAGACTGAAGGAAGAGCGGCTGCAAGCGCGCCTTTTGCTGCAGGTGCATGACGAGCTCATTTTGGAGGCGCCGAAAGAAGAGATGGAGCGGCTGTGCCGGCTCGTTCCGGAAGTGATGGAGCAAGCGGTCACACTTCGCGTGCCGCTCAAAGTCGATTACCATTACGGCTCGACATGGTATGACGCGAAATAAAAAGGAGTCTTGGTGTGGATCGCCGGCACCCTTAAGAAGGCCTGTGATGGAATGAAAAAGCAGTTTCACAACGACTCTTCTCCAGTTGAGAAGCCTTGGAGCATCGAGTCGTCCTTCTCAACCAACATGGCCGATTTTGCGAAAATCAGCGTTTCTCACCGGCCTTCTAGGCAGAATCTTTCGGTGCGACGATTCTCGGCTGCAACTCGATGAATGGGAGCGAAACAGCTGCCGCCCCATGGAGAATCTTTCTCTCGGCGGATGAACCGGCGTCAATGCGAAAGCGTCGGCGGGAACGATGCAGGAAAACGGAGGAAAGGGGGGATCGCCATGCCGGAATTGCCGGAGGTGGAAACGATCCGTCGTACGCTTTTGCCGCTTATTGTCGGAAAAACGATTGAGGATGTGCGCATCTTTTGGCCGAACATCATCCGCCATCCGCGAGACCCCGAGGAGTTTGCGGCAAGAATGATCGGACAGACGGTGCGTGGTTTGGAACGGAGAGGGAAGTTTTTGAAATTCCTGCTCGACCGCGATGCACTCATTTCCCATTTGCGCATGGAAGGGCGCTACGCCGTTGCTTCTGCCCTCGAGCCGCTCGAACCGCATACGCACGTCGTGTTTTGCTTCACGGACGGCAGCGAACTCCGTTACCGCGACGTGCGCAAGTTCGGAACGATGCACGTTTATGCCAAAGAAGAAGCTGACCGCCGGCCGCCGCTTGCTGAGCTTGGGCCGGAGCCGCTTTCCCCGGCGTTTTCCCCAGCTGTATTGGCGGAGCGGGCGGTGAAAACGAAACGGTCGGTCAAAGCGTTGCTCCTTGATCAGACGGTCGTGGCTGGGTTTGGCAATATTTATGTCGACGAATCGCTGTTTCGCGCCGGCATTCTTCCCGGCCGGCCGGCTGCCTCGCTCTCCAGCAAAGAGATCGAGCGCCTGCATGAGGAAATGGTGGCGACGATCGGCGAGGCGGTCATGAAAGGGGGAAGCACGGTGCGCACGTACGTGAACACGCAAGGGGAAGCGGGTGCGTTTCAGCATAGCTTGTTCGTCTACGGACGCAAAGGAGAGCCATGCAAACGATGCGGCACGCCGATTGAAAAAACGGTCGTCGCCGGCCGCGGCACGCATTATTGCCCGCGCTGCCAGCGCTAGGCGGCGCGTAAAAAGGAGAGGAGTTCCATGACGTTGACGATCGGATTGACCGGCGGGATCGCCAGCGGCAAAAGCACGGTGAGCGCGATGATGCGCGAGCTCGGCCTTCCGGTCATTGATGCTGACGAAGCGGCGCGCGCCGTCGTCCGACCGGGGGAAGACGCCTACCGTCAGATTGTCGCCGCCTTCGGTCCGGGCATTTTGCAGACAAATGGAGAGATCGATCGGGCGAAACTCGGGGCGATCGTGTTCAACGACGAAGAAGAACGGAAAAAGCTAAACGCCATCGTTCACCCGGCGGTGCGTCAGAAAATGCTCGCGGAGAAAGAAGCGCTCGTCCGTTCCGGGGCGAAAACGGTCGTATTGGACATTCCGCTTTTATTTGAAAGCGGATTGACATCCTGGGTCGATAAAGTACTTGTCGTGTATGTTGACGATGACATCCAGCTTCGCCGGCTGATGGAGCGGAACGGGTTCACTGAGGAAGAAGCGCGCGCCCGCATTCGCGCTCAATGGCCGCTGGCGGAAAAAATGAAGCGGGCCGACGCGGTCATCAACAATAACGGAACGAGGGAAGAGACACGCCGTCAGCTGTTGGCTATTTTGAAACAATGGGACGCCTTGGAAAAATAGGCGTCTTTTTTGTTCGCTTTCAGTCATTTTGTTCTCCACATTTCCTAAAAATATGATATACTATTTATACAAATATAAGAAAATAGTATAACATATATGAGAGGAGAACAAAGTGAATGAAGGCGAAAGTGGCGATTAACGGTTTCGGACGAATCGGACGGATGGTGTTCCGGCGCGCCATCAATTCCTCTGACCTCGACATTGTGGCGGTGAACGCCAGCTATCCGCCGGAAACGTTAGCCCATTTAGTGAAATATGACTCAAACCACGGTAAATTTGACGGTGAGGTCATCGCCTTGGAAGACGGCCTGCTCGTCAACGGCAAAAAAGTGAGGCTGTTAAACTCGCGCGACCCGAAACAGCTGCCGTGGAAAGAGCTTGATATCGATATTGTGATTGAAGCGACCGGAAAATTCAACGACCGCGAAAAGGCGAGCCTTCACCTTGAGGCAGGGGCGAAGCGCGTCATTTTAACCGCCCCGGGCAAAAATGAAGATGTGACGATCGTTGTTGGCGTCAACGAGCATATGCTTGACATCGACCGCCATTTCATCATTTCGAACGCCTCGTGTACGACAAACTGTTTGGCTCCGGTCGTCAAAGTGCTCGATGAAGCGTTTGGGATTGAAAACGGCCTGATGACGACAGTTCACGCGTATACGAACGACCAAAAAAACATCGACAACCCGCATAAAGATTTGCGCCGCGCCCGCTCATGCGCGCAGTCGATCATCCCGACGACAACGGGAGCGGCGAAAGCGCTTGGCCTAGTGCTGCCGCATTTAAAAGGGAAGCTTCATGGCATGGCGCTCCGCGTCCCGACGCCGAACGTCTCGCTCGTCGACTTGGTCGTCGACTTGAAGCGCGATGTGACGGTTGATGAGGTGAACGAGGCGCTGATCCGCGCTGCCGACGGCCCATTGAAAGGCATCTTGGATTTCACGATGGAGCCGCTTGTCTCGATCGATTTCAATACGAATCCGCATTCTGCGATTATCGACGGCCTGTCGACGATGGTGATGGAAGGGCGAAAAGTGAAAGTGCTCGCTTGGTATGACAATGAATGGGGCTATTCGTGCCGCGTCGTTGATTTAGCCCATCTTGTCGCGGCCAAAATGAATGAGCGTCTCAGCGTCAATGCGTAACAGCGGTTCGATGTGAAGCGCGCCGCCTGCGCTATGGCTTTTGCGATCCGCACAAACGGATCGGGCCACGGTGCGGGCGTGGGCGCTTTTTCTCTTTTTTATGCAAAAAAATTAAAAAAGCCTGTTGCAAAAACCCCCTAAACAAAGTATACTATGTCTCGTGAACTTCTTAACGGCAAGGGTAATGTGACTACTTAAAGGGTTAGGACCTCTTAGGACTAACTTTCCCCCGTGGTAGTTATACATGCCATTTTGCAACTCACCTTCTGTTTTTTTATTTGTTTGAGAAAATTGGTTAAAGGGGGATTCTTTTCATGGACACGATGGGTCGTCACGTTATCTCGGAACTTTGGGGATGCGACTTTGACAAACTGAATGATATTGATTTTATTGAAAAAACGTTCGTTGACGCCGCGTTAAAGTCGGGAGCGGAGATTCGCGAAGTGGCGTTCCATAAATTCGCTCCGCAAGGCGTAAGCGGGGTCGTCATTATTTCGGAATCGCATTTGACGATTCACACGTTTCCCGAACACGGCTATGCGAGCATTGATGTGTATACATGCGGCCATTTAGACCCGACGATTGCCGCCGATTACATTGCCGAAATGCTGGGTGCGCAAACGCGGGAAACGATTGAACTTCCGCGCGGCATGCGCCCAATCGAAGTGAAAAAGGCGCAGGCGCTGTAATTGGATCATGATAAACCGAAAGGAGCGTAAGCGAAACGCTCCTTTTTTTGCGCCCTCGGCGGTACAACAGCGGCGAAAATCATGGTATGATGGAAGAAAAAGAATGACTAGGGAGACGTGGCAATGAGCATGTGGAAAACACTCAAATACGCCTTCACAAACCATTGTGAAACGCGGGAAAATCATGAAGATGAAGAGCTAAGAAGCCATTATTACAAAGCGACGAACCGCGCTGTGATCGATGCGGTCAAGGAGCTGCTCTCGTCGCTGCCTGGCGCCGAGCTCGTTTCTGTTTCCGAAGAGCGCGGCGAAATTTGTGCACAAACAAGGCGCGGCAAAAAGTTGTTTATCGTCGCTACCGTCATTTCCGTGCGGCCGTTTGAAACGGCGGTCGACTTTTCCGCGACGACGGAGACGAAGCTATTGCCGTTTGATTTTGGGCATAGCCGGGCGGTCATTCTCGATTTGTATCGGAAGCTCGACGCCCGCCTGCCCTATATCGGTTCCGGACTGAACAGCTAACTATATCTTGTCTGCTTTCGTCCATTCCGGTATGATAGAAAATAAGAAGATCAACGGAGTGGATGTTATGCGATGTCCTTCATGCCATCATCAAGGCACGCGCGTGCTTGACTCGCGCCCGGTTGAAGAGGGTCGTTCGATCCGCCGCCGGCGGGAGTGCGAACAGTGCCATTATCGGTTTACGACGTTTGAGCGGATCGAGGAGCCGCCGCTGATTGTTGTGAAAAAAGAGGGGACGCGCGAAGAATTTAGCCGGGAGAAAATTTTGCGCGGCTTGATCAAAGCGTGCGAGAAGCGGCCGGTGGCGCTCGAGGAGCTTGAAAAAGTGACGCAGGAAATTGAGCGCGAACTGCGCAATCAAGGCGTCTCGGAAGTGAAAAGCGAAACGATCGGCGAAATGGTGATGGAGCGCCTGTCACACATCGATGAGGTCGCCTATGTCCGCTTCGCTTCCGTCTATCGGCAGTTTAAAGATATTAATGTGTTCATTGAAGAACTGAAAGAGCTGATCAAAAAAGGGCAACGGTAAAAAGGGCTTTGGCGTTAGGCGGCAAGCCCTTTTTTTCAACGTCTTTTCGGCAGGAAAGGGGAGAGCCGGTTTGAAACGAATACGGCGAAATGGAAGGTCGGAGCGATGCAACACCATTGGAAAGAGCTGATTGCTGTCGACCGTTATACCGTGCAAAGCCGTGGGGTGTTGCAAGAGGTGGACCGTAAAGTGCTGACGCTGCTTTACCAGCCGCTCATCGGCTGCCGGGCGTTGGCGCTTTATATGACGCTTTGGGGGGAGCTTGAGCTGCTTGACGGCCAGGAAGCGACCCATCATCGGCTTATGGCGCTCATGCAGTGCGGACTGCCGGACATTTACAGCGAACGGTTGAAACTCGAAGGAATCGGGCTGCTCGACACATACGTCCACGCTAAAGAGGCGGATGAACCGAAGCTGTTTCTTTATGAGCTGCGCCCGCCGTTGGCGCCAGACCAGTTTTTCCGCGACGAGATGTTGAGCGTTTTTTTGCACCGGCAAGTCGGCCGCCACTTGTTTATCCAGCTGAGCAACTTTTTTGCCCGTCCGTCCATTGATGAAACGAAATTCACCCAGGTGACGCGGTCGTTTTCCGACGTGTTTTCGGCCGTGCCCGCTGAACAAATCGTCGCCGGCCTCAGCGAAGAAGCCGGGCCCGAGCTGCTTGAAGGGAAGGATCACATCAGGCGGGATGAGGCGTCGTATGTGCTTGATGATGATGTATTCGACTTTGAGCTGTTTTTTGCCGGCCTGTCCAAGCAGCTTGTGCCGCGCCGAGCGGTGACAGCGAAAGTGAAGGAAGCGATTAAAAAGCTGGCGTTTTTATACGGCATTCCGCCGCTTGAGATGCAAAAACTGGTCCTTGGCGTCATCGATCCGGCCTATCATATCGATATTGACGCGTTGCGCCGGGCGGCGCGCGAATGGTATGAGCTCGAACATGGCGGTGTCGAGCCGCGCCTCGTCGAACGAGTGCAGCCGCTCGCCTACCGGACGATGGAAAACATCGAACCGCGCACAAAAGAGGAGCAACTAATGAAACAGCTGGAAACAATTTCCCCGCGCCAGCTGCTGAAAGAGATTTCAGGCGGCGCTGAGCCGTCGCTTGCTGATTTGCAGCTGATCGAAGATGTGATGTTTAAGCAACAGCTGCTCCCCGGGGTTGTCAACGTGCTCATTTATTATGTCATGCTCCGGACGAATATGAAGCTGTCGAAAAAATATGTAGAAAAAATCGCCAGCCATTGGGCGCGCAAAAAGGTGAAAACCGTGAAGGAAGCCATGGAGCTGGCGAAAGAAGAGGCGAAAACATACCAAAACTGGGCGAACGAAAAGGAAAAAGGGACGCGGACGGTGCGCAAAGTCGTGCGCACGGAAATCGTCCCGGACTGGCTGAACATGGATTACAGCCAGCCGGATGATGATGATTTTGACGTCGAACAGGCGCGCAAAGAGCTTGAGGAACGGCTGAAAAAATACCGTGATGAATCATAGAGGGAAAAGCCATGGAACGAGTAAACCACCTGTTGCAGCGGTTGCTTGGCAATCAACGGTTTAAACAACGCTACGAACAAATGAAACGCTACATTTTGGAGCATCCGGACGTGCAGCCGTTTTTGCGGGCGCACGAACGGCAATTGTCGGCCGATGCGGTTGACCGCAGCTTGATGAAGCTGTATGAGTTCATCGAGCAGCACGGGAATTGCCGCCAATGTCCGGGCCTTGAGCGATGCAACAACATGCTGCCGGGGTACCATCCAAATTTGGTGGTCAACGGTGGAAGGATCGACGTTGAGTACGACCGCTGCCCAAAAAAAGTGCAGCATGACGAGCGAAAACGGCAAGAGTCGCTCATTCAAAGCATGTTCATGCCGCGCGAAATCTTGCGTGCTTCGCTCTCTGACGTCGATCTCAATGACGATGGGCGGATCAAAGCGATCCGATTTGCCGAGCGGTTTGTGGCGGAATACGAGCCAGGGAAAAAAATGAAAGGCTTGTATTTGCACGGATCGTTTGGGGTGGGCAAAACGTATTTGCTCGCCGCGATCGCCAACGAGCTGGCGAAGCGAAACGTTTCGTCGCTGATCGTCTACGTGCCCGAGCTGTTTCGTGAGATGAAACATTCGCTTCAAGACCAGACGATGAACGAAAAGCTTGATTATATCAAAAAAGTGCCGGTGCTGATGCTCGATGATCTTGGGGCGGAGGCGATGTCAAGCTGGGTGCGCGATGATGTGTTTGGCCCGATCTTGCAATACCGGATGTTTGAAAACTTGCCGACGTTTTTCACGTCGAACTTTGATATGCAGCAGCTCGCCCATCATTTGACGTATTCGCAGCGCGGCGAAGAAGAGAAGGTGAAGGCGGCGCGCATTATGGAGCGAATCCGCTATTTGGCCTATCCGATTGAAATCACTGGACCGAACCGCCGCGAGCAAAATATATAAAGGCGATTTGAAACGTTGCCGTTTGCACAGGCATGTTGATTAACCCATAAAAACTAGTTGAGCAGGTTCTGTTTCTAGCTTTTCTGCCGTAGTCGGCAAGCGGTTCGTTTGCCGACTGGGGCTGACCCAAAAGGGTAATTTCCCTTAAACAAAACACAACATATTGTTTCTTAATTTAATTGTTTTATGCCTGTATACGGTAATAAGAAAGGGTGTCCCGATCCTTTTGGGGCACCCTCTCCTCGAACAATGAACGCCGCTAAGCTTTGTGGTTTTTTAGTCTAAACAGCCCGTTGTCCCCATATATATAAACCAAGCATGCCTTTCGGGCTAAAGGGGGGACAGCGGGTGATCGAAATCCATTTTGACGAGGCAAGCGAGGCGGAAAAATTGGTTGGGCTGCTAGATCACCGGCAACCGGATGACGGTCCGCTGTTTCATGCCGCTTATGACGGGAACAAAACCGTGGCGGTTTACATACAGGGCGAGGAGAAGCGTGTGCTTGAGGAGCATATCATCCCAGCGATGACGGCGTTTATGCAGGAGGTGATGGAAGACCGGCTGCTGCTATCCATCATTGCCAATGTTTTTTATTTCCGCGACGTCGAAGAACAGCAGCAAATTTTGGCCCTCGCTCATTCATTTTTGGACGGCGAGCGGCGCGATTACCGGAAAAGCGCGGCGTTTGCCGCCTCGCGCACCGTGATGTTGCGCGACGCTTTTGCCTCCTTTTTGCGCGACGGCTTGTCATTTTCGTTTTCTTCGTTCGTTACGTTCCGGTTAAAGCCGTATATGGAGCGCCTCCAACATTATGTCGAGCTGGCGATTGATGAATACAAGCTGGAGCAGGAGTATCAAAATTTTGTGCAAATGCTGCGCGACTGCCTGGCTGGCCGGACGCCGCAATGGCCGCGCCTGTATTTGGTGCACGATCCGCCGCACTTCGTATTTTACGACAGCGAGCGGCGGGAGCTGTCGGCGGCGGAAGTGAGACAGTTGATCGACCGCCATCTCGTCTTCAGCCAGCCGATGTATATTGATGCATCGGTGCTCGCTCCGCTTGTCTCGCTCGCTCCGGCGGAAATTGAGCTGTACACCGATCATCCGGATGACGGCATGGTGCAGACACTGCAAAACGTGTTTCAAGAACGGCTGATCGTCTGCCGCCGCGCCGATTTTTCCCGCTTGTTTGCCGCCAACGCTGGAAATGGGGGAGAAGCTTGATTTTTCCTGCTGTTTTCGCTATAATGACGTCATGAATATGGATGAATACAAGCGATGACGAGGACATGGGCGCATTTTTACGGTTTCCAGAGAGGGAAGGCAGCGGCTGGAACCTTCCTAACACGAAAAATGCGCTTACCCCCTCAGAGCTGCGGCAGCGAACGCAACGCCCAGTAGTTGCCGCCGGTGGACGACCGTTATTCTTGTTGAGCCATGGCATGGCGAGGCGTTGCCATGGGAAGAAGGGTGGAACCACGATGAAAACTCGTCCCTTTAGGAGGGAGGAGTTTTTTTATTTTTCCATTTTCATCATCATGACAAAGGAGTGATTGCCAATGCCAGACGTCATTCGCATCACGTTCCCAGATGGGGCGGAAAAGGAGTTTCCGAAGGGGACGACGACGGAAGACATCGCTGCCTCGATCAGCCCGGGGCTGAAGAAAAAAGCGATCGCCGGCAAACTGAACGGCCGGTTCGTTGATTTGCGCACGCCGCTTCACGAAGATGGCGAGCTTGTCATCATTACCCAAGACATGCCGGAGGCGCTTGACATTTTGCGCCATAGCACCGCCCACTTAATGGCGCAGGCGATCAAGCGGCTGTATGGCAACGTCAAGCTCGGCGTCGGTCCGGTCATTGAAAACGGCTTTTACTATGATATCGACATGGAGCGTAAGCTGACGCCAGACGACCTCTCGAAAATCGAAGCGGAAATGCGCAAGATTGTCAAAGAAAATTTGGACATCGTCCGCAAAGAAGTGAGCCGCGAAGAAGCCATCCGGCTGTATGAAGAAATCGGCGATGAGTTGAAGCTCGAGTTGATCGCCGATATTCCGGAAGGCGAGCCGATTTCGATTTATGAGCAAGGCGAGTTTTTCGACCTTTGCCGCGGCGTGCACGTGCCGTCGACTGGAAAAATCAAAGAGTTCAAGCTGCTCAGCATCTCGGGGGCCTACTGGCGCGGCGACAGCAACAACAAAATGCTGCAGCGCATCTACGGCACGGCCTTTTTCAAAAAGGAAGACTTGGATCGTTATTTGCGCCTGCTTGAAGAAGCGAAAGAGCGCGATCACCGCAAATTAGGCAAAGAGCTTGAGCTGTTTACGACATCGCAACAAGTCGGACAAGGCTTGCCGCTATGGCTGCCGAAAGGAGCGACGATCCGCCGCATTATCGAACGGTACATCGTCGACAAAGAAGTGGCGCTCGGATACGATCATGTCTACACACCGGTGCTCGGCAGCGTCGAGCTGTACAAGACATCGGGCCATTGGGACCATTACAAAGAAAACATGTTCCCGCCGATGGAGATGGACAACGAAGAACTTGTGCTTCGTCCGATGAACTGCCCGCACCATATGATGATTTACAAAAGCAAGCTGCACAGCTACCGCGAGCTGCCGATCCGCATCGCCGAGCTCGGCACGATGCACCGCTATGAAATGTCTGGAGCGCTTACCGGCCTGCAGCGCGTCCGCGGCATGACGCTCAACGACGCCCACATTTTCGTGCGCCCGGACCAAATCAAAGACGAGTTCAAGCGCGTCGTCAACTTGATTTTGGAAGTCTATAAGGATTTCGGCATTGAGGAATACTCGTTCCGCTTGTCTTACCGCGATCCGCATGACAAAGAAAAATATTACGATGACGATGAAATGTGGGAAAAAGCCCAACGCATGCTGCGGGAAGCCATGGACGAGCTCGGCCTCGACTACTACGAAGCGGAAGGGGAAGCGGCGTTTTACGGGCCGAAGCTCGATGTGCAAGTGCGCACGGCGCTTGGCAAAGACGAGACGCTCTCGACGGTGCAGCTTGACTTCCTGTTGCCCGAGCGCTTTGATTTGACGTACATTGGCGAGGATGGGAAGCCGCATCGTCCGGTCGTCATCCATCGCGGCGTCGTCTCGACGATGGAGCGGTTTGTCGCGTTCCTCATCGAGGAGTATAAAGGTGCGTTTCCGACATGGCTCGCCCCGGTTCAAGTCAAAGTGATCCCCGTGTCGCCGGAGGCGCACCTCGATTACGCGTATGACGTGCAGCGGACGTTGAAAGAACGCGGCTTCCGCGTCGAAGTCGACGAGCGCGACGAAAAAATCGGCTATAAAATCCGCGAAGCGCAAATGCAAAAAATCCCGTACATGCTCGTTGTCGGCGATAAAGAAGTGTCTGAGCGAGCGGTCAACGTCCGCCGCTATGGCGAAAAAGAAAGCCAGACGATGGGGCTTGACGAGTTTATGGCCTTGCTCGCTGACGATGTGCGGGAAAAACGGACAAGATTAGGGAAAGCGCAATAAACCGTTGACAGGCGACATAAACGTTCAAGCGCCACAAGGAAGCAACGGTGGCGATGGCCCATGTCATGGGCGGTTTTTCAAAGAAATGGCGGCGTGAACAAGATTTTCTCTTGCCAATTGAATGTTGATCCGCTATAATAAAGGGCGTTGTGTTTATCAAGATCCGCTCCTTGACATGCCATCGCCAAGGTGGTATAGTGTATAAAGTGGAATGATGGCTTGTTTGTAACAAAAGCAGAAGCACCCCGCTTCTCACCTGACCGACGCCAAGACGGCTGTTGGCAGGTTGTTACGGTTCGTCAATGCGAGTGTAAGGACGTACTGCGCGGGTGCTTTGTGCATCTGCGCTTTTTTTTGGCTGGAAGTGGGGCTCTGCTGGCAAACAAGCCAGTCGGAAAAAACCTTGGAGGTGGCTCATTATTAGCAAAGATTTTATTATCAACGAACAAATTCGTGCCCGTGAAGTGCGCTTGATCGACCAAAACGGCGAACAGCTTGGCATCAAGTCGAAGCAGGAGGCGCTTGAGATTGCGGCAAGACGCAACTTGGATCTTGTGCTTGTCGCGCCGAACGCCAAACCGCCCGTTTGCCGCATCATGGACTACGGCAAATTCCGCTTCGAGCAGCAGAAGAAAGAGAAAGAAGCGCGCAAAAAACAAAAAGTGATCAACGTCAAAGAGGTGCGCCTCAGCCCGACGATCGAGGAGCATGACTTCAACACGAAGCTGCGCAATGCGCGCAAGTTTTTGGAAAAAGGCGATAAAGTGAAGGCGACGATCCGCTTTAAAGGTCGGGCGATCACCCATAAAGAAATTGGGCAGCGCGTCCTTGACCGCTTCTCGGAAGCGTGCGCCGACATTGCCGTTGTCGAAACGGCGCCGAAAATGGACGGGCGCAACATGTTTTTAGTGCTCGCACCGAAAAACGACAACAAGTAAGGAGGAACCTGCGATGCCAAAAATGAAAACTCACCGCGGCTCGGCGAAACGGTTCAAAAAAACGGCCAGCGGCAAATTAAAACGCGGCCACGCGTACACGAGCCACTTGTTTGCCAATAAAACGAAAAAACAAAAGCGTCATCTCCGCAAAGCGACGCTTGTCTCGCCTGGCGATTTCAAACGCATCCGCCAAATGCTTGACAACTTGAAATAACGACCGACTATAGGAGGGAACGATTATGCCACGCGTAAAAGGTGGACCAGTGACGCGCAGACGTCGCAAAAAAGTGTTAAAACTCGCAAAAGGCTATTTCGGCGCGAAACACGCATTATATAGAGTCGCGAACCAACAAGTGATGAAATCGCTCATGTATGCGTATCGCGACCGCCGTCAACGGAAGCGCGACTTCCGCAAACTGTGGATTGTCCGCATCAACGCAGCGGCTCGCCAAAATGGCTTGTCCTACAGCCGTTTGATGCACGGCTTGAAGCTGGCCGGCGTGGAAGTGAACCGGAAAATGCTCGCCGACTTGGCGGTGAACGACCAAGCGGCATTTGCTCAACTCGCCGATTTGGCGAAAGCGAACTTGAATAAGTAACCATGACGGCCATCCTAACAAAGGGTGGCCGTTTTTTTTTCGGCAACGAAATGGGGGGCTTGAAAGCCGATCAGCGCTGCTGTTTTTCTGTCAAGGAAAGGGATGGATATGGTACAATACGGAATAGCGATCAATCTTCTTGCCTTTTTTATGATGGGGCTCGACAAACAAAAAGCGAAACGCCGCCGCTTTCGCATCGCCGAGCGGACGCTTTGGCTGCTGGCGTTTGCGGGCGGGGCCATCGGTGCGGCAGCTGGAATGTACACGTTTCGCCATAAAACGCGCCATCGGGCTTTTGGCTATGGCTTGCCGCTGTTGGCAGCGGTGGAGCTGTTTCTCTATTGGCGATGGATGAGGTAGAAAGGGGAGGAGAGAGTCAACTACTCCCACTTAGCTAACGCTTGAAGTGGGGGCTTGCAACTCCCCAGANNACGGTTACAACGTTTCCTGTAACCAACTCCATACATCGAGTAGCAGTTATTGGAGTGCCTTTATTGAACGGTTTTCTCCACGCCTTTATTATATCATACACAAAAGAAAGGGGGAACGCGCATTCCTCTCCCACTTACTCCCTTTGGTCGTTGAAGTGGGAGTCTCCTGCGCGAAATAGGATGAATTGGCCTTTGCTTTACGATATGCAGCGCATGTTGGATGAGCGGATTGAAACAGAGCACGGCCTTATGCATGAGGACTTGTTCAATCGGAAAATGCTTGCGTTTCTCGTCGAACTTGGGGAGCTGGCCAATGAGACGCGCTGTTTTAAATTTTGGAGCGTGAAACCGTCGGCGCCGGCGGAACGGGTGCTGGAGGAATATGTCGACGGTTTGCATTTTTTGCTGTCGCTCGGGCTGGATTGCGGGCTGTTTTATGAAAGCCGGGAGCTTCCGGCTGTCGAGCGGCCGCTTGTTGAGCAGTTTTTGGCCATCTTTCGCGCCGCCGAGCGGTTCGGGGAGACGAGAGCGCGAGGGGAATATGATGCGCTGTTTGCGGAGTATTGGCGGCTTGGCGTGGCGCTCGGTTTTTCTTCCGACGACATCGAGGCGGCGTATCGGCGGAAAAATGAAGTGAACCACAAGCGGCAAAACGAGCGCTACTGATCTTTTTTCGGGTGGCGAATGATTCATTTTGCCAATCGTCAGCCTTTTCAAGTATAATAAAAAAGTGGACAAAACCGGAAAGGGGTGCCAAGATGGCGAAGTTGGACGAAACGTTGACGATGCTGAAAGCGCTGACCGATGCGAAAGGCGTCCCGGGCAATGAGCGGGAAGCGCGCGATGTGATGAAGACATACATAGCTCCGTATGCGGATGAAGTGACAACGGATGGCCTCGGCAGCTTGATCGCCAAAAAAGAAGGGAAATCGGGCGGGCCGAAAGTGATGATCGCCGGCCATTTGGATGAAGTCGGCTTTATGGTGACGCAAATCGACGACAAAGGATTCATCCGCTTCCAAACGCTTGGCGGATGGTGGAGCCAAGTAATGCTCGCCCAGCGCGTGACGATCGTGACGAAAAAAGGCGACATCACCGGCGTCATCGGTTCGAAGCCGCCGCACATTCTGCCGCCGGAGGCGCGCAAAAAACCGGTGGAAATCAAAGATATGTTCATCGACATCGGCGCGACAAGCCGCGAGGAAGCGATGGAGTGGGGCGTCCGCCCGGGCGATATGATCGTGCCGTATTTTGAATTTACGGTATTGAACAATGAAAAAATGCTGCTCGCGAAAGCATGGGACAACCGGATCGGCTGTGCGGTCGCCATCGATGTGCTCAAGCAGCTGAAAGGCGTCGACCATCCAAACACGGTATACGGCGTCGGCACGGTGCAGGAAGAAGTCGGCTTGCGCGGCGCGCGCACGGCCGCCCAATTCATTCAGCCAGATATCGCGTTTGCTGTTGATGTCGGCATTGCCGGCGATACACCGGGCGTGTCGGAAAAAGAAGCGATGGGCAAACTCGGCGCCGGCCCGCACATCGTCCTGTACGACGCGACGATGGTGTCGCACCGCGGCTTGCGCGAATTCGTCATCGAAGTGGCGGAAGAGCTGAACATTCCGTACCATTTTGATGCCATGCCGGGCGGCGGTACGGATGCGGGAGCGATTCATTTAACGGGCAGCGGCGTTCCGTCGCTCACGATCGCCATCCCGACGCGCTACATCCACTCGCACGCCGCCATTTTGCATCGCGACGACTACGAGAACACGGTCAAGCTGCTTGTTGAGGTGATCAAACGGCTTGACGCCGACAAAGTGAAACAACTGACGTTTGACGAATAAAAACACCGGCCAATTCGGCCGGTATTCGTCATTGTTTAACCGCCTGCTCGAGCGTGGTGAGCATCATGTCTTTTTGCTGTTCATTGGCGTGCGTCCAAATGGCTTCAAAGAGGACGCCGAGGCCGGGCAAATATTTTTCCTCGCCACGCTGGATCGCGTCCTCGATTGTATTCTCGAGCTGTTCTTTCGAGTTGTTGGCGACGTTGTGCATAATGGCTTTCCGCAAGTTCAAATCCATTTGTCTCACCTCATTGGCCGTATTGTACACCGTTATCGTTTGCCAATGGCGGCGGATTTATACATGGAGCGGCTCTCGTATATGGTATAATAGAGGAAAAACTAGACCGAAATGAGTGATGGCGACGATGGACGAGAAACCGCTCTATGGATTGGAACGAACGGTATTTCGCCAACTGCTCCATCTATTTTCCCGTTATGCTGATGTCATTGAAAAAGTCATTTTGTTCGGCTCAAGAGCACGAGGCGATTACAAGGAAGGATCGGATATCGATTTGGCGATCCAATTTCGAAAACCGGGAGGCCCGCTGTACCTCCTGCAATCGGACTTGGATGAACTTCCGATCATTTATCCGATCGATGTTGTTGATTACAATCAAATTCACAACGAACAGCTAAAAATGAATATTGACCAAGAAGGAAAGACGATTTTTCAAACGAACGAGCACGGGAAGGTGATGGTCACCATGAGCCGGCTGATGGATCGATTTTACGATTTCGAACGGGCGCTCTCCAAACTCCGGCAAAGTGCCGCAAGAGACGCTCAAACGGATGACCTTGTTGTTGATGCGACCATTCAACGCTTTGAATTCACGTACGAACTAGCATGGAAATGGATGAAACTTTATTTGGAGCATCAGGGATACGCTGAAGTGACGAGTCCGAGGAAAACGATTCGCGAGGCGTTTCGGGAAGGGTTGATTCAAGACGGAGAGACATGGCTTCGCATGCTCGAAGACCGCAACCGGACGTCCCATACGTATGACGAAGAAACGGCGATGGACATTTACGAACGCATCCGTACACACTATATCCCGCTGTTTGACCGTTTGCTTGACGAAATGAAACGACAGCTTGACTCAGTGACATGAGCGGCCGGCGTGCGGAACGGAACGAGCCTGGCTTTGTGAAGGAACTTGGCTTTGGTCGTGAAAGATGACAACGGCACACATTTTGTTATAATCAAATGAAGAAACTTGACGAATGAGGTGACGACACAATGGAAAAAGCGACATTCGCCGGCGGCTGCTTTTGGTGCATGGTGACGCCGTTTGAGGAGCTTGACGGCATTTACGGCATCGTCTCCGGCTATACGGGCGGGCATGTCGAAAACCCAACATACGAGCAAGTGAAAACCGGCACGACCGGCCATTACGAAGCGGTGCAAATCACGTTTGACCCGGACGTCTTTCCGTATGAGCGGCTGTTGGAGCTGTATTGGTGTCAAATCGACCCGACCGATGACGGCGGCCAGTTTCACGACCGCGGGCCGCAATACCGGACGGCGATTTTTTACCATAACGAAAAACAGCGCCAGCTCGCCGAGCAGTCAAAGCGGGCGCTCGAGGAAAGCGGGCGCTTCTCGAAGCCGATTGTAACGAAAATTTTGCCGGCGACGACGTTTTACCCGGCGGAAGAGTATCATCAAAACTACCATAAGAAAAATCCGGAGCATTACAAACAAGACCGCGCCGCGTCCGGGCGCGACGAGTTTATCGCCAAACATTGGGGGACGAAACGGTGAAGCGGATCGAATCGCCGAAAAATGCGCGCGTCAAACAATGGAAAAAGCTGCTGACCAAAAAAGGGCGCGATGAGACCGGATTGTTTTTGCTTGAAGGGTTTCATCTTGTCGAAGAGGCTGTAAAAAGCAACGCGCCGCTTGTTGAGCTGATGGTGGACGAGCGGACAGCCATCCCGCCCGGCTGGGACGTCAGCGTCCCGGTTGTGATCGTGACCGAAGCGGTGATGAGGGCGATCAGCAGCACGGAGACGCCGCAAGGCATCGCCGCGGTGTGCCGAAAGTTGCCAGCCGAGCTTGAAGGTGTGAAGACCGCCTTGCTCATTGACGCCGTGCAAGACCCGGGCAATCTCGGGACGATGATTCGCACCGCCGATGCCGCCGGGATCGATGCTGTCATCCTTGGCGAAGGGTGCGCCGATGTGTACAATCCGAAAGTCGTGCGGGCGACGCAAGGGTCGCTGTTTCATCTTCCGGTTGTCAAAGGCGATTTGGTGCAATGGATCGCGCGTTTCAAGGAGCAGGGCATTCCGGTGTACGGAACGGCCTTGGAGAATGCCGTCGATTACCGCACCGTTCCGCCTTCGTCTTCCTTCGCCTTGCTCGTCGGCAATGAAGGAAGCGGCGTCCGGCGCGAATGGCTCGAGATGACGACGGAAACCATCTACATCCCGATTTACGGCCAAGCCGAGTCGCTGAATGTCGCCGTCGCGGCCGGAATTTTGCTTTATTCCTTGCAGGCGGTGCGGTAAACGATGAGCTGCGCAAAGAAATTTCGGCCTGACCTTGCCTTTGCCCACTCATTTGCGTATAATGAATAGCGACAATTTCCCATACGGACAACAACGATGACGGAGAAAAGTAGCTTGCTGCTCGCCATCCAGGGAGAAAACGCCGGAGACTGGGAGCGTTTTTATGGCTGACGCAAGTGAAGTTCACCTCCCGAGTTGACACCGGGACCATCCCAAAAGGGGATGTAAAGGTGTTCCGGCTTTCGGCCGTTATCGCAATGAAGTGAACAGCGCATTTCGGCTGTTAACAAGGGTGGTACCGCGAGCAACAACTCGTCCCTTACCGGGGGGGCGGGTTTTTTATTTTGGATAGAGGAGGGACTCAAGTGAAAGAACGGCTGTACGAGCTGAAGCAAGAAGCGCTTCGCCGAATCGATGAGGCGAAAGACGTCAAAGCACTGAATGACGTGCGCGTCGCTTACTTGGGCAAAAAAGGGCCGATCACCGAAGTGCTGCGCGGCATGGGGGCATTGCCGCCGGAAGAGCGCCCGAAACTCGGCGCGCTGGCCAATGAAGTGAGAGCGGCGATTCAGCAGGCGCTCGAGGCGAAACAAGCGAAACTGGAACAGGAGGAAGTCGAGCGGAAGCTGGCCGCCGAAGCGATCGATGTGACGCTGCCGGGACGACCTGTGAGTCTTGGCAATCCCCATCCGCTGACGCGCGTCATTGAAGAAATTGAAGATTTGTTTATCGGCATGGGCTATACGGTCGCCGAAGGGCCGGAAGTCGAGACCGACTATTACAACTTTGAGGCGCTCAATTTGCCGAAAGGCCACCCGGCCCGCGATATGCAAGATTCGTTTTACATCACGGAGGAGATTTTGCTTCGCACCCACACATCGCCGATGCAGGCGCGGACGATGGAAAAACACCGCGGGCGCGGCCCGGTGAAAATCATTTGTCCGGGCAAAGTGTACCGCCGCGATACGGACGATGCGACGCATTCGCACCAGTTTACGCAAATTGAAGGATTGGTTGTGGATCGGAACATCCGGATGAGCGATTTGAAAGGGACGCTGCGCGAATTTGCCCGCAAGCTGTTCGGGGAAGGGCGCGACATCCGCTTCCGGCCGAGCTTTTTCCCGTTCACCGAGCCGTCGGTCGAAGTCGATGTGTCCTGCTTCCGATGCGAAGGGCGGGGCTGCGGCGTCTGCAAAGGCACCGGCTGGATCGAAATTTTAGGCGCCGGCATGGTGCATCCGAACGTGCTTGAGATGGCCGGCTTTGATTCGAAAACGTACACCGGCTTTGCGTTCGGCATGGGGCCGGAGCGGATCGCGATGCTGAAGTACGGCATTGACGACATCCGTCATTTCTATCAAAACGATCTACGTTTCTTGCGGCAATTTTTGCGTGTGTAACAGAAAAAGGAGGGGTTTTCCATGCTCGTGTCTTACCGTTGGCTGAGCGAGTACGTCGATTTGACGGGGGTCACCGCCGCGGAACTCGCTGATCGCATCACGAAAAGCGGCATTGAAGTCGAGCGGGTTGAGGCGCTCGACCGCGGGATGAACGGCGTCGTCATCGGCCATGTGCTCGAGTGCGAGCCGCACCCGAACGCGGATAAACTGCGGAAATGCCTCGTTGACCTTGGCGAAGGCGAGCCGGTGCAAATCATTTGCGGCGCCCCGAACGTCGCCAAAGGGCAAAAGGTCGCCGTCGCCAAAGTCGGGGCGGTGCTGCCGGGCAATTTCAAAATCAAACGGGCGAAGCTGCGCGGGGAAGAATCGAACGGAATGATTTGTTCGCTCCAAGAGCTCGGCGTCGAAACGAAAGTCGTGCCGAAAGAGTATGCAGACGGCATTTTCGTCTTTCCGAGCGATGCGCCGGTCGGCGCCGATGCACTGGAATGGCTCGGCTTGCACGATGAAGTGCTCGAACTGTCTTTGACGCCCAACCGCGCCGATTGTTTAAGCATGATCGGCGTCGCCTATGAAGTCGCCGCCATTCTCGGCCGCGATGTAAAACTGCCGGAAGCGGCGGTCAAGGAAAACAGCGAACATGTCCATGAATACATTTCCGTGCGCGTTGAGGCGCCGGAAGACAATCCGCTGTACGCCGGGCGGATTGTGAAAAACGTCCGGATCGGCCCGTCGCCTCTTTGGATGCAAGCGCGTTTGATGGCGGCCGGCATTCGCCCGCACAACAACGTCGTCGACATTACGAACTACATTTTGCTTGAGTACGGCCAGCCGCTTCATGCGTTTGACTACGACCGCCTCGGTTCGAAGGAGATTGTCGTCCGCCGTGCAAAAGCGGGCGAAACGATCATCACCCTTGATGATGTCGAGCGGAAGCTGACGGAAGAACATCTCGTCATCACCAACGGCCGCGAGCCGGTCGCCTTAGCCGGCGTGATGGGCGGGGCGAATTCGGAAGTGCGCGACGACACGACGACCGTGTTCATTGAAGCGGCGTACTTTACAAGCCCGGTCATCCGCCAAGCGGTGAAAGACCACGGGCTGCGCAGCGAGGCGAGCACCCGATTTGAAAAAGGGATCGATCCAGCGCGGACGAAAGAAGCGCTCGATCGCGCCGCGGCGTTGATGTCGGAATACGCCGGCGGCGAGGTCGTCGGCGGCATCGTCGAAGCGAGCGTGTGGCGCCAAGACTCAGTGGTGGTGACGGTCACGCTCGAACGCATCAACGGCGTCCTCGGCACGGCAATGTCGAAAGAGGAAGTGGCCGCGATTCTTTCGAACTTGCAATTTCCGTTTACGGAAGACAACGGAACGTTCACGATCCACGTCCCGTCGCGTCGGCGCGACATTGCAATTGAAGAAGATATCATTGAAGAAGTCGCCCGTTTGTACGGCTACGACCGCCTGCCGGCGACGCTGCCGGTGGCCGAGGCGAAACCGGGCGGACTCACGCCGTACCAGGCGAAGCGCCGCCGCGTCCGCCGCTATTTGGAAGGAGCCGGCTTGTTCCAAGCGATCACGTATTCGTTGACGAGCCCGGACAAAGCGACGCGCTTTGCGCTTGAGACGGCCGAACCGATCCGCTTGGCGCTGCCGATGAGCGAAGAGCGGAGCGTTCTTCGACAAAGCTTGATTCCGCATCTGCTCGAAGCGGCGAGCTACAACCGCGCCCGCCAAGTCGAGAACGTCGCCTTGTACGAAATCGGCTCTGTCTACTTGTCCAAAGGAGAACACGTCCAACCGGCGGAAAACGAGCGGCTTGCCGGCGTTCTCACCGGCTTATGGCACGCCCATTTGTGGCAAGGCGAGAAAAAAGCGGCTGATTTTTACGTCGCCAAAGGCGTTCTTGACGGGTTGTTCGACTTGCTTGGGCTGTCCAAGCGCATCGCGTACCGCCCGGCGAAACGCGCCGATTTGCATCCGGGACGGACGGCGGAGATTGCGCTTGACGGCAAGGTGATCGGCTTTGTCGGCCAGCTCCATCCGGCCGTGCAAAAAGAGTACGATTTAAAAGAAACGTACGTGTTCGAGCTCGCCTTGGCCGAGCTGTTGAACGCCGAAAGTGAAGCGATCCGCTACGAGCCGATTCCGCGATTCCCGTCCGTCGTGCGCGACATTGCCTTGGTCGTTGACGAAATGGTCGAAGCCGGCGCCTTGAAGCAGGCGATTGCCGAAGCCGGGAAACCGCTTGTTAAAGACGTCTCCCTCTTTGACGTCTACAAAGGCGACCGCCTGCCGGACGGGAAAAAATCGCTCGCCTTCTCGCTCCGCTACTACGATCCGGAGCGGACGCTCACGGATGAAGAAGTCGCCGCCGTCCACGAGCGGGTGCTCGCCGCGGTCGAGAAACAATTTGGCGCGGTGCTGCGCGGGTAAAACGAAAAGCTGTTCCAAAAAGCGACTCGCTTTTGGAACAGCTTTTTTTGGATGGATGGCATAGAATCGGAGCAAGGAAATAGGATTTGGAAGGTTCCGCTGAATCATCGCCTGATGTCCAAAACATGCATATAGATGCCATTTGAAGCTTTAAGATTCGTCGCTTTTCCTAAGCATTGGATCGACTGCCAAGACGTGATGGAGGCAAGCCTTGGCAGTCGAAAAAATGGACAAGCGGCTTTTCCATTAAGGAGATGGTAAACGTTTTCGTTGCGTCGATACAGATGCGGTTGTGCTGCCCTGTCAGCCGCGTTCGGCGATGATTTGCCCGGTTTGCGACACATCGTACCCGCCGAGCGCTTCGAGTTCGGTGCGGAACGAATCGGAGCGGAGCACGTCGAGCACGGAAGCGATGAGCGATTCATTCTCCGGCGTCCGCAGCATGACGACATCATACTGTTCGTTCATTAGCGGAATGAACTCGACGCCGGCCATTCGCGCCACCTTTTCCGTGCCGATGCCGACATCGGCGAGACCTGACGCCACCGCGGAGGCGACGCTCAAATGGCTTGTTTCCTCACGCTCATAGCCGCGAATGGCGGACGGCGACAATCCATGCAGGCGCAGCTGTTCATCTAACAGGACGCGCGCCCCGGCCCCTTTCTCCCGATTGACGATCACGACGTCGCTCCTTCCTAAGTCGCGCCACGTTTGAATGCTGCGAGGATTGCCTTTTGACACATAAAATCCAATCGGCCGGCGCATGACGTTCACCATGATGTACGCATGGCCTGTCAACAGCTTTTCCACATACGGACGGTTGTACTCGCCTGTCTGCCCGTCAAACAAATGCACGCTGACGATGTCGCATTGCCCTTTATACAGGGCGATCAGCCCATTGAGGCTGCTCGTGTAGGTGCGGAGCGATTGATAAGGGCCGTTTTTTTCCAGATGGACGCCAAGCAAATCGAGCGCCGCATCTTGGCCGCTGATGATGATGGGGCGAACGGCGGCTTCGACCGGCCGTGAAACGGCGGAAGAAACGGGACTTGTCTCCCCTTTTTGCCCGTCGATGTACCGGCGAAGATCATCCGCGGTAATCCGCATTTGCCGCCCGACGCGAAAGGCGGGCAGCTTCCCTTTTTTCACTAAATCGTACACCGTTAGTTTGGACACTTTTAATAAGGAAGCGATTTCTTCAATCGTGTATGACTGCGGCTCCGTCATCATGCCATCCTCCTTTCTTTCATTGTAGCGCAAAGAACGCATGGGGAAAAATTTTTCTTTCCTAACTACTTATTATTATTTATAATTAGATATCATTACATATAAAAAGATAAGGGGGAGACAGATGCGAAAAATCGCATGGCTTGCCGCATTGCTCTTGCTGTTCGGCTTGTATGGCTGCGACAGCGGCTCAAAAGAGGGGAAGGGGCAAACGAAACCGGCGGATAAAGTGGAGCTCACCGTCTCCGCCGCCGCCAGTCTGCAAGAAGCGCTGGAAGAAGCGAAAACGGCGTTTGAACGAAAGCATCCGAACATCCGCATCCAATACAATTTCGGTGCGTCGGGCGCGTTGCAAAAGCAAATTTCCGAAGGGGCGCCGGTCGATCTTTTCTTTTCGGCGGCCGCTGTGCCGTTTGAAAAATTGAAAGCAGAAGGGTTGATCGATTCCAAACACGAAAAAACAGTGCTGGCGAACGAACTCGTCCTCATTGCGCCAAAACAAGGGGAAGGAGCGGTTCAGTCGCTCGATGACATCATCCGCGCCAAACGGATCGCCATCGGCATCCCCGAATCGGTGCCGGCCGGTATGTACGCGAAACAAACATTGGAGAAGGCGGGGCTGTGGGAGAAGGTGGCACCGAAGCTCGTGTACGCGAAAGACGTTCGCCAAGTGTTGACGTATGTGGAAACCGGCAACGTCGACGCCGGATTTGTGTACCGGACGGACGCGCTCGCCTCGGAGAACGTCAATATCGTCGCTGCAGTGCCAAGCGGCATGCACGACCCGATCGTCTATCCGCTTGGTGTCGTCAAGACGAGCAAACATCTCAAGGAGGCGCAACAGTTTTACTCGTATTTGACAAGCGGTCCAGCGTTGCAAATGTTCGAAGAGCACGGATTTCGCCGCGCCCGCTAGAAGACTGGTGGGCGAGTAAAAATACCGCTGAATCCTGTCTTTTCTCAACTAGAGAAGCCTAGCACAATCAGCCTTCTTTTTTGGCAAAATGCCGCCTGTTTGCTGTCCTTCACATGGGAAGGGGACATATGGTAAAATAACAAACAAGAAAACGTTATAGGCGATGGAGTTCGCCATAACCGCCGGCTTCCGGCTGATGACTCCTGCTGCAAATGAAAAGCGGCAGGAGTCTGTTTATTTTACGAAGGAGGGATGGTTATTGGTCTATCTCGCCGTCGGCGCAGCCGGCATGATCGGCGCGCTTGTCCGCTATGTCGTTGGTCTTGTCGTGCCCGCTGCCTGGTTGGGAGGGGTTCCGCTCGGAACGCTTTTGGTGAACTGGACCGGCTCGTTTTTGCTCAGCTGGCTTACGGTGGTGTTCACCCGCCGCCCGTCTTGGCCGCCGTGGCTGAAAACAGCGGCGACGACCGGGTTCATCGGCTCGTATACGACGTTTTCGACGCTCAGCGTCGAATGTGTGGAATGGATGGAACAAGGGCGCTTTGGCATGGCGGCCGTGTATATCGCCGCCAGCCTGTTCGGCGGCCTAGCCGCCGCATGGGCGGGATATGTTGCCGCCCATCCAAAGCGAAAGGAGGAAATAGCATGATGACCGCACCGCTATTGGTGATGATGGGGGGTTTTTTTGGCGCCATCTGCCGTTATGCCGTCAGCCGCTGGGCGGCTCGGCGTTCGCCGCGTTTTCCCATAGGGACGCTCATTGTCAACTTGCTTGGGTCCTTTTTGCTTGGCTGGCTCGCCGGAAGCGGCGCCGCCGATGCGACGAAGCTGCTTGTCGGCACCGGCTTCATGGGCGCGTTCACGACGTTTTCGACGTTGAAATGGGAAAGCGTGCAAATGATGCAGCAGCGCCAATGGGCGAAGGTGGTCGTTTATTTGGCGGCTACGTATTCGTGTGGCGTGTGGCTGGCGTGGCTTGGCTATCGCGTGGGGCGGTGATGAGCGGCAATGAAAAACGGGCTTGATTTCTGATCGGGGGGGGGAGAAAAGAGATTGCGATTTGTTGAGCCAGGGGAGGAGACTAGAATGGCGAGGGCAAGAGTGGAAGAGAGATTCAAGACATTGCGATACTTTATCGATGGCTACTATAACCAATCGATCGATGATGAGTTTGATGGTCGGATTCGCGATTTTCGCGATTATGAATCGAAATGTTTGGTCAACGCATTGCGGAGAGAGTTGGTTGATTTGCGAACAGTCGTCGCCCAAGCCGACAAGGAAACCTTTAAAAAAGTTGAAGTCTTTTTGCATGATAATCGTTTACGGTATATTGAATTCGAGGATGGCGAAGCGTTCATTGAGCGTGTCTTGCGCATTCTTGATGAAACGTCTTTTTGATGATGAAAAACCATTTTTTCACTTGTCTTTGGGCAATCCAGGTCAATGAATCAAAACCGATTCCCCGCAAACGATTCGTTCGCGGGGAATCGGAGATCGATGAAGGACAACGACCGAAACACGGATGCGTTATCTTTTGCTTTTTCCAAACAATAATTCTTCAAGAATATCATGAATGCGTGTATTCTCGTACACGCCGGTGAACCGCTCCGCCCCCGGGCCCATGGCCGTCAGCGGCACATCGGCGGCGGTGTGGCCCGTTGTCGTCCAGTCGAGGGCGAACGTTTGCGAAGAACCAGCGATGGCAAACGGGCCGTCTTCGCCGGAAATCGTCTTGCCGTCTCCCGACTCATCGGCGCCGCCCGGCGTTTCGATCGTCAAGCCGCCGCATTCATGGTCGGCGAGCACGAGGACGAGCGTATCCCGATGGCGCTTGGCGTATTGCTTCGCTACAGCGACCGCTTCGTCAAGCTGCTGGCCCGCTTTAAGCATGAGCGATCCGTTGTTTTCATGGCTCATTTCATCAATGGCTTCTTCTTCGACCACGAGGAAAAAGCCTTTTTTGTTTTGCGACAGCACATCCAACGCTTTTTTCGTCATATCAGGCAGCGGCACGACGGGATTGTACACATCCCCTTCCCCTTCCGGTCGCTGCTGGAACATTTCCTCATTGGCAAACAGCCCGAGCAGCTTGCGGCCGGACGCTTGTTTCAGCTCATCGGCGGTGCGGACGTACGTGTAGCCCAATTGTTTCGCCCGTTCAACCAAGTTGCCTTGCGTGCCTTTGCTTCCTTCTTCCGGATCTTCGGCTGGATGGTCGGGGTAATAGCCAGGATTTCCATCAGGGTACCAGTAATCCTCCCCGCCGCCCAAAATGACGTCCACTTTCGTTTGTTCAATGTATTGCTTGGCGATGTCGCTTTGCGCCGAACGACTGGCGGTGTGGGCAGCAAACGCGGCCGGTGTGGCGTCCGTCACTTGGGCGGTCGTGACAAGCCCTGTTGCCTTGCCGGCTTTTTTCGCTTGTTCCAAAATCGTTTCCACCGGTTTTCCTTGCAGATCAACAGAGATGGCGCCGTTGTACGTTTTCACGCCTGAGGCGATGGCAGTCGCCGCCGCGGCGGAGTCGGTAATGAATGATTTCGCGTCGGCAGAGTTCGTATGGACGAGGCCGCTGTACGGCATGCTGTCCATTTCCAATTCCCCGCTCAATCCTTTTGTAGCGAGGCGAATGGCGTTGCGATGCGCGGTGCCCATGCCATCGCCGACAAAAAGAATGACATTTTTCACTTCAAGCGGCTTCGATTGTTTCGCTGGGGCGGCCCATGCAGTTTGACCGGCATGATAAAGCGCCAGTCCGGCGCTCAGCCCGGCAATGAGCAAAGCCGTGCGGCGTTTCGATTGGAACATCGTTCTCCTCTCCCTTTTCAGATGATTTTGTCATTTTTATTGTACAAGCCAGATGTTAAGCGTTCGTGAATGCAATGTAATGGATTTGAAAAAATTTCCTCTCTATTCAGATTGGACGATAGAATGGTTTCTCCTTTGGCAACATTCCTTGTTGACTTTCTCTTTTTTCCTTGGTATCGTTACTAATAGTTCAACAGTTGAACAAAATGGATGACAGCTCTCCATCTACTGTTGAATTTGGTTGATTGTTCAATGATTGAACCATCGGAGGTGAATCAATGCCGGGACGAAACATCGATGAATGGATCGACCGCTATTTGTCCGTGTCGTTTCTCGTGATGAAACGCGGAGCGGCGCTTGTCAAAGGCAGTCTTTGCGAAGAGATGACGCACGATCAATATTATTTGCTTCGCTACATCCGCCGGCGGGGGGCGTGCACGTCAACGGAGCTCGCGGCGATGTTTGGCGTGAACAAAAGCGCGGTGACGGCGATGACGAATCGCCTCGTCGACAAAGGCTGGCTGCGCCGCGACCGTGACAAGAACGACCGGCGCGTCATCGTCTTATCGCTGACGGAGCACGGGGAAGCATGGGTAGAGGAAATGGACCGCAGCGTCTATCGGCTCGTCGAAGAAGTGATCGCCCGCTTTCCAGAGGAGGAGATCGAAACATTCATCCGCACGTATGAACGGTTGGCCCGCGTGCTGCAGGAGGTGGAAGAAGCGACATGAGAGCGATCATCAAAGGAAAATGGCTCGTACTTGCGGCATGGATCGCCATCGCGGCCGTGCTCATGGCGACGGCGCCGAACATGGGCGATCTTGTCCGCGAGAAAGGGCAGTTGAGCGTGCCGGACGGCTACTCGTCGTCATTGGCGGCAAAATTGATCAAAGAGGCGAACAGCCAGGAAAACAAGCAAAACGAACGGTCTGCGGTGCTTGTCTTTTACCAAAAAGGCGGATTGACGGCGGATGACAAAAAAGAGATTGAACGGGCGGTAAACGCGCTCGAAAAGAAAAAAGAGGAACTTCATGTCACGAACATCGTCTCGCCGTTTGCCAACCGGGAGCTGGAAAAAGAACTCATCTCCAAAGATGGAACGACGATGCTCATTTCCGTCAGCATCGACCCGGCTGGGCGGACGGCGAAGCAATTGACCGACGCCCTGTATAAAGCAGTCGATGGCGTCAAGGTCGAGCATTATTTCACCGGCGGCTGGATGATCGATGAAGATGTCGTAACGAGCTCGCAGGAAGGCGTGAAAAAAACGGAAGGGATCACCGTCGTTTTTATTTTAATCGTCTTGCTCGCCGTGTTCCGTTCGCCGGTAGCGCCGCTCATTCCGCTGCTTGTGGTCGGGGCGACGTACGTCGTTTCGCAGTCAGTCGTGGCGTTTTTGGTCGATCAGGTCAACTTTCCGTTGTCGACGTTTACGCAGACGTTTTTAGTCGCCGTGTTGTTCGGCATTGGGACCGACTATTGCATTTTGCTGCTGAGTCGGTTTAAAGAAGAACTGGCGAAGCGCGGCGACCGGGCGGAGGCGATCGCCGCCACGTACCGGACGGCGGGGAAAACGGTGGCGGCAAGCGGCTTGGCCGTCATGATCGGCTTTGCGGCGATCGGCTTGTCGACGTTTAAGCTGTATCAATCGGCGGCGGCTGTCGCCGTCGGGGTGGCGGTCTTGCTTGCCGCCTTGATGACGCTCGTGCCGTTTTTCATGGCAGTGCTTGGCGAGAAGCTGTTTTGGCCGGTGCGCGGGAAGCTTGAGCACGGGCAAAGCCGGCTTTGGCTTGCGGCTGGCCGATTTGCGTTCGCCCGTCCGCTTTTGGCGCTGGCGATTGTCGCCGTCGTGACCGTGCCGGTGTTGGCGACGTATGATGGCAAACTGTCGTTTGATTCCATGGAGGAGATCGGCGATCATTATCGTTCGGTCAAAGCGTTTGACATCATTGCCGATCATTTCAATCCGGGAGATGCCATGCCGACGCAGGTGGTATTGAAAAGCAAAGAGCCGCTCGATTCGGAAGAAGGACTGGCGTTAATTGAGAAAATGAGCCGTGAGATCGAAAAAGTTGATGGCGTGGCGAGCGTCCGCTCGGCGACGCGTCCGACCGGAGAGCCGATTCAGGAGCTGTATGTCACCGAACAAGCGAAACAGCTCAAAGACGGCCTCGGCGCCGGCAAAGAGGGGATTGAGAAAATCGGCGCCGGACTTGAGACGGCAAGCGAAAAATTGTCCTCGTCCGCGCCGCAGCTCAAGCAGGCGTCATCCGGCATCGGCCAGCTCGTCTCTGGAACGGAGCGGCTTGAAGACGGTCTGCGCCAGCTGCAAAACGGCCTTAGTCAAATCGAACAAGGCGTGCGTCGTGGAGCGGTGGGCGCCGGCGAGCTGCAAAACGGCTTAGTGACGCTTCGCGACAATGCGAAAAAGTTGCAGGAAGGCGCCGCGCAGCTGCTTGACGGCTACAAGCAGACGGAACAAGGGCTGTCGGCATTAAGCGGCCAGTACCGGCAAATCGAAGCGGGATTAAAGGCCGTCGCCAATCAGCTCGCCGCCGTGCAGGCGATGCTTGCGCAAGTCGAACAGGCGCACCCGGAGCTCGCGCAAGACGCCCAATATCAACGAGCGAAAATGACGGTCGCCGCCTTGTCCGAAAAGACGAACGAAATGGCGGACGGCCTCGTACAGTTGAACGGGGCGCTTGAGCAGGCGCGCGCCGGCTTGGCGAAAGCGAACGACTCGTTCGCCCAGCTTGCGGCCGGCCAAGCGGCGGTCAACGGCGGCTTGGACCGGATCATCGCCGGGCTTTCGGAGCTCGAAGCCGGGTTGACGAAAGCGGCCGACGGCCAGAAACAGGCGGTCGACCAATTGCCGCAATTCTCCCGAGGGCTTGAGCAAGTGAACGGCGGCCAGCGCCAATTGCTTGAGCATTTCTCCGCCCTTGGCGGCCAGCTCGCCCAGCTTGTAAACGGCTTGGACCAAAGCGCGTCCGGTCTGCATAAAGTGGCGGACGGCCTCGGAACGGCGGAAACGTATTTAGCCGATTTGTCATCGGCGCCGGAGAAAGACATGGCTGGCTGGCACATGCCGAAGGAAGCGCGCGAAAGCAAAGACTTTGCGCAGGCGAAAGACGCGTATATGTCAAAAGACCGGCGCATCGTGACGTTTGATGTCATTTTAAAAGAAAATCCGTATTCGACATCGGCGCTCAGCCGTGTGGATGACATTCACGCCGCCGCTGAGCGGGCGGTGAAAGGGACGAAGTGGGAAGACGCGACGATCGCTGTCGGCGGCGTCACAAGCACGTACGCCGATTTGCAGGCGATCTCAAACGCCGACTATAAACGGACGGCCGTGCTGATGTTGATCGGCATCGCCATCGTGCTCGCAGCGCTCCTTCGTTCGCTTATCATGCCGCTCTATTTGATCTTGTCGCTCGTCCTGACGTATTACACATCGATGGCCGTCACCGAACTCATTTTCGTCAACGGCCTCGGCTATGCCGGCTTGAACTGGGCGGTGTCGTTCTTCGCCTTTGTGTTGCTGTTGGCGCTTGGCATCGACTACAGCATCTTCCTCATGGATCGGTTCAACGAATACCGCGGCCGGCCGGTGAAGGAAGCGATGCTGTCGGCGATGGGCCATATGGGGACGGTCATCATCTCGGCCGCCGTCATTTTAGGCGGAACGTTCGCCGCGATGTATCCGTCCGGCGTCTTGTCGCTCTTGCAAATCGCGACGATTGTGCTGACGGGGCTTCTCCTTTACGCCCTCGTCGTTCTGCCGCTGTTTGTGCCGGTCATGGTCCGCACGTTCGGCCGCGCGAACTGGTGGCCGTTTCGGCAGCCAGTGAGCGAAGTGGATGGTCTGGAACAACAAAAAATCAGTTAGGAAGGCGAGTCAACAAGGGTGTCCTAAGAGACCGGGACACCCTTTCTTGTTCCTGTATGAAGCAGCAAAATGGTCGATAAAAAGCAATATGTTGTGTTTGGTTTAAGGGGCATTACCCTCTTGGGTCAGCTCCTTTTTCTTAGTCCTTTACGCACGCATAAAAAGAAAGCAAGGCGCTCTGTTTGATTCAACAGAAACGTATATTCCACGTGCTCTGTATAGTTGTTTTCCTTGATTCTTTCCCCGTGAATGTGGATCGTATGGCGCATGGAGAAAAGAGTTTTTGTTTGAATATATTGAATATTATTTATTTTTTGTTAACATAGTTACAAAATATTGAATGTTGGAGTGATGAAAATGAAGTTGAGGAAAATCGCCGTCCCATTCTCGGTAACGTTAGCTATTTTGATAGCTCCCTTAATGGTGCGCGCCTATGTTTTAGAACCTTACTATTGGAAGGATGGAGTAAGCGGCCTCACGTATAAATGGGGAAGCAATCTTCAAACGTCCGGCACGGTGATTCGGACGGCTTTTGAAAATGCCCTCTCCGATTGGAATGAAACGCCAACCCCTGTTTGGTTTTCCTACAGCAGCCGTTCTTCCAACACGCTCAACTCCTACTATGTTTCCGATTCTTCCGAATATGGTGTTTGCAACATCACGTATTCAAGCAGTGAGATACTCCATTTTACAGCTATGGTTAACGCAGGGAATATTAATATCGGAAAAAGCAACGTGGCTCGAAGTGCAGCCGGGCATGAATTAGGGCACGGAATTGGATTGGATCATTCGACAGCGATAGCGATCATGAATTCGAATCGTGATCGGACGCGCATCTATACTCCACAGCAGGATGACATTAATGGCGTAAATGCAAGATATTAATGGGTTCATCTATCCAAGGGGAGGAAAAAGAGGATGAAAAAAATGGTGCTGTTCGCCGTGACGATTGGTGTTATATTTGTGGGCGGAGCCGTCTATTTCATAAAGGATGAAGGGAATATCCATAAACAAATAGGGACTGCCAAAGTAACTCGGCATATCCATACCATCAGTCATTCTGATCGTCCAAAATATACAAATATAAAGGATTTGAGCAAGGCGTCTGACTGCATCTTTATTGGAAGCGTCGAAGGAGTGGCTGGTACGCGAAATCTTGCGCGTAATCCGAACGACCCAGCACAAGAAGATCCGAATATTTATATCGAAGGAGTCGACTATGATGTAAAAGTGATTGAAGTTTTAAAAGGACACGCAAATGCTCATGTTCTTGTCACTGAGCAAAAGCAAATGCGGTTAGACAAAGATGGGCCCATGGTTCAAGATGAGCATTACATCGGTTTGGCATCCGGACAAACCTATATCTTTTTTGTCAAAAAATCGAATTTGACCGGCCGTTATTACAGTGTTGGAGATCCGTTTTTCTTTGTCCTTGAGAACAACCAAGTGGTGCTAAAGACGAAAGAAAAGGATTTGCTGGAGATTTATAAACCTGAAGAAGTAAAGGCGTTCAAAGCGAGAGTGAAAGCAGCAGTGGAGGAATGATGTTTTCGTTTCCTCCACTTATTTTTATCAAGAGCGATTCGATTTCACAAGCATATTTTTTCCGCTTTTGCCCAACGTAAAGTATGATGAGTGGTAGAGAACATACCAGAACCTAAAGGAGGAATGCGGGCATGACGAAACGAGTGCTCATGGTGGTGACGAACCATACGACGATCACCGACGACCATAAAACCGGGCTTTGGCTTGAGGAGTTTGCCGTACCGTATTTGGTATTTAAAGAAAAAGGGTATGACGTGAAAGTGGCGAGCATTCAAGGCGGCGAGGTGCCGCTTGACCCGCGCAGCATCAATGAAAAAGATCCGTCTTGGGCGGAAGCGGAAGCGGCGCTGAAGAACACAGCACGTTTGAGCAGGGACGATGCACACGGGTTTGACGCCATTTTCCTTCCCGGTGGACACGGGACGATGTTCGATTTTCCCGACAATGAAACGCTGCAATACGTCTTGCAGCAGTTTGCCGAAGACGGGCGCATCATCGCCGCTGTCTGCCACGGTCCGTCAGGGCTGGTGAACGCCACATACAAAGACGGCACGCCGATTGTGAAAGGAAAAACGGTCACGTCATTTACGGATGAAGAAGAGCGTGAAGTCGGGCTTGATGTGCATATGCCGTTTTTGCTCGAGTCGACGTTGCGCCTGCGCGGGGCGAATTTCGTCCGCGGCGAGAAGTGGACCGATTTCTCCGTGCGCGACGGCAACTTGATCACTGGGCAAAACCCGCAATCGAGCCGAAGCACGGCGGAGAAAGTCGTCGCCGCGCTGGAAGAGCGGGCGTGAGCGATAAAGGCTGAATGTGCGGCAAAGGGGTGTCCCAAGAGAACGGGGCACCCTTTCTTCATCAGGCATTCGTGAAAAAACAGAACGTGTACGTATCCATGACCGATATGAAACCGTATCGTGGGCGTTCTATCAGTTCCGTCAACTGTTAGAGTATAAGGCACGTTTGCATGGGTCAAAAGTGATTGTGGTTGCTCCGCATTACATCTCTTTGACATGTCCAAAGTGTGGTCATACGGAAAAAGCCAATCGAAAGAAACGTACACACACCTTTTGTTGTCGAACATGCGGATATACCTCAAACGATGACCGCATTGGTGCTATGAACCTTCAACGAAAAGGAATAGAGTACATCGTTGAAGGAACGACACAGGCATGACCTGCGTCGTTGGGCAGCTGTCAACCTGCCCCTAATGCAACCCCAAGTCAAGGAAGGAGGACGAAGTCCGCTCGCACTTCTGGGGAGTTGCAAGCCTCCACTTCAAGCGTTAGCTAAGTGGGGGTAGTTGACGACGGGATGCAGGGACACACATATTGTATCTCTTTTAAAGAGAGGCGATTTTTTGGGACAGCCTCTTGTTTTTTTTTTTTTTTTTTGCACGTCCAGAAGACGGGGAGATGGGCAAGGCGGTTTTCGATGATCAAATGGATGCTCGTTGTTCATTATTCAACAAATTGCGTTGATTTAGCTATTGAAGAGAAAGCGAGCTTTGATATCATAATAGACAAATGTTGAATATATTGGACTATCGGGCGTCAACATGAAGACGGAGAGGCCATCTCTGCCTTGGCGCCCGAGCGGCCATGGAAAGGAGAAAACGCCAATGGAGGAAACAATCGAAATCGTCCGCAACGGCGCTCAGCCGTCGGCGAAAGGGCAGGAAGCGTATTTCACCGGAAGCGTCCGCGTTGATTCACTCTTCCAAGAAAACGAATTCGCTCCGTACTCGGCGGCATACGTCACGTTTGAACCGGGGGCGCGCACGGCATGGCACACCCATCCGGTTGGACAAAGGTTGATCGTGACATATGGTGTTGGATGGGTGCAGGAATGGGGCGGCCCGATTCGGGAAATTCGGGCCGGGGACGTCGTTTGGTTCCCGCCGGGCGTCAAACATTGGCACGGCGCGACGCCGACGACAGCGATGACCCATATCGCTTTAACAGGAGTCGCGAACGGCAAAGCGGTCGAATGGCTGGAAAAAGTGAGCGATGAACAGTATCGCCGGGATGAATAGGAGGAACACGATGGCTGGATGGTCAAGCGAAGAGCTGCGTCGAATCGCAGAAACGGATGATTTGCACATTTCGCCGTTCCGCGAAGACGGCAAAACGTATGGAACACCGACGTGGATTTGGTCGGTGGTCGTTGGCGACTCCCTTTATGTGCGCGCCTACAATGGACAACGATCGAGCTGGTATCAGGCCGCTGTCAAACAGAGAGCGGGGCGGATCACAGCAGCCGGCATGACGAAGGAAGTTGTGTTCGAACCGGTCGATGGATCGATCAATGATTGGATCGATGACGCCTACCGAGAAAAGTACAAAGGAAGTCCGTATTTGTCTTCTATGATCAGCCTCCGCGCCCGTGCGGCGACGGTGAAAATCATGCCGCGATGAACAGCGCCTTCCCAATATAAAAGCCGTCACCGATTGCCAGCTTGCAGCCCGGCGTCGGTGGCGGTTTTTGTTGAGCGGCAAATCTATCAGCTCTTGGCCGCGTCCGTTGCCCTTCTTCCAGTCGATGGCGGTTTTGGTTAAGCATCGAAAGGGGATTTCATACGGCTGTCTAGGGGCGGAATGACGCTTTAATCAAAATTGCGGTCCAGCAAGCGCCCGGTCTGCTCGGCGATGACGCGCGCCGGCAGCGGCCTGCCTTGCTTGAACCACCATTCGACAATCCCGACGACGGCGGAGGCGAAAAATTGCAAGACGACGTCCTCATTCAGCCCTTTGTTTTTTCCAGTTGACGTGTCGACATCCGGCTTGAATTCCTCGATCACCAGCCGCAAAAACCGATTGCGGAAAGACGGCGCCCCTTTGCTAGACAGCATCGTCGAGAAAAACAACTGATGGCGCTCAAAATATTCGTACCAAATGTAGTTTCCTTCCTCAAACGTCAAGTCAGCCGCCTCGCGGCAAAGCTGCCGCAAGTTGTCCATATGTTCTTCAATCAGCTTATCCAATAAATCGTATTTATCGGTGTAGTGAAGATAAACCGTTCCCCGGTTCACATTCGCCCGGTCGGCGATTTCTTGAATTGTAATGTCATCAAACGGCTTTTCCGCCATCAGTTCGATGACAGCGTTTTTGATCGCTTCTTGGCTTTTCACAATGCGCCGGTCGATTTTCGCCATGGTGAACTCTCCCCTTGAAGGCATATTATTTGGTTAAATTATAAACCCGTGGTGCTAGATAAACTTGATCAAGCATAAAAATAGCCC
>NZ_SDKL01000021.1:0-44410 GCF_004123125.1 Geobacillus sp. PK12
AGTGAACCGAAAAAATGTTCTCCACAAAGTCTTGACTGACTCGGGACGAAGATGACGGTTGACGGACGGCCGTTTCTATGTTACGATAGATGACGTTGTAGACTTTTTGTCCTGCCAACAAGGGCAAAAGAGGGCGGCTGTCGCAAAAAGACGCACCCGCACTACAACCGCTCAGCGCGGGCGATGAAGCGCTCCGTCTTGGGCCGCCTTGGCGCTGGCGAGTCTGAGTCTATGAAGGAGGTGCGATGCATGTACGCAATTATCGAAACTGGCGGCAAACAATTGAAAGTCGAAGAAGGCCAAGAAATTTACATCGAAAAATTGGATGCGAATGAAGGCGATACGGTCACGTTTGACAAAGTGCTGTTCGTCGGCGGGGAAACGGTGAAAATCGGCAACCCGACAGTCGAAGGCGCAACCGTGACGGCGAGAGTGCAAAAACACGGCCGACAAAAGAAAATTATCGTCTTCAAATATAAAGCGAAAAAGAACTATCGCCGCAAACAAGGCCACCGTCAGCCGTACACGAAAGTCGTCATCGAAAAAATCAACGCGTAACGATGATCCGCGTCACGATTGAACGGGAAGCGGACGGCCGCATCCGCGCGTTTACGATGGAAGGGCACGCCCATTTTGCGAAACGCGGGCAGGACATTGTATGCGCCGGCGCTTCGGCGGTCTCGTTCGGCACGATCAACGCCATCGAGACACTTATTGGCGTAAGCCCGCATGTTTCGCTCGGCAAAGACGGCGGCTACCTCCGCTGCGAGCTTCCGGAGCTGGAAGAAGCGGCGGCAGAGAAAGTGCAGTTGTTGTTGGAAGCGATGGTCGTTTCGCTAAAGACGATCGAACGCGATTACGGAACATTTATCCGCGTGACATCCATCTAGCGGGAGGTGACTGCCATGCTGAGACTTGACCTGCAATTTTTTGCTTCGAAAAAAGGGGTCGGTTCGACGAAAAACGGCCGCGACTCGATCGCGAAACGTCTTGGCGCAAAACGGGCTGACGGTCAATTCGTCACCAGCGGTTCGATTTTGTACCGTCAACGCGGAACGAAAGTCCATCCGGGCTTGAACGTCGGCCGCGGCGGCGACGATACGCTGTATGCGAAAATCGACGGCATCGTCCGCTTCGAGCGGCTCGGCCGCGACCGCAAACGCGTCAGCGTCTACCCGGTCAGCCAAGAAGCGTAATCGATGTGAAAAAACTCTAACCGTTCGGTTAGAGTTTTTTCTTTTTGGCGTAGAAAAATCGTTCCCGTTCAATGTCAAAAAATGTTATAGTAAAAGTACATATGCCTCCCCCATGGAGGCGGAAGTCCAAGCGAGGCAGGGAGCCTACGCTTAGTGGATAGGGGAGCGTTGGATGGAGAAGCGATGGACTGTCGTTGAGGTGATGCGCCATGCCCGCCATGACTGGCTGAACAAAATCCAGCTCATCAAAGGGCATTTGGCGCTCAATAAAATCGAACGGGTGCAGGAAATCATTGAAGACATGATCGCCGAGATGCATCAGGAAACACGGTTGACGAACTTGAAAGCCGAGCAGTTCGCTGAGCTTGTCATGACTTATAACTGGGAGCCGCGCCCGCTTTTTCTTGAGTATGAAATCACGGACGGCGAAGCCGATTGGTCGCGGTGCGATGAGCAGCTGACTGAATGGTGCCGCCAATTTTTTCACCTGCTTGAAGCGCAATCCGATGAGCGGACAGAAAACCATTTATGTTTGTCCATTGAGCTGTCCGACCGACGGGCGGCGCTGTTTTTGGATTATTGCGGCACGTTTCGAGATGGCGAAGCCATTCGCACTTGGCTTAAGCGCTGCGAACCATCACCGCCGCTTCGGCTCGCGTCGTTTGCCGTTGGCGAGGGCGAATTGACGGTGGAGCTTGAGCTTTTGGCGGCGGAATCTTGACCATTGGTTGGACGAAGGAAAATGGAAGGCAAAGCTTATTTTGCCCTAAGAGGTGCGAACGGATCGATCCAATCGGACCGAAAAGCGGCGGCTGGGCTTGAACCGCCCGCCAGCCCGCAGACGGCCGATGCTTGCGTACATATTGACATCATGGAATCGACTCTGTATACAATAATAAGTATTAGTCATACTCATTTCGCCATGATACCATGATGGAAGCGAATCGGAGGAACAGCCATGTTTGTTGATCAGGTGAAAATTTATGTGAAAGGCGGGGACGGCGGCAACGGCATGGTCGCGTTCCGCCGGGAAAAATACGTCCCAAAAGGCGGGCCGGCCGGCGGAGACGGCGGCAAAGGCGGCGATGTCGTCTTTGTCGTTGATGAAGGGCTGCGGACGTTGATGGATTTCCGCTACCAGCGCCATTTTAAAGCGCCGCGCGGCGAAAACGGCATGTCGAAAAACCAGCATGGCAAAAATGCGGAAGACTTGATTGTCAAAGTGCCCCCAGGCACCGTTGTCATCGATGCGGATACGAACGAAGTGCTCGCCGATTTGACCGAGGCGGGGCAGCGGTTTGTCGTCGCCAAAGGCGGGCGCGGCGGGCGCGGCAACACCCGATTTGCGACGGCGTCCAACCCAGCGCCGGAAATTGCGGAAAACGGCGAACCGGGCGAAGAGCGCAACATCATTTTAGAGCTGAAGCTTCTCGCTGACGTCGGGCTGGTCGGGTTTCCAAGCGTCGGCAAATCGACGCTGCTGTCGGTCGTCTCCGCAGCCCGTCCGAAAATCGCCGAGTACCATTTTACGACGCTCGTTCCGAACTTGGGCGTTGTCGAAACGGAAGACGGGCGCAGTTTTGTGATGGCCGACTTGCCGGGATTGATTGAAGGGGCCCATCAAGGGGTCGGGCTCGGGCATCAGTTTTTGCGCCATATTGAACGGACGCGTGTCATCGTCCATGTCATCGACATGGCGGCGGTCGAAGGGCGCGATCCGTACAACGATTATCTCGTCATCAACGAAGAGCTGAAACAGTACAATTTGCGCTTGACCGAGCGGCCGCAAATTGTTGCCGCCAATAAAATGGACATGCCGAACGCCGAAGAAAATTTGCGCCGCTTCAAAGAGAAAGTCGGCGATGCGGTGCCAGTCTTTCCGATTTCTGCAGCGACAAGACAAGGAGTGCGCGAGCTGTTGTTTGCCATCGCCGACCTGTTGGAAACGACGCCGGAATTCCCGCTTCATGAACGGGAAGATCCGGCCGTGCAGCGCGTCGTGTACAAATATGAAAAAGAGGAGCCGCCGTTTACGATCACCCGCGCCAGCGACGGAGCATTCATTTTGGCGGGCGACAAAATTGAAAAGTTGTTTAAGATGACGGATTTCTCGCGCGAAGAATCGGTGCGCCGCTTCGCCCGCCAGCTGAAGGCGATGGGGGTGGATGATGCGCTGCGCGAGCGCGGCGCGAAAGACGGAGACACGATCCGGTTGCTTGATTACGAGTTCGAGTTTGTCGACGACTGGGATGAATAGAGCGGGGGAAGGTGCGGTGGAGAAAAAATTTTATTTGGTGCGCGAAGACGTCCTGCCGGAAGCGATGAAGAAAGTCGTGCTCGCGAAACAGCTGCTTGAGCGGAAAAAAGCCGCCTCGGTCGCCGAGGCGGCGCAGCTCGCCAACATCAGCCGCGGTGTGTTTTACAAATACCGCGATGCCATTTTTCCGTTCCAAGCGGTGACGAAAGAAAACATCGTCACGCTCTTTTTCCATTTAGAAGACCGCTCCGGAACGTTGTCACAGCTGCTTGGCGTTGTGGCGGCGGCCGGCTGCAACGTGCTGACCATCCATCAAACGATTCCGCTTCAAGGGAGGGCGAACGTGACGCTGTCGGTCAGCACAAACGATATGAACGAGGAGATCGATGAACTCCTCGCTAAGCTCAAACAGCTCGAATTTGTCGAAAAAGTGGAAATTGTCGGTTCGGGAGTGTATTAAAGCAAGGGAGAGGCAAACGAGATGAAAATCGGTTATTTAGGACCGAAGGCGACGTTCACCGAAGCGGCGGCTGCTCTTCTTTTTCCGTCGCAGCCGCGGGAGCCATATGACACGATTCCCGATTGCATTGACGCCGCGGCGGCCGGAGAGATTGAAGCGGCCGTGGTGCCGCTCGAGAACGCCTTGGAAGGATCGGTCAATTTGACACTCGACTATTTAATTCACGAACAGCCGTTGCCGATCATCGGCGAAATCGTTGTGCCGATCGAGCAACATTTGATGGTGCACCCATATTTCACCCCTCATTGGCGCGAAGTGAAAGAAGTGTATTCCCACTCGCACGCCATTGCCCAATGCCGGAAGTTTTTGCATACGGTGCTGAAAGGGGCGAAGCAAGTGCCGATGACGTCAACGAGCGCCGCCGCGAAATTTGTGAGCGAGCATCCGCACTTGCCGGCGGCGGCGATCGCCAACCGGCTGGCGGCGGAAAAATACGGGCTAGTGATCGTGCAGGAAAACGTCCACGATTACGATTACAACCATACGCGCTTTATTGTCGTCAGCCGGCGCAAAGAGCCGCTTTCGCCTGCTTCGCCTCTTTATGCCGGCGACAAGACGACCGTGGTCGTCATGCTGCCGCAAGACCGTCCGGGCGCACTCCATCAAGTGTTATCAGCGTTTGCCTGGCGGCGGCTCAACTTGACGAAAATCGAATCGCGCCCAGCGAAAACGGGCCTTGGAAATTATTTCTTTATTATTGACATCGACGCGCCGATGGATGACGTCCTCATCCCGGGGGCGATCGCGGAAATTGAGGCGCTCGGCTGCACTGTGCAGCTGTTGGGCAGCTATCCATATTATTTTGCTTGACACAGACAAAAACACGCGGGCGGTCTGCTGCCGTCCGCCTGTTCCTTTTTAGACGGCCCGCCGCGCAGTATTCCGCAGGGAATGAACCGATGTTCGGCCAGGTCCAGTTTACGCTTCGATGAGAAAGCCGGCTTGTTTCAAGGCGCGGCAGGCGGCGTCAAGCTTCACTGGTGAATCGGCTTCCAGCGTATGCAAATGGGTTCCGTCCGTCAGCTGCAACAAATACGACGATTTTGTCGCCTCGATTTTGGCGATGAATTGGTCGACTTCCAGGCGGTTGCTCACCATGATCGAGGCGGTTAAATCGCCGTAAACCGGATGCTCGATTTTGACGTCCTTGACTGTCACGCCGCAATCCACGAGCAAATACAACTCTTCTTTCGTCTGTTCTGGCGTATGGAAGCAGGCGACCGTCCTCGTGTACGTTTTGGCCGGTTCAGCCGGCTTTAAATACAAATAGCCTTGGCTTGTGGCGATGATTGGTTCGTTGCGCGCCTTTAACAGTGAAATGTCTTGGACGATCACTTGGCGGCTGACGTTCGTTTTCGCTGCCAGCTCAGCCCCCGTGAGCGGCGCTTCGCTTTCTTTCAACCATTGCAAAATGAGCTGGCGCCGCCTTTCCCCTAAAATTTTCTTTTCCTCTTTCACCTGCCATTCCTCCTTTCATGCCGATGTAAGTCGCTCCAATGTGGAAACGAACTGGTCGATCTCCGCTTCGGTCGTGGCCGCGCCCAATGAGACGCGGATGAATTGCTTCGCTTCTTCAGGCGTTTTCCCGACGGCGAGCATCGTCCGCGACGGCGCTTGCAGCCCGACTTGGCAGGCGCTGCCGGTGGAAATGGCGATGCCGGCGCGGTTGCATTCAAGCATCACAAGCTGCCCTTCGTACCCAGCGACGGACAAACCGATAATATGGGCAAGACGGAAATCGGGATGGCCTTCCACCGCCACCGGCAGCTGTTTGGCGGCGATGGCGTGAAGCAACCGATTCCGCAGTCGTTCCAAACGCGACTGTTCGTCCGCCATTCGTCGATGGAGCTGCTGCGCGGCCGTAATGAAGGCGGCAATACCCGGTACGTTGACCGTTCCCGGCCGAAAGCCTGATTCGTGCGTCGCTCCCGGGAATACCGGCTTCCAATGCCGGCGCGGGTTGATGTACACAGCGCCGACCCCTTTGGGACCGTACACTTTATGGGCGGAAACGGATAGGCTGTCTAGTCCTATCTCTTGAACATCTAGCTGTATTTTAGCAAAAGTTTGCACGCAGTCGCTATGAAAAAGGACGCCGTGCGCCCGCAGGAGGCGGCCGATGTCGGCAAGCGGCTGAATCGTGCCGATCTCTGAGTTGGCATGCTGAATGGAAACGAGAACGGTCTGCGGCGTGATGGCGCGTTCCAAATCGGCCAGCCGAATGCGCCCGAATCGGTCAACGGGCAAATACGTGACCGTATATCCTTCTGTTTCCAGCTGTTTGAACAGGTGATGGAGCGAGGCATGCTCGATTTCGGTCGTGATCAGGTGGTTTCCCTTATGCCGGTAGGCGGCAGCTAGCGAACGGATCGCGAGCACGTTCGCTTCCGTTCCGCCGCTTGTGAAATAGATCCCTTCCGCTTCTCCGTTAATCATGGCGGCGAGTTCGCGCCGGCATAAGACAAGCAGTTGTTTCGCTTTCGTTCCGATGTCATGCAAGCTGCTTTCGTTGCCAAAGTAAACGGACGCCGCTTCAGCGTAAGCGGCGATCGCCTCTTGGCACATTGGCGTCGTTGCCGCGTAATCCAAATAAATCATATTCCCCCGCCTTTGCATCATTTTTTTCGCCAAACCTCTTGCCATTAGTTTAAATATGTGTAAATATAGATGTCAAGACAGGTGAAAAGAAAGGGGCGTCCGAGAGTGAAGGAAGGTGGCGTGATTATCGTCGGAAGCGGGCTGGCGGTGTTAACGGTCGCGTATCATTTATCTGAGCTCGACCATGTGATGATATTCACGAAAAAACGTTGCACCGACAGCAATTCATGGCGGGCGCAAGGAGGGGTGGCCGCGGCGCTGGCAGAGAGCGACGATTGGCGCGCTCATTTCCGCGATACGATGGTCGCCGGCTGCTTTCATAACGATGAACGAATGGTCGAACGGCTCGTCCGCGAAGGGCCGAGGCGGCTGCAAGAATGGATCAACGCCGGCATGGCGTTTGATCGGGACGAACGCGGCCGGTTTTGTTTCGGCCTTGAAGGCGGGCATAGCCACCGCCGGATTTTGCACGCCGGCGGCGATCAAACGGGCAAAGCACTCGTTTCGTTTTTGCTTGAGCGGCTCGAGGGACGCGTATGGATGGAAGAAGGCGAGCAGGTGATTGATTTGCTTGTGGAAGAGGGGCGTTGCGTTGGGGTGAAAACGAAGCGGGAAGACGGTTCGGTGTCCATTTGGCCGGCGTCGGCCGTCGTGTTGGCGACCGGTGGATGCGCCGGATTGTATACGTTCACTTCCAATGCGCCGACGGCGACTGGCGACGGCATTGCCATGGCGTACCGCGCCGGTGCGGCGGTGGCGGATATGGAGTTTATCCAATTTCATCCGACGATGCTCGTTGCCGGCGGAAAAGCGGTCGGGCTCGTCTCGGAAGCGGTGCGCGGCGAAGGGGCGGTGCTTGAGGCGGAAGATGGAAGACCGCTGATGGACGGCGTCCATCCGCTTCGCGATCTCGCTCCGCGCGACATCGTCGCCCGAGCGATCGCGGCGGAACTCGATCGCGGCGGCCGCGTCTATTTGAATATTTCCCGCGTGTCCCACTTCCGCCGCCGCTTTCCGACGATCGCCGCGCTATGTGAGGCCTATGGCGTCGACCTTGAAGCCGGCCGCCTTCCTGTCGCGCCGGGCGCCCATTTTTTAATGGGCGGCGTTGTCGTCAACGAGTGGGGGCAGACGACGGTTCCGGGCTTGTACGCCGTCGGGGAAGCGGCGTGCACCGGTGTGCACGGCGCCAACCGGCTCGCGAGCAACTCGTTGCTTGAAGCGATCGTCTTTGGATTCCGTGCGGCCTGCGCCATCCGCCGTCAAGCGGCGTGGCCGGAAACGGTGCACCGAGCGGATTCATCCAGCCCGCGTCGTTTGATTGTACCACGGCTGCCAGAGCGGGCGTTGCTCCGCGAACAGCTGTCAACGTTTGTCGGCATCGTCCGCAACGGCGATCGGCTTCGCGAAGCGGTCGACTGGTTGGAACAGTTTTCGTTGCCGGATTGGCTGGATGGCGACCTTGAACGATTGTCGGCAGAGGAGATTGAAACAGGATATATGTTGCTAGTGGGCTGGCTTGTCGCTTCATCAGCGCTTGGGCGCACGGAAAGCCGCGGCGGCCATTACCGGAGCGATTTTCCGCGTGAACGCCCGGAGTGGCGGGGGCGGCGCCTCGTGCGGACGAAAGAAGAGTGGGCCCGCCTTGGGGCTGGGAGGTAAAGCGGCAAAGAAAACGGAGGGATGAAAGATGAACCGGTTGAAGCTCGAACAACTGTTGCGACAGTTTTTTCTTGAAGATATTGGCGACGGCGATGTGACGAGCGAGACGATTTTTCCGGCTCATGAACGGGCATCAGGCATGTTTATGGCCAAAGCGGACGGGGTGGTGGCCGGCGTCGGCATTATTGCGGCGGGCTATCAGCTGCTGGATCCGCGCGTCGAAGTAACCATCATGAAACAGGACGGCGAACGGGTCCAAGCCGGCGAAACGATCGCCGTCGCATCCGGACCGGTCGGGCCGCTGTTGTCCGGTGAGCGCGTCATTTTAAACTTGCTGCAGCGGTTAAGCGGCATTGCCACCGTGACGCGACAGGCCGTTGACTTGCTTGGCAATAGCTCCACACGCATTTGCGACACGCGGAAAACGACGCCGGGGCTGCGCATGCTTGAAAAATATGCCGTCACATGCGGCGGCGGCTACAATCACCGCTTTGGCTTGTACGACGGTGTCATGATTAAAGACAACCATATCGCCTTTTGCGGATCGATCGCCCTCGCCGTCAAAACGGTGCGGGAGCGGCTTGGGCATATGGTGAAAATCGAAGTAGAGACCGAAACGGAAGACGAAGTGCTCGAGGCGGTCGAGGCCGGGGTGGATGTCATTATGTTTGACAACCGGACGCCGGATGAGGTGCGGGCGTTCGTCCGGCTTGTGCCAAAGCCGATCATCACGGAAGCGTCGGGGGGAATTACGCTCGCCAATGTGGCGGCGTACGGCGCGACCGGAGTCGACTACATTTCGCTCGGATGTTTAACCCATTCCGCCCCGGCGCTCGATATGAGTTTCAATTTGCGATAATGGAGGGGAGAACCGTGAACGTCCTTGAACAGTTGAAACGGCTGGATGAGATGCCCAAACGGTATAAAACGATGGAACGAAGCGAGCTCGAAGCACGCGCCCGCGCGGTGAAAGAACGGTTCGGCCGGCGCCTTTTCATCCCGGGTCATCACTACCAAAAGGATGAGGTCATTCAGTTCGCCGATGCGACCGGCGATTCGCTTCAGCTTGCCCAGCTCGCGGCAAAGAACAGCGAAGCCGAATATATTGTGTTTTGCGGCGTCCATTTTATGGCGGAAACCGCCGATATTTTAACGAGCGACGACCAAACGGTCATTTTGCCGGACTTGCGCGCCGGCTGTTCAATGGCCGATATGGCCGATATTTTTCAAGTCGAGCGGGCATGGGCGGCGCTTATTGAGCGGTTTGGCGAGACGATCGTGCCGCTTGTGTACGTCAATTCAACCGCGGCGATTAAAGCGTTTGTCGGCCGCCATGGCGGAGCGACCGTCACCTCGTCGAACGCGAAAAAGATGATGGCTTGGGCGTTTTCACGGAATGAACGGATTTTCTTTTTGCCGGATCAGCATTTAGGGAGAAATACGGCCTATGCGCTCGGCATCCGTCTTGACGAGATGGCGGTGTGGGATCCGCATGAGGAGACGCTCCAAGGGGCGGACGATCTCGACAAGGTGAAAGTCATTCTTTGGAAAGGACATTGCTCCGTGCATGAAAACTTCACCGTGCGACAAATCGAGCATATTCGACGGATGAAGCCGGGAATCCATGTCATCGTCCATCCGGAATGCAGCTGGGAGGTCGTCCAGCAAGCAGACTACGCCGGTTCGACAAAATACATTATTGAAACGATCCGCAATGCTCCACCCGGCACCCAGTGGGCGATTGGAACGGAAATGAATTTGGTGAACCGGCTGAAGCATGAACATCCAGACAAAGAAATTGTTTCTCTCAATCCATATATGTGCCCGTGTTTAACGATGAATCGAATTGATTTGCCGCATTTCGTCTGGGCGCTCGAATCGCTTGAGCAAGGAGCGATCGTCAATCGCATCACCGTTCCGAAAGACATCGCCGCAGAGGCAAAAGAGGCGCTCGACCGCATGCTTTCGCTTGCCTAGCTTTTTCCCTGGCTTGACGAGGAGGGATCCTCGTTCGGTCAGGGATTTTTTTATCATAAATCAACGATCATCGTCATACATTGTGTTGAAAGACGATAACGGGAAACAAGCATCGGTTCGATCGAGCGTAAACAGTCTCGGTTTAGGAGGGGAATGGAGTGAAAATCCATATTGTCCAAAAGGGCGACACCCTTTGGAAAATCGCCCAAAAATATGGAGTGGATTTTGAACAATTGAAAAAAATAAATGGGCATTTGAGCGACCCGAATATGATTATGCCTGGAATGAAAATCAAAGTGCCGACAGCAGGGGTGCCGGTCAAAAAAGAGACGAAGGCGCCTGTGTCACCCAAAAAAATGCACGTAAAAGAGCACCCGTACGCGGAGGCGAAACCGTTCGTCTCATTCCACATTGATACCGAGCTTGACACTGCTGTCGCCCCTGCTCCGGAAGGCGAGGCAGCGGTAAACGAACCGGCGGGTGAGGCGCCGAAAGCAGTGGTAAAGAAAACGCCCAAAGCAGTCGTAAAGGAAACACCGAAAGCGCCGGAGAAGAAGGCGGAGAATGTGCCAGTGAATGAAGCGCCAAACGTGCCGGTGAACGAAATGCCAAATGTATCAGTGAATGAAACGCCAAATGTGCCCATCAATGAAGCGCCAAAGGCCGTCGAGAAGGAAGCGCCAAAAGCGGCACCAAAAGCAGTGGTGAATGAAGCGCCGAACGTACTGGTGAACGAAACGCCGAATGCGCCCATCAATGAAGCGCCAAAGGCACCGGCGGGTGAGGCGCCGAAAGCGGCGATGAACGAAACGCCAAAGGCTGTCGAGAAAAAAGCGCCAAAAGCAACGGCACAAGAAGCACCAAAAACGCCGAAAGCGGAGGCAAAAGAAGGGGCAAAAGCGAAAGGCGCCTCTGTGCCGCCGCTTGTGCATACGATTCCGCCGGTGGCCCCGCCTCCTCAACTTTCGTTCGCTCAATCGCTGGCCAACGTGCCGCCGATTCCGCCGAAGCCGAGCAATATTTTGCCCAACATGATGAAAGAGGAGGACAATGAAAGCCCAGCTGAATGGAAAGGGGAACCGGCGGCTGAGAGCGAAGACGCGCCGCCGCTGCCGAACATTCCATACGTTCCTGTCGCCCCGCCGACGATCCCAATATTTGGCACTGACCAAGGATGTACGCCAGTGCCGCCAGTTTGGCCGGGGAGCGGTTTTTACGCGCCGCCGCTGCCGATCATGCCGACGTCCTATCCGCCATCGTCTGCGCCGTCGGCCGTTGGGAAAAGCGGTGAAAGTCCGGAAAACGGTTCGGCGCCGTTTCCCGGCATTCACGAAAGCAGCAGTGAATCATTAGAGCCGCCGTTTTCTGGGCCTGGGGCTGCCGCCCCGTTTGTCCCGTCCGCAGGGGGCGTTCTCCCGCCGCCCGGCGCTGCAACGCCAGTTTATGCGCCGCCTGCGGCGCACCCCTCGCCTGTCGGCTATCCGCCTTTTGGGTATGCACCGGCCTATGCGCCGCCCCCGTACTATTATGGAGGGTACGCCCTGCCGGCTCCATACGGATATGCGCCGCAGTCAGCGCCGCCGCTTCCGTGGCCAGGCGTCGTTTATCCGACAAGTCCAGCGGGATACTCGCCGCCATCCTACCCGCCATCATCCGCCCCGCCGGTTGCCGGCCCCCGTTTGTTTAGCGAACCGCCGGATGAGGAGAGCGGGCATGGCGAGGAACAATAACCAAGTGAAAAGAGACGCCGCCGGCCGTCTCTTTTTTCTTCTTGACCGCCAATATCGGCTTGTTATTCAACAAGTTGTGGCATTGAAACCGCATGTCTTAGCCATTGCCGCCCGGCAAGGAATGTTTGTCGCCAAAGCGTATCGCTTTCCTGTTGCGGCCGCGCGGCACGCCTGGCTTCTTGCCGCATTAAGGAAGACCGGTTTTTCCGCCGCGCCGGCCCCTATGCCGATCGGGCGCGGAGGAGTGGTTGAAGCCGGCGGATGCTATTGGCTGCTGACGGAATATGTAGCCGGAGCGCGTCCAATCTCGTTTGCCGCTTGGGCTGACGCCGCTGACGGACTTCATTTGCTCGAACGTTACCATACCATAACGGCAAACATCGCCAGCAGCAAGCAGGAGGCGATGGGGCTGCCGCGTGCGCAGCTGTATGACAAATGGCGGCGCCGCTATGAGGAGTTTTGCCGACATTTGCCTGTTGTTGAAACGATCATGGACAAAGAAGACATTTTATTTACGCTGCGCTGGGCGGATTACTGTCTATCAACGTGTCGCGAGCATGCTCCAGAGTTGACGGCGGATTCTGCTGCCATCATTCATGGTGATGTCGCCTCCCATAATTTTTTGCGCACCACAACCGGCCAGATGTACCTCATCGACTATGACGCGGCCGCTCTTGCCTCGCCCGGGCTTGACTATTGCCAATACGCCAATCGCCTCTTGCCGTATATCGGTTGGTCATATTCAACACTCGCCCGTTTCGCTCCGCTTCGCCGTTGGTTGGAAAAACGCTGGTTTTTGCATGCGCTCTTATTTCCGGCTGATGTGTTTCGCGAATGGCGGTCAGCCGCCGCGCGCCGCCGCCCCCTTGTGTTTGACCGCAAGCGGAGAGAACGGTTTGTCCGCCGCCTTTATGCTATGCTACAATGAAGAATGGAATCTTTGGAAAAGGAGTCGAGGGCGGATGCAAGAAAAAATTGACAAACTCGTGCAATGGTTGCGTGACCAAGTCTCATCAGCCGGTTTAAACGGGGCGGTCGTCGGCATTAGCGGCGGCATCGACTCGGCGGTTGTCGCCCATTTGATTAAGCGTGCCTTTCCGGACGATTCGCTGGGGCTGATCATGCCTTGCAAAAGCAATCCGAAAGATATGGAAGATGCGCTGAAAGTGGTGAAAAGCTGCGGCATCCGGCATTTGGTCATCGATTTGACCGAGGCGCACCGGACGTTGTTTGGCGCGGTCGAGGCCGAGCTGAAAGCCATCGGGGAATGGAGCGAAGAGCGCGCGCGCCTCGGCGATGCGAATACAAGGGCGCGTTTGCGCATGACGACGTTGTATGCGGTCGCCAACAATTACGGCTATCTCGTCGTCGGTACGGACAACGCCGCCGAATGGCATACGGGCTACTTTACGAAATACGGTGACGGTGGAGTCGATGTAGTGCCGCTCATTCACTTTACAAAAGGCGAAGTGCGCGAAATGGGCCGTCTGCTCGGCGTCCCGGAAGAAATTATCAAGAAAGCTCCAAGCGCCGGACTGTGGGAAGGGCAGACGGATGAAAGCGAAATGGGCACGACGTATGAAATGATCGATAAATATTTAAAAGGGGAAGAGATTCCAGAACGCGATCGAAACATTATTGAACGGCTTCATGAACGTTCGCATCATAAACGGCAGTTGGCGATTGCGCCGCCGAAGTTTTAGCTGTCACCTCGTTGGGTTGAACTGACAGCGATAAACCCCCCGCGTTTGCCGCAAGCTAAACGTAAGGCTGGCTTCATGCCAGCCTTGGGCGAAGGAAACCAAGGGGGGTTTTCCATTGAGATACGCGGTCAGATGGATCGGCGCGTTGTCGGTCGCCGGATTGCTCGCCTCATGCACCAACTACCGGGCGAATGAGGAAGGGGCGCAGCGTTATCATGATGCGGCGAGACCGATCGGTTTTTACTCGACGGAGCGAGGCGACGATTTCCGCTATGGCCGATACGGGACGAATGCGCTCAATTATGACAACCGTTATATATGGGCGCGCCGCGGTCCGGTCACCGATTATTTGACGGACGGCGGCCGCCTCGGAGGACCAGCAGCGACCCGGTTTGACACGGACGTTCCGGCTCTTCCGCCCGACGTCGATTTCGGTGACAGTGATTACAACTACCATGGGCATTTGCACTCGCTAAACGTCGATCCGCACCCGTCGTACTACCGAAGCTATGCCGGCGGTTTGGCTGAGAAGCTCTCCCGCCGCGCCGCAGCGGTGAACGGAGTCGACGATGCCCGCGCGGTTGTGTATGGCGATCAGGCGCTCATCGCGATTGCCACAGACGCCCGCCATCCCAAGCGGCTTGAGAAGCGTGTCGAGCAAGCGGTCGCTCCGTACGCGGACGGCAAGCGGGTGCGCGTCACCTCGAATCCGAGCATGTACCACCGCATTCGCACGATTGACAACGCGCTTCGACGCGGGACTCCAATCAATATGGAAGAAATCCGCCGTGATTTGCGCACCATTTTTATCGATGGCACGATTCAAGAACGGCCGGAAAACACTCGGTGACAAACGAAAAAGGCGTCCCAAAAAAGCGGGGCGCCTTTTTTCATGGCTGCTCCTTCGCTGGAGCTTGGCTGACAATTTCCGCGTTTTTTGCTATAGTAATAGTCGGAACATTCCGTTGCGATGAGAGGAGAACTGTCGATGGCTGGACATTCGAAGTGGAAAAATATCCAACGGCGGAAAAATGCTCAAGATGCCAAACGCGGCAAACTGTTCATGAAACTGGCGAAGGAAATTTATGTGGCCGCCAAAAGCGGCGGAGGCGATCCAGCGTCCAATCCGAGCCTGCGCCTTGTCATTGAGAAGGCGAAAGCGGCCAACATGCCGAGCGAAAACATTGAACGGGCGATTAAAAAAGCAACTGGAACCCAAGAACATACCAACTATGAGGAAATTCGCTACGAAGGATATGGACCAGGCGGCGTTGCCGTCATGGTCGTTTGCCTGACGGATAATAAAAACCGCACCGCCGCCAACGTGCGTGCGGCGTTTGCGAAAAACGGCGGCAATTTAGGGGAAACGGGCTGCGTCTCCTATTTGTTCGAGCGCAAAGGGCTGCTCGTGATTGACCGCGAACAGCACAACGTTGATGAGGATGAATTGCTGCTGTTGGCCATTGAAGCGGGCGCCGAGGAGATGGAAACAACGGACGAATCGTTCGAAATTTATACAGCGCCCGAATCGTTTGAAACGGTGAAAGACGAGCTGGAACAGCAAGGATTCACGTTTGCCAGCGCGGAAATTACGATGATTCCGCAAACGTATACGACGCTTGAGGGCGACGATTTGAAAAAAATGCTGAAGTTGATCGATACGCTTGAAGATGATGATGACGTCCAAGAAGTGTACCATAATTTGGACGAATCGGTGCTTGAGGAGTAGCGGCGTCCGTCGGCGAAGCCGGCGGATTTTTTTGTACATACGTTCGAAGGTCGTGGAACATAATGGAATATGATGATCGAGCGCCGTTGGCTCGAATCCCCGCCCCACTTTTTGGATCGGCGGCAGCTTGCTTGGCAAAAAAGCTGATGGATCAAGGAATAAAATGGCGTCCGCTGGTGAAACTAGTGGCGTAAAGGAACCATCATCCGAGAAGAGAGGAACAAACGATGCGAATTCTTTCCCTCATACTGTGGATCGCCGCCATCGTGTTGCCGGTTCATTCGGCCTCCGCCGCACCGGTTAAGATGACGATTGTGCTCGAGCGGCAATACTTGGACGGAGAGATGAGCGAAGAGAAAGTCACCGAAACCGTCGATTCGATGACAGAAATATGGAAAAAATATCGCGGTTGGCAACTCGTGACGCTCGATGATCAGACGATCGTGTTTCGCAAAACCATCAACGACATTTCGCCGTTGTTAAAAACAAACGGCTACTTCGGAATTACGGACGATGGCACGTTGTCTATCTTCAACGGCAAACCGGGCCGGTCGAGCGAAATCATCCAGTCGTTTTTCCAAATCGACGTGCAAAAGCTCGAAAGCCGTCAGCAAGAAAAGCTGAAGCAAGGAATTCGCGTCCTCTCGAAAGAACAATACGAACAAGTGATTGAAATGTACCGCCATTTTGCGGTTGTCCAGTAAAGCGGCGACAAGCCCGTGGTGCGATGCGCATCACGGGATTTCTTTTTGCTATAATGAAATCATATGATACAATGAAAGGACGAAAAAAGGAGAGGAGCATCCATTGATCGAGTTTATCCGTGGGTATGTCGATTACGTCTGCCCGGAATATATCGTCATCGACCATAACGGCATCGGCTACGAAATTTTTACGCCGAATCCGTTTGCCTTTCGCGAGAGCCGCGAGGCGGTGGTGACGGTGTATACATACGAATATGTGCGCGAAGATGTGCACGCTTTATACGGGTTTTCCACGCGCGAAGAGCGCAACTTGTTCACAAAGCTGCTTCAAGTGTCCGGCATCGGTCCGAAAGGCGGCCTCGCCATTTTGGCGGCCGGGCGTCCTGATGAACTGGCGCGGGCCATCGAGGAAGAAAACGAGGCGTTTTTATGCAAGTTTCCAGGCGTAGGCAAAAAGACGGCTCGGCAAATGATTTTGGATTTAAAAGGGAAGCTCGGGGCGCTTGCGGCGCCGGCGGCTGCACGTTCGGCCGCACCGCTTTCCGGTGCGCTCGCCGAGGCGGTGGCGGCGCTCAAGGCGCTCGGCTACGCTGAACGGGAGATCGAGAAAATCATTCCGGCGCTCCGCGAAGAAGCGATGTCGACGGAACAGTATGTGAAGCGGGCGCTGGCGCTGCTTTTGGGATAAACAGCGGCCAAAGGGAGGAATGACGGTGAAGGAACGGCTTGTATCCGGGGAGGTCTTAGGGGAAGAAACTGCGCTTGAACCGAGTTTGCGCCCGCAATATTTGCATGAATATATCGGGCAAGATAAGATCAAAGAAAACTTAAAAGTGTTCATTGAAGCGGCCAAGCTCCGCGAAGAGACGCTCGACCATGTGCTGCTGTACGGACCGCCGGGGCTTGGGAAAACGACGCTCGCCGTGATCATCGCCAATGAAATGGGCGTCAAGCTGCGAGCGACATCTGGACCGGCGCTCGAGCGGCCGGGAGATTTGGCGGCGCTTCTCACTTCGCTTGAGCCGGGGGATGTGCTCTTTATTGATGAGATCCACCGGCTGCCGCGGGCGGTGGAAGAGGTGCTCTATCCGGCGATGGAAGATTATTGCTTAGATATCGCGATTGGCAAAGGGCCGGATGCGCGCACGCTTCGCCTCGACTTGCCGCCATTTACGCTCGTCGGGGCGACGACGAGAGCCGGGGCGCTGTCGGCGCCGCTTCGCGACCGGTTTGGTGTCATCAGCCGGCTCGAATACTATCACGTCGACCAACTCGCCCAAATCATTGAGCGGGCGGCGGCCATCTTGCAAATCGGCATCGAGCGCGAAGCGGCGCTTGAGCTTGCCCGTCGGGCGCGCGGCACGCCGCGCATCGCCAACCGTTTGCTGCGGCGCGTCCGCGATTTTGCGCAAGTGCGCGGAGAGGGGGGAATTACGCTGCCGCTTGCTGTCGAGGCGCTCGAGCGGCTGCAAGTCGACCGGCTCGGGCTCGACCAAATCGACCATAAGCTGCTTTCAGCGATGATTGAAAAATTCGCCGGCGGCCCGGTCGGGCTCGAAACGCTGGCGGCCGTCATCGGCGAAGAAGCACAAACGATTGAAGAAGTGTATGAGCCGTACTTGATGCAGATCGGTCTCTTGCAGCGTACGCCGCGCGGGCGCGTCGTCACGCCGGCTGCGTACACCCATTTCGAAATGGAGGTTCCGAAGCGGTGAACAGCTTGCCAAAGTTGATCATGACGATCGGCGTTGTGCTCATCATGGTCGGGTTTGTCATGCAGTTTGTCAAACTCGGCCGCTTGCCGGGGGATATCGTCATCCGCAAAGGGAATATGACGTTTTATTTTCCCGTTGTGACATCCATCTTGCTGAGCGTTGTGTTATCGTTGATTTTTTACGTGCTCGGACGATTTCGCTGAAGGAAGGAGAACTGCGTCAACTACCCCCACTTAGCTAACGCTTGAAGTGGGGGCTTGNNATTGGAGTGCCTTTATTGAACGGTTTTCTCCACGCCTTTATTATATCATACACAAAAGAAAGGGGGGAACGCGCATTCCTCTCCCACTTACTCCCTTTGGTCGTTGAAGTGGGAGTCTCCTGCGCGAAATAGGATGAAAGTCGATTTGTTTGATTTTCATTTGCCGGAAGAGTTGATTGCGCAAACGCCGCTTCCAGACCGGGCGGCATCAAGGCTCATGGTGCTCGATAAACGAACGGGCGCCATTCGCCATGAAACGTTTCGCAACATTATTTCGTACTTGAATCCGGGCGACTGCCTCGTTTTAAACGATACGCGCGTCATGCCGGCGCGGCTTTACGGCGAAAAAGAGGAAACGGGCGGAACAGTCGAAGTGCTGCTGTTAAAGCAATTGGACGGCGACCGTTGGGAGACGCTCGTCAAGCCGGGAAAACGAGTCAAGCCAGGAACGAAACTCACCTTTGGCGGGGGGAAGCTTGAAGCCGTCTGCCTCGATACGCTGGAACACGGCGGGCGAGTGCTTGAGTTTTCGTATGACGGCCTGTTTTATGAAGTATTGGCCGAACTTGGGGAGATGCCGCTGCCCCCGTACATTAAAGAAAAGCTTGACGACCCGGAACGGTATCAGACGGTGTACGCCCGTGAAATTGGTTCGGCAGCGGCGCCAACCGCCGGTTTGCATTTCACCGAAGAGCTGCTTGACGCCATTCGCGAAAAAGGGGTGCATATCGTCTTCATCACCCTTCATGTCGGGCTTGGCACGTTTCGGCCGGTGCAAGTGGACGACGTCGAGAAGCACGATATGCACGCCGAATTTTATCAAATGAGCGAGGAAACGGCCGAGACGTTAAACCGCGTCCGGGAGCAGGGCGGCCGCATCATCGCCGTCGGCACGACGTCGACACGGACGCTCGAGACGATCGCCGGCAAACATAACGGCCGATTTGTCGCCGAAAGCGGCTGGACCGACATTTTCATCTATCCCGGCTATGAGTTCAAAGGGATTGATGGGCTGGTGACGAACTTCCACCTGCCGAAATCGACGCTCATCATGCTCGTGAGTGCGCTCGCCGGGCGCGAAAATATTTTGCACGCGTATCAAGTAGCGGTCAAAGAGCGATACCGCTTTTTCAGCTTCGGTGATGCGATGCTCATCATTTGAGAAAGGAGACGAGCACGTTGACGACACCGATTCGCTTTGAACTGATCAAAACGTGCCGGCAGACGGGCGCGCGCCTTGGCATCCTCCATACGCCGCACGGCTCGTTTGAAACGCCGATGTTTATGCCGGTTGGGACGCTCGCCACGGTCAAGACGCTGTCGCCGGAAGAGCTGAAGACAATGGGGGCCGGCGTCATTTTAAGCAACACCTATCATCTTTGGCTGCGCCCGGGGCATGACATTGTCGCGGAAGCGGGCGGGTTGCATGCGTTTATGAATTGGGATCGCGGCATTTTGACGGATTCCGGCGGCTTCCAAGTGTTCAGCCTCAGCGAATTCCGCCGCATCGAGGAAGAAGGCGTCTATTTCCGCAACCATTTAAACGGCGATAAGCTGTTTTTATCGCCGGAAAAAGCAGTCGAAATTCAAAATGCGCTTGGCGCCGACATCATCATGGCGTTTGATGAGTGCCCGCCGTATCCGGCGACGTATGAATACATGAAACAGTCCATCGAGCGGACGAGCCGTTGGGCGGAGCGCTGCTTGAAGGCGCACCGCCGCCCGAATGAGCAAGGGCTGTTTGGCATCGTCCAAGGCGGCGAGTATGAGGAGTTGCGCCGGCAGAGCGCCCGCGATTTAGTGTCGCTCGATTTTCCCGGCTATGCGGTCGGCGGATTGTCGGTCGGCGAGCCGAAGGAGGTCATGAATCGGGTGCTTGAGTTTACGACGCCGCTTCTGCCGGCGGACAAGCCCCGCTATTTAATGGGCGTCGGTTCGCCGGATTCGCTCATCGACGGGGCGATCCGCGGCATCGACATGTTCGACTGCGTATTGCCGACGCGCATCGGCCGCAACGGGACGGTGATGACGAGCGAAGGACGGGTGGTGATCAAAAATGCCCAGTACGCCCGCGACTTCTCGCCGCTCGATCCGAACTGCGACTGCTACACGTGCCGGAACTATACGCGCGCGTACATCCGCCATCTCATCAAATGTGATGAAACATTTGGCATCCGCCTCACGTCTTACCATAACGTCTATTTTTTGATAAAATTGATGGAGCAGGTGAGACAAGCGATCCGCGAAGATCGACTCGCCGATTTCCGTGAGGAATTTTTCGAACGCTACGGCTTCAACAAGCCGAATGCAAAAAACTTTTGACGACCGGAAAGGAGGGGGATTGCATGAACGCAGCGATCGCCAATTTGTTGTCGATTGTGCTGTTTTTTGTGATTTTCTACTTTTTGTTCATTCGCCCGCAACAAAAACGGCAACGCGCCATCCAGCAAATGCAGGCGAATTTGAAAAAAGGCGATAAAATCATCACGATCGGTGGATTGCACGGCATCATCGACTCGGTCGATGAGGACAAAATCATCGTTCGCGCCGGCGACGGCACGCGACTGACGTTCGACCGCTCCGCGGTGAGAGAAGTGGTGGCGGAAAGCAAGGCGTAGCGAAAGCGCGGCCATCGGCGTCTAAGCTTGAGCGCCGATTTGAACGGCGGTGTGAAAAGCGCGAGCGAGACGCAATCTCGTTTCTTACCATCGCGCTCTCCATCACAAAAGGTGTCCCGTTTGCTTTGAGGACACCTTTTGCTTTTGCGCTGGTTTGTCGTTTTTACGTCCGTTCATAGCGCGACGATGACAAATTGACCCCGACGATGCCGCCTAAGGAAGCAGCGGCGAAAAAGGCAAGGTGGTACAGCCATTGTTCGACGGTAAACGATTTTTCCATGCCAAGAAATTGAAACAAAAAGATGATCGCCGTAAATAAGAGGCCGGTCAGCCCGCCGGCGAGCCATCCTTTTTCTTGGCTTTTTCCGCCGGCGACAACGCCGCCGATAAACAGCGAGACAACCGAGGCGGCAAACACGATCCAGGTGAGCGACGATTCGTGAATGTCCGTCCATTTGAGCAACAACGAAAAAATGAAGCTGACGAGCGCCGCCAACACAAAAACTGTGGCGATTCCATACACCAGTGCGCTGCCAAGCCGTGACACCGCGATCCCTCCTTGGCCCAAACGCTTTTTACCACAATATATTCACCGCCGGACAGGTTTAGACGTTTATTTTCGCTTGTTTTTGCCGGCCAGCCAGTGCAGCCCCGGAAGGTAGACGAGCTCTTCGCGCCGGATGAGCCGGAACAGAACGAGGCAGGCGGCATATAGGGCGGCTGTCGCGGCCATGGCAAGCAGCGTCCAAAGCGGTGCGGGCACCGCCAAAAGCGGATGGCGGGAGAGCGCATAGCCGATTGCGCCCGCAGCGATGATGGCGCCAAGCGCTTTGATGTACTCGCGCGCATCGATGGAAAAAGACACCACCTTGACGACCGTGGCAAAGTGAAGCAACGTCACAAGAACGGTGCTGACTGCAGTCGCCAGCGCCGCGCCCATAATGCCCAAACTTGGACGGGAAGCAAGGACGAAGATGCACACGAGCTTCACCACTGCTCCGATCAAGCTGTTCGTCATGGCGGCGTTCGCCAAGTCCAGTCCTTGCAAGACCGCCTGCAGCGGGCCTTGGAAATAATACAATAAGAAAAACGGCGCCATCACTTGAATAAAGATCGCGGCTTCACTTGTGCCGTACATCCAGCGCATGAGCGGCTCGGCGAACAAGTAAAGAACGACGGTGGAAAGGCCGCCGGTGACAAGCGACAAGCGCATCGCCTGGGCGATCCGGTATTCGACCAAAAGCAGCTTGCGTTGCGCCATGGCTTCGCTGATGGCCGGCACCAGGGCGGTCGAAAGCGCGTACGTAATAAACGACGGCAACGTCAACAACGGCAGCGCGTAGCCGACAAGCTGTCCGTATTGCCTTGTGGCAGTGGAGGCGGCGATGCCGGCCAATGCCAAGCTGTTGGCGACGACGATTGGCTCAAAAAACCAAGAAAGCGAGCCGATCAAACGGCCGCCGGTCGTCGGCAAGGCAATGCGCATGAGGCGGACGAACGTCTCTTTGCCGGCTTGGACGTAGTGAAAAAACTTTGTCCGCAGGCGAATCGATTTTTTAACCTTAAATAAAAACAGCAAATACAATAATGCTGCCAGCTCGCCGAGAACGGAAGACGCCATGGCGCCGGCGGCGGCATACTCGACGCCGTACGGCAAAAGCGGCTGTGTGCATAAAGCGATCAAGCTGATGCGGACGATTTGTTCCATCAAGAGCGAGTAGGCGTACGGTTTCATTTGCTGGCGTCCTTGAAAGTAGCCGCGCAGCACCGAAGAGATGGCGACGATCGGCACAATTGGAGCGATGGCAAGAAGCGGATAGTACGTGCGCGGGTCGGTGAACATCGTCCGGGAGAGCCATGGCGCAGCAGCGATCAACGCCGGCAGAAGCACGATGCTTAGCGTGCCGGTGGTGGCCAGCGACACGACGAGAATTTGTTTCACCCGCTGCCGGTCGCCGGCCGCCTCTGCTTCGGCGACGAGTTTGGAAATGGCGACCGGCAGCCCGATCTGCGTCGCGGTAATCGCTAAAACGAGCGTCGGCACGGCCATCATGTACAGCCCGACTCCTTCATCGCCGATCATGCGGGCGACGACAATTCGGTTGATGAAGCCGAGAATTTTCGTAATAAAGCCAGCGGCGATTAAAATGACCGTACCTTGTAAAAATTTAGACATTTTCTCCCCCTGCCTTCTCAAATGCCTCCGTCTTTTATACAATATATGCAAGGCCCATGGCCAAGCATGACAAGATTGGCAGGCGGCAATGGATACAAGGGGGTATGGGGGATGGATGAAAACCGGAAGCTGCGCGAACAGCTCATGCCGGCGCTCGAGTCGAAGTGCGATGAGTTTCGTCTTCTCGGCTATACGCAAGTGACGATGGACGGGCTGTGGGAATGTTTATGTTCCCGCAAGTGGAAGCATCGGCCGGCGGAAAAAAAACTGCATGAGTTGGTCAGCGACATTTTCTCTCTTTCGCCGAGCGAGTATATGATGTTTTTGACGATGCGTTCGTATAAGCAGCAGGCGGCCGGCGATGATGAGTTGGAGCGGGTTTTAAAGGAATTGTTATAGTGGAAAATTGACACTTGCCGGCTGCTGTTTCATAATGGAAGGCGAGGCCAATGTTTTGCTTGGCGCTGCGGCGGACGGCGCCGAGGCAAGTTGAAGGAGGATCTTAAGGAGAATGGTAAAACGAAGCCGCATCGTCGCCTTTTTTCTGCTCCTGCTTTTGTTCGCCGGAGTGATGGGGCCGACGATTCAAGGAATTGTACATAACATCAAACTGGGCCTTGACTTGCAAGGCGGTTTTGAAGTGCTGTATGAAGTGAAGCCGGCCAAAAAAGGCGATAAGATTGATCAAGAGACGCTGCAAAGCACCGTCAGCGCGCTGAATAAACGGATCAACGTCCTTGGCGTCAGCGAGCCGCGCGTTGACATCGAGGGAGGAAACCGCATCCGCGTCCAGCTCGCCGGGGTGAAAGACCAAAATGAGGCGCGCGAAATTTTGTCCACGCAGGCGAAATTGACGTTCCGCGATGTCAATGACAACGTGCTTATGGACGGAAGCGACCTCGTCCAAGGCGGAGCGAAGCTGTCGTTTGATGAAAACGGCCGGCCGAGCGTCGCTCTGAAATTGAAAGACGCCGACAAGTTCCGCCAGGTGACGGAAAAAGTATATAAAATGGGGCCGCCAAACAACATTTTAGTCATTTGGCTCGATTTTAAAGAAGGGGTGGACTCCTACCGGAAAGAAGCGGGCAAAGCTGATCCGAAATTTATTTCCGCCGCTTCAGTCAACCAAGTGTTCAATCAGACGGATGTGTCGATCGTCGGCAATTTTACGGTCAAAGAAGCGCAACAGCTGGCCGATTTGCTCAATGCCGGCGCGCTGCCGGTCGAGCTGCATGAAATTTACTCCACGTCCGTCGGCGCTCAGTTTGGGAAAAACGCCCTGCAAAAAACGGTGTTGGCCGGCATCATCGGTGTGGCGGCGATCTTCTTGTTCATGATTTGGTTTTACCGGCTTCCCGGGATCATCGCCGTCATTACGCTGTCGGTATACATTTATTTGATTTTGCTTTTGTTTGATTGGATGAACGTCGTTATGACGCTGCCGGGCATTGCCGCCCTGATTTTGGGGGTTGGGATGGCGGTCGATGCCAACATTATTACGTACGAACGGATCAAAGAGGAGCTGAAGCTCGGCAAGTCGATGCTGTCGGCGTTCCGTGCTGGCAACCGCGGGTCGTTTGCGACGATTTTTGACGCCAACCTTACGACGATCATCGCCGGCGCTGTTCTTTTTATTTACGGGACAAGCTCGGTGAAAGGGTTTGCGACGACGCTCATCATCAGCATCGTCGTCAGCTTTCTCACCGCCGTTTACGGCACGCGGCTGTTGCTCGGACTGCTTGTGTCAAGCCGCTGGCTCGATAAAAAGCCGGAGTGGTTTGGCGTCAAAAAGTCGGAAATCTTAAACATTGCCGAAACGACCGAGGAAACGGAAGTGCCGACGAAGTTTGACCGCTGGGATTTTGTCAAACATAGCAAAAAGTTTTTCATTTTCTCTGGCGCATTGACGATCGCCGGCGTCATCTCGTTGTTTGCCCTGGGGCTGAATCTTGGCATTGACTTCACGAGCGGAACGCGCGTTGAGGTGACGAGCAGCCAGCCGATCGATGCAAAAGAGTTGAGCGGCTATTTCGAGCGGCTCGGCTACAAGCCGGAAGATGTCGTCCTGTCCGGCACGGATGGGAAAACAGGCGTCGTCCGCTTGATTGGCGTGCTCGATAAGCAAGAAATTGCCAAGCTGAAAAATGAATTGAAGCAAGCGTATGGCAACGAACCAAACATCAGCACCGTCTCTCCGGTCGTCGGCAAGCAGCTGGCTCGCAACGCGCTCATTGCTGTGCTTATTTCATCCATCGGCATCATTCTTTACGTGACGATTCGCTTTGAGTGGCGAATGGCGCTCGCAGCCATTGTCGCCTTATTGCACGATGCGTTTTTTATTATTACCGTGTTCAGCTTGACGCGTCTTGAAGTCGATTTGACATTCATCGCCGCGGTGCTGACGATCATCGGGTACTCGATCAACGATACGATCGTCACGTTTGACCGCATCCGGGATTTGATGAAAAAGCGGAAAGTGAAAACGGTCGACGACTTGAAGCATATCGTCAACCGGGCGTTGCAGCAAACCTTTACGCGCTCGGTCAATACCGTATTGACCGTCTTGTTTACGGTCATCGCGTTGCTCATCTTTGGCAGCGAAGCGATCCGCAATTTCAACCTCGCCTTGCTCGTTGGACTTGTGTGCGGCGTCTATTCGTCGCTTTGCATCGCTTCTCAGCTTTGGGTCGTTTGGAAAGGACAGGAGCTCAAAAAAGGGAAAGGAGCCAAAAAAGCGGCGGCCGAGGCCGAACCGCAGGTGTAACAGCGCGCCGGAAAAGTGAATGTGCTTTTCCGGCGCCTTTTTTGTTCGGTGCAATGCTCGGGGCGGAAAATGGATACACTAACCGTCAGATGCAACATAGGCAGCGCGTGAGGCTGCTGAATGCAAAGGTGGGGGAGATGGCCATGGAACACGAACAGCGGTTCAGGCAGGCGAAAACAGCAGCGGTCGTCGGCATCGCCGGCAACATGGCGCTCGCCGTCGTCAAGGCGGCGGTCGGCGTGTGGAGCCAAAGCCAAGCGTTGATCGCTGATGCCGTCCATTCAGCGTCCGATGTTGCCGGCTCGTTCGCCGTTTGGGTCGGACTGCGGGCCGCTGCGCGCCCGCCGGATGAGGATCATCCGTACGGGCATGGGAAAGCGGAATCCATCGCCGCCATTATTGTGGCGGTTCTTCTATTTCTCGTTGGGATCGAGATCGGGCGCTCGGCGTTTCTGTCATTTTTCGCCCCACTGTCGCCGCCCGGGGCGGCCGCCATTTACGTCTTGTTGTTGTCGATTGCTGTCAAAGAAGCGATGTTTCGCTATAAATACCGGCTCGGGAAAAAGCTAAACAGCGATGCGCTGATCATCAACGCCTATGAGCACCGATCGGATGTGTTTTCGTCGTTTGCTGCGCTCATCGGCGTCGGCGCCGCCATTGTCGGTGGAAAATGGGAGATTGACTGGCTTGTATATGCCGACCCGCTCGCCGGATTGTTCGTCTCGCTGCTTGTTCTGAAAATGGCATGGGACCTTGGCCGACAGTCGGTCCATACGGCGATCGACCATGTGCTTCACGAGGAGGAGGCCGGCTATTTGCGCGAGGCGGTCTTGTCCATTCCCGATGTGCGGCAAATCAATGAGCTGCATGCGCGCGAGCACGGCCATTACGTCATCGTCGATTTGAAAATCGCCGTCGATCCGCGATTGACGGTCGAAGAGGGGCACCGGATCGGAAAGAAAGTGAAAGAAAAACTGCTGACGCTGCCGCGCGTCCGCAATGTCATGGTTCACATCAACCCGTACAACCCGGAAAAAAAACCGTAATGTCGTTGCCTGCCCTTTTCTCCTTTTTGTATAATAAGGAGAGTTGAGGTGGGAGACATGTTGAAAGCGAAAACGCGTTGGGAGGTGGAGCGCCTCGATGAGCAGACGGTGAGGCGGCTGGCTGAGGAAGCCGGCGTCACGCCCTTATTGGCGAGGCTTCTCGTCCGCCGCGGGGTGCGGACGGCCTCGGAGGCGGCGGCGTTCCTCAATCCGCTTCGCCAACCGTTTCATGATCCGTTTTTGCTTGACGGGATGGAGCGAGCGATTCAGCGTCTAAAGCGGGCGATTGACGCGGGCGAACGCGTGTTGGTATACGGCGATTACGATGCCGATGGCGTTTGCAGCACGTCGGTGATGGTGAGTGCTCTCAAGGAGGCGGGGGCGTCGGTCGAGTTCTACATTCCGAACCGATTTACGGAAGGATACGGGCCGAACATGGCGGCGTTTCGCTCCGCAAAAGAGCGCGGCGTTTCCGTCATTGTGACCGTCGACAATGGGATTGCGGCGGTCAAGGAAATTGCGGCCGCCAACGAGTGGGGGATGGATGTCATCGTAACGGATCACCACGAGCCAGGTCCGGTGTTGCCGGAGGCGCATGCGATCATTCATCCGAAGCAGCCGGGAAGTACATATCCGTTTCGCGATTTAGCCGGCGTCGGCGTTGCGTTTAAGGTAGCCCATGCCTTGCTTGGGCGGGTGCCGCGCCATTTGCTTGATTTGGTCGCGATCGGCACGATCGCTGATTTGGTTCCGCTTGTTGGGGAAAACCGCCTCTTTGTTGCACACGGGCTTGAAGCGTTGCGAGCGACGGAGCGCATCGGGCTGCGCGCTCTTTTTCGGCAATGCCGCATTGATGCGGCGGCCATCAACGAACAGACGGTCGGATTTGTCATCGCTCCGCGCTTGAACGCGGCGGGGCGCCTCGGCGGCGCCGATCCGGCAGTGGCGCTCTTAATGACGGACGATGAGAACGAAGCGGTGCAGCTGGCGGCGGAGATGGACGAGTTAAACCGCGAACGTCAGCAGCTTGTGGCACAAATCGCTGAAGAAGCGGCGGACATGGTGCGCCGCCAATTTCCTCCTGAGGAACATCGCGTCTTGGTTGTGGCAGGCGAAGGATGGAATGCCGGAGTGGTGGGCATTGTCGCTTCTAAGCTTGTCGAGCAGTTTTACCGCCCGGCGGTCGTGCTTTCCATCGACCGGGAAAAAGGGATCGCCAAAGGGTCAGCCCGCAGCATTCATGGGTTTGACTTATTCGCCAGCCTGTCGCAATGCCGCGACCTGTTGCCGCACTTTGGCGGCCACCCGATGGCGGCGGGGATGACATTGGCGCTTGATGATGTCGAAGAATTGCGGCAACGGCTGAACGCCATCGCCGCCGAAACGTTGTCTGAGGACGATTTTACGCCGCCGACGTTCATCGATGCTTCCTGTTCGATTGCTGAGTTGACGCTCGACGCCGCCCGCGGTCTTGAGCGGTTCGCTCCGTTTGGCGTCGGCAATCCGCGGCCGCTTGTTCTCATTGAAGGGGCGTCCGTTGAAACGATGCGGCGCGTCGGGGCGAACGGAGCCCATATGAAAGCCGTCTTTTCCCAAGACGGGGCCGCGATCGATGCCATCGGCTTCGGCCTCGGGCCGTTATGCGAAGAAATCGCTCCGGATGCGCGCATTTCGGCGGTCGGGGAGCTGTCGGTGAACGAATGGAACGGGTTCGCCAAGCCGCAGCTGTCGTTGTGTGATCTGGCGGTCAGCGACTGCCAGCTGTTTGACGTCCGCGGCTGCCGCGACGTCCGTCCACTTCTTGAGCGGCTGCCAAAAGAGAAGCGGCTAGTCGTCTCCTTTCGCTGCGAAACTGGGCAGCGCCCCGACGTGGCGCCATTTCGCGGGGAGCTTCATTGCGTGCCGACCGAAGAAGAGGCGGGCGCCTTATCGATTGACGACCGCTATGTCGTGCTGCTTGACGTGCCGCCGCGGCTGGCCTTGCTGTCGGCGCTTCTTGGCAGCGGGCGGCCGGCGCGCATTTACGCGGTGTTCGCCCAGCCCGAGGCGCAATTTTTCCGCACGTTTCCGACGCGCGAACATTTTAAATGGTTTTACGCCTTTTTGCATCAACACCGTTCGTTTCCGCTCGCCAAGCGCGGCGGTGAGCTGGCCCGCGCCCGCGGTTGGACGGAAGAGACGGTTCATTTTATGGCGAAAGTATTTTTAGAGCTTGACTTTATCAGCGAACAAAACGGCGTCATTTCGCTCGTTCATCAGCCGGCGAAGCGCGATTTGCACGAATCGCCGACGTACCGCCGGCGGCGGGACGAGCTCGAGGCGGAGCATCAGTTAGTCTATTCCACTTACGAGCAATTGAAACGCTGTTTGGCGGAAATGACACGTTCGCAAACGCACGAGGAGGCAAACGTATCATGGACTTAAAACAATACATTACGATTGTGCCCGATTTCCCGAAGCCGGGCATCATGTTTAAAGATATTACCACGCTGATGGACAACGGTCCGGCGTACAAATACGCGACCGACCAAATTGTTCAATATGCGCGCGAAAAACAAATCGATATCGTCGTTGGTCCGGAAGCGCGCGGCTTTATCATCGGATGCCCAGTCGCCTATGCGCTTGGCGTCGGATTTGCGCCGGTGCGCAAGGAAGGGAAGCTGCCGCGCGAAGTCGTCCGTGTGGAGTATGGCCTGGAATATGGAACAGATGTCTTGACGATGCATAAAGATGCCATTAAGCCAGGGCAGCGCGTGTTGATCACCGACGACTTGCTGGCGACGGGCGGGACGATGCGGGCGACGATCGATTTGGTGGAACAGCTCGGCGGAGTGGTGGCCGGATTGGCGTTTTTGATTGAGCTTACCGAGCTTGGCGGCCGCAAAAAATTGGAAGGCTACGACATTTTGACGCTGATGCAGTTTTAAACAGTCGACATTGTTCGCATCTTCGGATACAATAAAGAAAAAAGGGGCACTCACACATGAGTGCTCTTTCTTATTAACCGTATGAACGCAACGGACCTCTGTGCTTTGCAGCTTCAATTTTAATCGATTAAAAAGGTGATTCAACCCTATGGCCAATGAACAAGTGCTGACAGCGGAGCAAGTGTTTGAACGAGCGAGCTGTTATTTGTCGGAACAAGACGTCGCCTTTTTGAAAAAGGCGTATGAGTTTGCCAAGCACGCCCATCGCGACCAATTTCGGAAATCGGGCGAACCATACATCATCCATCCGATTCAAGTCGCGGGCATTTTGGTGGACTTAAAGATGGATGCCACGACGATCGCCGCCGGGTTTTTGCATGATGTCATCGAAGACACCGAGGCGACAAAAGAAGACCTTGAGCGCGAGTTCGGCGCGGAAGTGGCGATGCTTGTCGACGGGGTGACGAAGCTTGGAAAAATTAAATATAAATCGCAGGAAGAACAGCAGGCGGAAAACCACCGGAAAATGTTTTTGGCCATGGCGCAAGATATCCGGGTCATTTTGATCAAGCTCGCCGACCGGCTGCACAATATGCGGACATTGAAACATTTGCCGGCCGAAAAACAGCGGCGCATTGCCAATGAGACGCTCGAAATTTTCGCTCCGCTCGCGCATCGGCTCGGCATTTCGAAAATCAAATGGGAGCTTGAGGATACGGCGCTTCGCTATTTAAACCCGCAGCAATATTACCGCATCGTCAATTTAATGAAGAAAAAGCGGGCTGAGCGCGAGCAATATTTGGAGGAAGTCATTCAAGAAGTGCGCGAACGGCTCAACGAAGTGCATATTCCTTGCGAAATTTCCGGGCGTCCGAAACATATTTACAGCATTTATCGTAAAATGGTGATGCAAAATAAACAGTTTAACGAAATTTACGATTTGCTCGCTGTCCGCATCATCGTCAACAGCATCAAAGACTGCTACGCTGTATTGGGGATTATTCATACATGTTGGAAACCGATGCCCGGGCGCTTTAAAGACTACATCGCCATGCCGAAGCCGAACATGTACCAATCGCTCCATACGACGGTGATCGGCCCAAAAGGCGAGCCGCTTGAGGTGCAAATCCGCACATTTGAAATGCACCAAATCGCCGAATTCGGGATTGCTGCCCACTGGGCGTACAAAGAAGGAAAGACGATCAAGCCGAACTCGTTTGAAGAAAAGCTGTCTTGGTTTCGGGAAATTTTGGAATGGCAAAACGACGCGAGCAATGCCGAAGAGTTCATGGAATCGCTCAAGATGGATTTGTTTTCCGACATGGTGTTCGTCTTCACGCCAAAGGGCGATGTCATCGAGCTGCCGGCCGGATCGGTGCCAATCGATTTCGCTTACCGCATCCATTCGGAAATCGGCAACAAGACGATCGGGGCGAAAGTGAACGGCAAAATGGTGCCGCTTGATTACAAGCTGCAAACGGGCGACATCGTCGAAATTTTAACTTCCAATCATTCGTACGGTCCGAGCCAAGACTGGCTGAAACTGGCGAAAACGTCGCAGGCGCGCAACAAAATCCGCCAGTTTTTCAAAAAGCAACGGCGCGAAGAAAACATCGAAAAAGGCAAAGAGATGGTCGAAAAAGAGGTGCGCAGCCTCGGCTTTGAGCCGAAAGAAGTGATGACGGCCGACAACGTAAAGCGCGTCGCCGAAAAGTTCAACTTCTCGAACGAAGACGATATGTATGCGGCAGTCGGCTATCATGGCATCACAGCGGCGCAAATCGCCCATCGGTTGACGGAAAAATGGCGAAAGCAGCGCGATCTCGAGGAACAGCAGCGCAAACTGGCCGAAGCGGTCTTCGAAGCCAAGCTGCCAGCTGGCAAAAAGCGCGACTGCGGCATTCGCGTCCAAGGAATGGACAACTTGCTCATCCGTTTGTCGCGCTGCTGCAACCCGGTGCCGGGCGATGAAATTATCGGCTTCATTACCCGCGGCCGCGGCATTTCCGTCCACCGCGCCGATTGCCCGAACGTCAAGACCGAAGAAGCGGCCGATCGGTTGATTGCCGTAGAATGGGAGAGCGGAGCAAACGGCGAGCGTGAATATAACGTGGACATTGAGATCACCGGATTTGACCGCCGCGGTTTGCTGAATGAGGTGCTGCAGGCGGTGAATGAAACGCGCACCGATATTTCCGCCGTCTCGGGACGCTCAGACCACCGACATAAAATTGCGACGATCCATATGACAATCGCCATTCATAATTTGAGCCACTTGCAAAAAGTCGTCGAACGAATCAAACAAATTCCCGACATTTATTCCGTCCAGCGCTTGATGAACAACTAAGGGCGGCGAAAGGAGGGATGCAAGTGAGAGCGGTCATCCAGCGGGCGAAAGAGGCAAAAGTCACCGTCGGCGGCGAAGTCGTTGGTGCCATTGATGCGGGTTTTGTCGTCCTTCTTGGCATCACGCATGAAGATACAGAAGACGATGCTGCCTATTTGGCTGAGAAAATCGCTCATTTGCGCGTTTTTGAAGATGAAGACGGAAAAATGAACCGCTCCTTGCTTGACGTCGGCGGGGCGGTGCTGTCGGTGTCGCAGTTCACCCTTTACGGCGACTGCCGAAAAGGCCGGCGCCCGAACTTTATGGCGGCGGCCAAGCCCGACCATGCCTTGCCGCTGTATGAGGCGTTCAACGCCGCTTTGCGCGAAAGAGGCGTTCATGTAGAAACCGGCGTATTCGGTGCGATGATGGACGTATCGCTCACAAACGACGGGCCAGTCACCTTGATCATCGACAGCAGCGAGAAACTGGGAAACAGATGAAGTTTCCCGGTTTCTTTTTTATTTTCGGCGAAAAATGGGAAAGATGAAAACAAGTGCGGCGATAGAGAAAGGAGGAGCGCGATGCGGCAAACCAAAAGAGGCGAGCAGGCGCACCGGACAAACGATGTGCTGTCCGTCGACTTTCACGAATGGGTGCGGCTCGAGGCCCAATATAGAGCGTTTGAGTTGGCATCCGAATTCGGTGTGGCGCCGAAAGACGTACAAATGTTGAAAAAACAGCAGCCCCGCCCGTAAACATGGCGAGTTGGAAGGAGCGCACGGGGCGTGTGGATGTTTCGTGGGCCTAGGCGGTGTGGCCGTTCAGACGAAACAGCTGCGAATGAGCGCTGCGCATCCGCTCAACACTGATCCAGCTCGGTAGAGGAAAAAATCCATTGCATATGTATTGACAAACATATGCCCCTATATGATAATAAGTATTGGTTTAAAATTATTATAAATTAACAGTCGCAGGAGGTAGATGAAGCAATGTCTTTGGTTGGGAAAAAAGTACAACCATTCCGTGCCCAAGCGTATCACAACGGCGAATTCATCGAAGTGACAGAGCAAGACTTCATGGGGAAATGGAGCATCGTTTGCTTCTATCCAGCGGACTTTACGTTCGTCTGCCCGACGGAGCTCGAAGATTTGCAAGATCACTACGCGACGTTTAAAGAACTTGGCGTGGAAGTGTACTCGGTTTCGACCGACACTCACTTTACTCATAAAGCATGGCACGATACATCGCCAGCCATCAGCAAAATCGAATACGTGATGATTGGCGATCCTTCGCATCAACTGTCGCGCATGTTTGATGTGCTCGATGAAGAACAAGGATTGGCGCAGCGCGGCACGTTCATCATCGATCCAGACGGCGTCATTCAAGCGGTGGAAATCAATGCGGACGGCATCGGCCGCAACGCCAGCACGCTGATTGATAAAATTAAAGCGGCCCAATATGTGCGCAACCATCCGGGTGAAGTCTGCCCGGCGAAATGGAAAGAAGGAGCGGAAACGCTGAAGCCAAGCCTAGACCTCGTCGGCAAAATTTAAGGGGGGCTTAGGCGATGCTGCTGGATGCTGACATCAAGGCGCAACTAGCCCAGTATTTGCAATTGCTTGAAAATGATATTGTCTTGACGGTAAGCGCGGGAGACGACAACGTTTCCCGCGATATGCTTGCTTTAATCGATGAATTAACGGCGATGTCGCCGAAAATCAAAGTGGAAAAAGCGAAGCTGGAACGAACGCCAAGCTTCAGCGTCAATCGGGTCGGCGAAAACACCGGCATCACCTTCGCCGGCGTGCCGCTCGGCCATGAATTTACGTCCCTCGTTTTGGCGCTGCTTCAAGTGAGCGGGCGGCCGCCGAAAGTCAGCCAAGACGTCGTGGACCGCATTCAACAAATCAGGGGCAAACATCATTTTGAAACGTACGTCAGCCTGACCTGCCACAACTGCCCGGACGTCGTGCAAGCGCTCAACATCATGAGCGTGTTAAACCCGAACATTTCGCATACGATGATCGACGGGGCGGCGTTTAAAGAAGAAGTGGAGCAAAAAGGGATTATGGCCGTACCGACGGTGTTTTTAAACGGCAAACTGTTCGCGAGCGGCCGCATGTCGCTTGAAGATATCCTCGCCAAATTAGGGAGTGCTCCGGACGCTTCTTCCTTCGCCGACAAAGAGCCGTTTGATGTGCTGGTGATCGGCGGCGGCCCTGCAGGTGCGACAGCAGCCATTTACGCAGCGCGCAAAGGCATTCGCACTGGCATTGTCGCGGAGCGCTTCGGCGGACAAATTTTAGATACGCTCGGCATTGAAAACTTTATCAGCGTCAAATATACGGAAGGACCGAAGCTTGCGGCCAGCATTGAAGAACATGTAAAGCAATACAACGTCGACATCATGAGCTCGCAGCGGGCAAAACGGCTCGAGAAAAAAGACTTGATTGAAGTCGAGCTGGAAAACGGCGCTGTGTTGAAAAGCAAAACCGTTGTCATCGCAACGGGCGCCCGTTGGCGCAACCTTGGCGTGCCGGGCGAGGAAGAGTTCAAAAACAAAGGGGTCGCCTATTGCCCGCACTGCGACGGCCCGCTGTTCGAAGGGAAGCACGTGGCGGTCATCGGCGGCGGGAACTCTGGAGTCGAAGCGGCGATTGACCTCGCTGGCATCGCCAGCCATGTGACGCTGCTGGAGTTCGCCCCTGAACTCAAGGCGGATGCTGTTTTGCAAGATCGTTTGTACAGCTTGCCGAACGTAACGGTGATTAAAAACGCGCAAACGACGGAAATCACCGGCACGGACAAAGTCAACGGCTTGACGTACATTGACCGGGAAACAGGAGAAGAACATCATATCGAATTGCAGGGCGTGTTCGTGCAAATCGGCCTTGTTCCGAACACCGAATGGTTGGAAGGAACGGTGGAACGGAATCGCTTCGGTGAAATCATTGTTGATAAACGCGGCGCAACGAACATTGAAGGCGTCTTTGCCGCAGGCGACTGCACGGACAGCGCCTATAAGCAAATTATTATCTCGATGGGCTCGGGTGCAACCGCGGCGTTAAGCGCGTTTGATTATTTGATTCGCCATTAAGAGGGCCGAAGGTGGACCGCCTCTTCGATCCCATGGAGGGGCGGTTCAACGAGTCGGCTCTCTTTTTTTAACATCTTTCCGAAAGAAGTCTCCCACTTTGAAGCGAAGTGAAAGTGGGAGATGAATGTCGGTTGGCGTCAGCCNNAAGCCCCCATCTCTAAGCGAAGCGTAGGTGGTGGGTAGTTCACACAAGGTGAAAAATGTGATGAGACATCAAAGTTTTTCTCTTTGCGAAAAACCATGGATCACACCGCTAGGACAACTTGACAAACGGCCGAGATTGTCCGTAATATAAAATTACATCTTTCTCATACGGAACAACCGATGATGGAGAAAAGTAGTTAAGGCCCACATGGCCAGAGAGGAAACGCCCAAGGCTGCGAGCGTTTCTCCATGATGGCTTAACGAAAGACACTCCGTAGGTTTCCTTTTGAACGCACTTTGCGCCAGTAAAAAGGAACGCGCGTCATGCGTTAATGGCGACAAGCGGAAGCCGGATCGGCTTCAATTAGGGTGGCACCGCGGGAATCACGCTCTCGTCCCTATCGATGACAGGGACAAGGGCGTTTTATTTTGGCAAAGGAGGATGAGCATGGCTTTTCAAATTCCAAGAGGGACGCAAGATGTGCTGCCAGGGGACACGGAAAAATGGCAATATGTCGAACATGTCGCCCGCAACCTTTGCAGCCGATATGGGTATCGGGAAATCCGGACGCCGATTTTTGAACATACGGAGCTTTTTTTGCGCGGCGTGGGGGATACAACGGACATTGTGCAAAAAGAAATGTACACGTTCGAAGACAAAGGGGGGCGCGCGCTGACGCTCCGCCCGGAAGGCACGGCGCCGGTTGTCAGAGCGTTTGTCGAGCATAAGCTGTACGGCAGTCCGCACCAGCCGCTGAAACTGTATTACAGCGGGCCGATGTTTCGCTACGAGCGGCCGGAAGCGGGACGGTTCCGCCAGTTCGTCCAGTTCGGCGTCGAGGCGCTCGGCAGCAGCGATCCGGCGATTGACGCCGAGGTGATGGCGCTAGCGATGCATATTTACGAAGCGCTTGGCTTAAAACGGATCCGGCTTGTCATCAACAGCTTGGGCGACCTTGACAGCCGCCGGGCGCACCGAGAGGCGCTTGTTCGCCATTTTTCAAGCCGCATCCACGAGCTGTGCCCGGACTGCCAGACGAGGCTTCATACGAATCCGCTCCGCATTCTCGACTGCAAAAAAGACCGCGATCATGAGCTGATGGCGACGGCGCCGTCGATTTTGGATTATTTGAACGAAGACTCGCGTGCTTATTTTGAAAAAGTCAAACAATATTTAACTAACCTTGGCATTCCGTTTGTCATTGATTCGCGTCTTGTGCGCGGACTTGATTACTACAATCATACGACGTTCGAAATTATGAGCGAAGCGGAAGGATTTGGCGCGGCGGCGACGCTGTGCGGCGGCGGGCGTTACAACGGGCTTGTCCAAGAAATCGGCGGTCCGGAGACGCCGGGCATCGGCTTTGCCTTGAGCATCGAGCGGCTGTTGGCCGCCCTTGACGCCGAAGGTGTGGAATTGCCGGTGGAGAGCGGGCTTGACTGCTATGTCGTCGCTGTCGGTGAGCGGGCGAAAGATGAGGCGGTCCGCCTCGTTTATGCATTGCGCCGCTCCGGATTGAGGGTCGATCAAGATTATTTGGGCCGAAAATTGAAGGCGCAGCTGAAGGCCGCCGACCGGCTTGGGGCATCGTTTGTCGCCATTATCGGCGATGAAGAACTCGAGAGACAGGAAGCGGCGGTAAAGCATATGGCGAGCGGCGAGCAAACGAATGTACCGCTCGGCGAGTTGGCGCACTTTTTGCATGAACGGATCGGGAAGGAGGAGTGAGCGAATGGAACGCACATATTATTGCGGAGAAGTGCCGGAAACGGCCGTCGGCGAGCGCGTCGTGCTCAAAGGCTGGGTGCAAAAGCGCCGCGACTTAGGCGGCCTCATTTTCATTGACTTGCGCGACCGAACGGGCATCGTCCAAGTTGTCGCCAGCCCGGACGTGTCGGCTGAAGCGCTGGCGGCAGCGGAGCGCGTGCGGAGCGAATACGTTTTAAGCGTCGAAGGAACGGTCGTCGCCCGCGCGCCCGAGACGGTCAATCCGAACATCGCGACCGGCCGCATTGAAATTCAGGCGGAACGAATCGAGATCATCAACGAGGCAAAAACGCCGCCGTTTTCGATTTCCGATGACACGGATGCGGCGGAAGACGTGCGCTTAAAATATCGGTATTTGGATTTGCGCCGCCCAGTCATGTTTCAAACACTGGCGCTTCGCCACAAAATCACAAAGACGGTGCGCGACTTTTTGGATAGCGAACGCTTTTTGGAAATTGAAACGCCGATGTTGACGAAAAGCACGCCGGAAGGGGCGCGTGACTATTTGGTGCCAAGCCGCGTCCATCCGGGCGAATTTTACGCCTTGCCGCAGTCACCGCAAATTTTTAAGCAGCTGCTCATGGTCGGCGGCGTGGAACGGTACTACCAAATCGCCCGTTGCTTCCGTGACGAGGATTTGCGCGCCGACCGCCAGCCGGAATTTACGCAAATCGACATCGAAATGTCGTTTATCGAACAAGAGGATATTATCGATTTAACCGAACGGATGATGGCTGCCGTCGTGAAAGCGGCAAAAGGGATCGACATCCCGCGCCCGTTTCCGCGCATCACGTATGACGAGGCGATGAGCCGCTACGGCTCGGACAAGCCGGATATACGCTTTGGCCTCGAGCTCGTCGACGTATCGGAAATCGTTCGTGATTCAGCGTTTCAAGTGTTCGCCCGCGCCGTCAAAGAAGGAGGCCAAGTGAAGGCGATCAACGCGAAAGGCGCTGCCCCTCGCTATTCGCGTAAAGATATTGACGCCTTAGGAGAATTTGCCGGCCGCTACGGGGCGAAAGGGCTCGCCTGGCTGAAAGCGGAAGGCGAAGAGCTGAAAGGACCGATCGCCAAGTTTTTCACCGATGAGGAACAGGCGGCGCTGCGTCGAGCGCTTGCTGTCGAAGACGGAGATTTGCTTTTGTTTGTCGCCGACGAAAAAGCGATCGTCGCCGCGGCGCTCGGCGCGTTGCGGCTGAAGCTTGGCAAGGAGCTCGGCTTGATCGACGAAGCGAAGCTCGCGTTTTTGTGGGTGACGGATTGGCCGCTTTTGGAGTATGACGAAGAAGAAGGGCGCTATTACGCCGCTCACCATCCGTTTACGATGCCGGTGCGCGACGACATTCCGCTGTTGGAGACAAACCCGGGCGCCGTCCGCGCGCAGGCGTACGACCTCGTCTTAAATGGCTATGAGCTTGGCGGCGGCTCGCTCCGCATTTTCGAGCGGGACGTGCAAGAAAAAATGTTCCGCGCCTTAGGGTTCAGCGAAGAAGAAGCGCGCCGTCAGTTCGGATTCTTGCTTGAGGCGTTTGAATACGGCACTCCGCCGCACGGCGGCATTGCGCTTGGCCTTGACCGGCTGGTGATGTTGCTCGCTGGGCGCACGAACTTGCGCGATACGATCGCGTTTCCGAAAACGGCGAGCGCGAGCTGCTTGCTTACCGAAGCGCCGGGGCCGGTCAGCGACAAGCAGCTCGAGGAGCTGCACTTGGCGGTTGTGCTTCCGGAAAACGAGTGACAGCGGCATCTGAAAAAGAAACGTTGGCAATAGGTGTTCACAAAGGCTGAAAAATGTGTTACAATCAAACTAACAACCGTCCTAATGTGTTCGTCGGATCACTGATCGTTTTGACCGAACAGTTTATGATCCGGGAGCTCGGGGTTTCCAAGCGGCGTGCACGCCTCTTCGTCACAGGGGAAGCGCAAACCTTGGAACAGGGCACCCACCTATGGGAGAGCGGGTTCAAAACGAAGGCATCGACGGCACGATTGGGACTGGCAACAGTAAGGAATCAACAACATTTCCCCTATGCGGATGGCCGCGTAGGGGTTTTGTTTTGCCAGCAAAATGCCGTTGCCTCTTTTGCTGTCTTGATGGTAGGATAAAAAGCGGCATAAACACCAATTTTGGAGCAAACGGAGAGGAGAACGATGCTGCATCAATTTTCCCGCAATGAACTCGCGATTGGCCCTGAAGGGTTGGAACGCTTAAAAAACGCCACCGTCGCCGTCCTTGGCGTCGGCGGCGTGGGGTCGTTCGCCGTCGAGGCGCTCGCCCGTTCCGGCATTGGCCGCTTGGTGCTTGTTGATCGCGATAACGTCGATATCACCAACATCAACCGGCAAATCCATGCGTTGCTCTCGACCATCGGGCGTCCGAAAGTGGAGCTCATGAAAGAGCGCATCGCCGACATCAACCCGGCGTGCGAGGTGATCGCTTTGCAAATGTTTTATACGGAAGAGACGTATGAGCAATTTTTCGCCTATGATCTGGATTTTGTCATCGATGCGTCCGACACGATTGTGTACAAAGTGCATTTGATGAAACAATGCCTCAAGCGCGGCATTCCGATCATCTCCAGCATGGGTGCGGCGAACAAAATGGATCCGACCCGGTTCCGCATTGCCGATATTTCGAAAACACACACCGATCCGATCGCGAAAGTCATCCGCGCCAAGCTGCGCAAAGAAGGGATCCGCCGCGGCATTCCGGTCGTCTTTTCCGACGAGAAGCCGGTGAAAATCCGCGAAGATGTCCGCCAGGTTGTCGGCAATGACGCTTCGCCGATCCGCAAGGCGAAAATGCCGCCGTCTTCGAATGCTTTCGTTCCATCAGTTGCCGGGCTCATTATGGCTTCCTACGTGATAAATCGTCTATTAGAGGGAATTCCTATAAGGCGCGTTGGCGACGATTGAACTCTTCCACCTTCATCCTATTTCGCGCAGGAGACTCCCACTTCAACGACCAAAGGGAGGAAGTGGGAGAGGAATGCGCGTTCCCCCTTTCTTTTGTGGTATGATAGAATAAAGACGTGGAGAAAACCGTTCAATAAAGGCACTCCAATAACGGCTGCTCGATGGATGGAGTTGGTTGCAGGAAACGTTGCAACCGTCAAATATCGAGCGTAGGTCTGTCTGTTGTGTGTGGAAGCCAAGTACTGCCAACAGACACACCGAGAGAATCGGTAACGATGCAGGCATGACCTGCGTCGTTGGGCAGCTGTCAACCTGCCCCCTGATGCAACCCCAAGTCAAGGAAGGAGGACGAAGTCCGCTCGCACTTCTGGGGAGTGGCAAGCCCCCACTTCAAGCGTGAGCGAAGTGGGGGTAGTTGACTTCGAACAAAATGGGAAGGCGAAGGTTCCTGTAAACATCCGGTGCATTCACCGGTTTGTTGCGGGCGCTGTCCGTCGTTCCAGCGGTGAAAACGTGTCCCGATACTTTGTTGGGGCACCTTCTTTTTTTATGAATGGGCGAGCGATTCGTTCGATCCGTTCGCCTCGGCGGCAAACAGCTCGGCAAGAGAGAAGCGGTCGCCTTCTTCGGAAGCGAGCTGGCGGGCGCGAGCCATGATTTTCACGAGCGCCTCATAATCTTCTTGCACGGTGGTCTGCCTCGTTTCAAGGCGTTCGAGTTTTTGAGCAAGCTGTTCGTTCCGCGCCTGCCATTCCGCCCGCTCGCGTTTCAGGCGCTCGTTGTCTTGGCGGATCGCTTCCATCTCCTCGATGCCGCGCCGCAATGTTTGCAAAAATGAAATGCACTGCTCCAGTGTCAATGGGGCTGCCGGGAGAAAAGGCGATGACCCTTCGGCGCCGTCCCGTTCTCCAGAAGGACTCCAAGCAGCAACCGTATTGTCTTTTTGCCACTTTTTCATCATTTCGAGCGCCCGTTTCCGTTCTTTCCGCTGCTTTTTTGCCTGTTCGATCGCCTCAACGTACCGTTTGCGCACCTCGGCGTTCCAACGGAATCCGCATGCTGCCGCTGTGCGGTGCAGTTGTCTCCCAACGACTTCAAAAGCGGCAAGTTGCGTTTTTCCTTCGCGTATATATTGCAGCACCGTTTCAGCCAACAGTACATCTTCTTCATGTGACCAAGCATCCTGTCTTGTTTTCATGTTGTCCACCCCATCAAATGGTAATGTTGATATGGTCATAGTTTTTCCGTTTGATTTCCACTTTAAACTTCGCCCTTTTCATTTTTCCCATTTTCATGTATCATAGAAATAGTTTTGTATGACCGGTCAGTTCAAAATAATTAGACTGATTGGTCAAAATCGTGGGATGAGAGGTGGCATGATGACGTTTTTGACTAGGTTCAGTTTGAAAAATGCGGCAGCTGTGTTTGTATGTTCGTTTTTGCTCATGTTTCTAGGACTGTATTCCTTCTCCTCCTTGAAGGTCGATTTGCTGCCGAACATTGAATTTCCCCAGTTGTCGATTGAAGCGGTCTATCCTGGGGCTTCTCCGCAAGACGTGAATGAGGAGGTCACGGCCAAGCTCGAGGAAAAACTGAAGTCCCTTGACGGGCTTAAGCAAATGCAGAGTTCTTCCTATGAAGGAATGGCTGTTATCAATCTTGAATTCCCGTTTCGGACAGATATGGAGAAAATGGAGCGGCAGGTCGAATCGCTCATTGATAAGGCAGGATTGCCCGATCATGTCCAAACGGAAGTCAATCGGTTTTCATTCGGTTCCATCCCGGTTTTCAACATTTCCTTGTTTGCCAAAAACGAAACCGATCTGCAAACGTTGCTGGAAACCGAAGTGATTCCAGAATTGAATAAAATCGACGGGGTGAATTCCGTTTCGATCGGTGGAGACAGCGAGCGCCTCATCCGGATCACAGTCGATCGGAAAAAGGCCGCTCAGGCGGGATTGACCTTGTCAGAGATTAAAAACCAAATCAATGAAAAGGTGTTGGCGTTCCCGGCTGGAACGTTGCAAACCGATACATGGCAAATTCCGGTTCGCGTCGAGGAAAAATTGAACACCATCCATGAGTTGAAAAATCTGAAACTCGTGCCGACAGCTGTTCCTATGGCGGCGAATGGATTGCAGCGCGTCTCTCCCGTGAAGCTTGGGGATATTGCGACGATTGAGGAAGTCAACGAGCAAAGCGAATTCACCCGCTATAATTTGAAGCCATCGCTGTCGATGGCCGTGACGAAAAAACAAGATGCCAATACGATTGAAGTGGCAGACCAAGTGATCAACGTGCTGAATTCCTACAAACATCAGTTTGATTATTCCATCGGGTTTGATTCGTCAGCTGGCATCAAACAATCCGTTGAATCGCTTGTCCGTGAAGGGCTGCTCGGGGCGCTGTTCGCTTCGTTGGCCGTCTTGCTCTTTTTGCGCAACGTTCGGGCGACTGTGATTGCCATCGTCTCGATTCCGCTCTCGCTGCTTGTATCGGCCATTTTTCTCAATCGTATGGATATTACCCTCAATGTCATGACGCTTGGCGGCATGGCCGTCGCCGTCGGCCGAGTCGTGGATGACAGCATTGTCGTGATCGAAAATATTTTCCGCCGCGTCCGCCGGGAGAAAACAGGCATGAGCGATGATTTAGTCGAGCAATCAACGAAAGAAATTGTCAAAGCGATTGTGTCCTCGACCATCACAACGGTTGTCGTCTTTTTGCCTCTCGGGCTTGTTGGGGGCATTACAGGGGAATTTTTCCTGCCTTTTGCCTTGACGATTACGTTTGCCCTGTTGGCCTCTTTGTTGGTGGCCGTGACGGTTGTGCCGATTTTAGCGAAATTTTCGTTCCGCCGTGTGCCGCCAGAGGAAAAAGAAGGAGCGCTTCAGCGTCTGTATGGCCGAATCATTGAATGGGCGCTCAACCATAAAGCGATTGTCTTTGTGTTGTCGGTTGTGCTATTGGTTGGTTCATTGGCGCTCGTGCCGAAACTTGGATTTACGTTTTTGCCGAACGAAGAGCAGAAAACGCTGGTGGCGAGCATTGAACTGCCGGCTTCCACATCGGTGGTCAAAACGAATGATGTGTCGTTGGAGATGGAAAAGATGTTTTTAAAACGAAGCGATGTCGAGAGCGTCACCGCCGCAGTGGGAAGCCGCGATTTCCGCACAGGATTGAAACGGCCCAATCAAGCCAGCTATTATATTCTATTAAAGGACAGCGCTGACACCGCGAAAACCGTGGCCGTTCTCGAAAAAGAAATGCGCCGCATCGCCAATCAGCTCGCGCCCGGGGCCAAAGTGGGCGTGCAAGAGATGTCGAGCGGAGGGCCGCCAACGAATAATAACGTGAATATTGACTTATACTCCAATGACTTGGAGGCGCTCCAAACAGCAGCCAAACAGGTCGAGACGTATTTAAAACAACGCGATGATGTCAAAGATGTGACGAATAACTTGACGGAAAAGCAAAAACAAGTGATTGTCGCCATTGATCCGGAAAAGGCGGCCGCTTATGGCGTTTCGGGCATGCAATTGCTCGGGGCGGTGGCCGATGCAACCAAACCGGTCGATGTAGGGACGCTGAAACTCGGCGGCAAGGATGAGCAAGTCGAACTTTCGTATGATGAAACGTTGGGATCGATCGATGAGTTGAAAGAGCTTCCGATCGTGACGAGAAACGGAGTGATTCCACTTTCAGCTGTCGCCGAAGTGAAAGAGGCGGACGTGTATACGTCCATTCAAAAGCTGGACGGAAAAGTGTTTGCCCGCGTATCCGCCCAGATTGTCGGCGACAACATTCAGAAAGTCACGAATGATATTTCGAAACATGTAAATGATTTGAAGATCCCATCCGATGTCACAGTGAAAACGGGCGGCGGAAGCGATGAGACGGTGCAGACGTTCCGCGAGCTCGGTGTGGCCATGGCGGCGGCCATCGGGCTTGTGTATTTGACGATGCTGATTACATTTGGCAAAGTGCGGGTGCCGCTGATCATTTTATCTTCCCTTTTGTTTGTTCCCATCGGTTCGCTGTTTGCTTTGTATGTGGCCGATGAGCCGCTTTCCATCAGCGTCATGATCGGCTTGTTGATGCTCATTGGCATCGTGACGACCAATGCGATCGTGCTGGTGGATCGAATCGGGCAAAACCGCGAACAAAAACGGATGACGGTGCGAAGCGCCATCATTGAAGCCGGCAAAACACGGCTGCGGCCGATTTTAATGACAGCCTTTGCGACTGTGACAGCGCTCATTCCGCTTGCGCTGACGAATGAGGCCGGCACGTTGATTTCGAAAGGGCTGGCCATCACTGTCATCGGCGGCCTGACGTCGTCGACGTTATTGACGCTTGTGTTCATTCCTGCGATGTATGAGGCGTTTTTCTTCCGGACGGCAAAACGCGAACCGATGGCAAAATGACAGGGCTGGATGGCCGGATAACGGGCCGTCCGGCATTTTTTTTCATGGCAAGATCGACTATAATGGACATGAAGAAGGAGTAAGGAAGGAGAAAACATTGGGACGGAAAGAGGACATCATTGAAACGGCGATGAAATTATTCGCC
>NZ_SDKL01000022.1:0-12039 GCF_004123125.1 Geobacillus sp. PK12
AAAAATCCTCCCGATTTTCGTTGGGAGGGTGCGAAATGTGAGATCTAAATACTCCGAACATAATGATCCCAACCTTTGTGGATGATTTATGTTTTATCACGGGTTAAAACATTAAAGATCCCATGCAATGGCATGGGATTTCTAGTATATTATGTTTAATTCTAGTTTTTAATAATTAAAAACTATTAGCTGGTTTAGTGAAACAAAAAAAGCAATTACTTTATTAAGCAGTTTTCATCTTTATAATAAAACAGTAATCATCCTGTTTAAAGTTTATTGAGCTGCTTTTGTTTGAAATAATTTTATACCTAACCCTATAAAAATAATCCCTGTTAATTTGTTTAATAGGTTTGCTATCTTTGTATTTTCTCTTAGTTTTTCGGTAGCAAATGAAGCAAAATATGCAACGATTAAACACCAAAGAGTACCTGTAGTAATAAATGAAATTCCTAAAATAATAAAGGGAATGGGACCATAAGGATTGTCTGTAATAATAAATTGCGGGAGAAAAGAAATAAAGAATAAAGCTACTTTTGGATTTGTAACATTGGTTATGACTCCCTGCATATATATCTTCTTTAATTCCAAATGCTGTAATGCAGAAGGTTCGAATTTTAGTAATGATTTTTGAAACAACATTTTTATACCAAGATAAATCAAGTAAGCAGCACCTATTACTTTAATTGCGGTAAATAACACAATAGATTGTTTCAAAATAATAGATAGACCAAAGGCAGCTAATAAAGTATGGATGAAAGAACCCGTTGAAATTCCAAGTACAGAGTAAACGCCTGCTTTTCTGCCTTGTGATATACTTCGGCTAATAATATACATGGTGTCAGTGCCGGGAGTTAAATTCATTAATATGGCCATAAGTAAATAAACTCCGTAACCAGTTATTCCAAGCATTCGTACACCTTCTTTTCCATTTATTTTATTACCAACAGCATATCATCAATGAAGCTGTTTAGGAACTAAACCTTACCTTCTTCAACTAACCTGACCGTTACCACCCATGCCTCATTTCGCGGTACCACAGATTATGAAAGAATTTCTGTTCTTCCATGGTAGTGAAACAGTCTAATACAATTCACAAATTCTTTTTCATAACAATCCTATTGTTATTCACAACATAACCATTTTTTCTATAGAAGTTTTCTGCGAGTCCTCCATTGGAAGTTAAAAGATAAATGCTTTTAACGTTTTTCTTCTGTAATTCCTCCTCTAAAAATTGGAGAAGTTTGGAACCATAACCTTTACCTTGAATTTCATTATTGATGCATAATTCTGCTAAATAAAAAGTTATTCCTTGATATGTTGTTTTGCTGTTTCCTGCTATAAAACCAATTGGAGTTTCATTGTTTTTCCAAAAAAACCCCGTAAATTTAGGAGTATGTAACAAATCCGTAAGCCTTTCTTTAGTAGTTTTATACGTCCAACTTTCATTCCAAGGCTCACTATTAAAAACTTTAATATATAGTTCAATACATTGTTCCAAATTATCTGTTGTAATTGGTACAATTGTTTCTGTCACTAAAAATTCCTCCTCCCAATATAATTCTTCAACTTCCCTGCCTCTTTAGCCAACCATGCAGCAAACTTCACCACAGATGATAAAAGTTAACTCGTTCTTTCATGGGAATTGAATAAGGGATTATTCTTTTTAAACTCATTCCATTCCTCACGAAGAATACCCATTCGGATGGAATCATAGTATTCACCATTATAGTAGCGGCATTTTCTCATTCTACCTTCTAATCGCATTCCCAATTTTTCCGCACATCTTATCATTCGTGGATTTCCAGACCAAGTCGTCAGACCCACTCTCTCGATGGTTAGATTTTCAAAGAGATAGTCAATCCATAAAGACAATGCTTCCGTTCCAAATCCACCATTCCAATGTTCAGGAGAATATATGACGATTCCCATTTCAAGCCATCGTGTACGCTTATCCTCCCAATAATAGCTAATCATACCTATAATTTGACCTTGATGTTCAATAATCATTTGACTTGGTACATCCGTAACATTCATTCTTTCTTCCATTCTCTTAGAAAACTTTTCAAAGGTACAAAATTCAAGCGGATAAATAAGGAGCGTCGTACTTTTTCCATTCTGGATTCTCCACACCGTATATCAGGTTATATAGAATTGGCAGATCATCCCGTGTTGGTGTGCGCAGAGATATTCTTTTTCCTGTCAGCAACAACTTTTGTAACATNNCCTTATGATGTAAGGTAGCTTTTTTGTACATATTTTATTTAAATTTCGGACCCTTAGTTCAATAACCCTTCGTTACTTTCTTTAACCCCGAGTATATATAATGGTTCTTACCGAAAATAAATACTTCTTTTTCCTTAGTGAAACCAATCTTCTCTGCCACACGAATGGATGGAACATTTCTTGGATCAATAATACTGATCAGCTTATTTAAACCCAATTTATAAAACGCATATTCTTTGCACGCTTTAGCCGCTTCTGTTGCGAACCCCTGTGACCAATATTTTTTATTCATATGGTATCCAATCTCCACCTCAATACTGTCATTTATTTTTTGTTTAACAAGACCACAATCACCGATCAATTCATTCGTTTCTTTCAAACAAACCGCCCATAATCCATAACCATCATCCCGATATCTATCTTGATTTCGTTTAATCCAGTCTTGAGTTTGCTCAAAACTAAAGGGAGCCGGATAAAACTTCATTGTTTCTGGGTCAGAAAAAATATAATGTAGAGAAGTAATATCTTCATCTCTATACTGTCTTAATATCAACCTTTGTGTTTCAAGAACAACCATTTCCCCATACCCTTCCCTTTTGTTTAATCTCACGTTTTAACTAATATTATTTGATTTAAGATAATGAATTCCTTGTTCCTTCAACCTTTCTGCTCCCTTAGCCAACCATGAAGTAGGATTCAGCACAGATGACGGAGGGGAACTCGTTCTTCCATGGGAGACAATCATGCCAAATCTATATGACACCATCAAATAAAAAAGCTACTGGATATACACTAACTGATTTCATAAACTAACCATTCAGACAATTGACCACCCATTTTGTTGTAAAGAGATTGAGCAACCAAATTATCCTTTGCAGTTTCCCATGTCATGTAGGCAAAATCATTCTCTCTTATATAAGACAAGCATGTTTGAAACAGTTTCTCGCCTAGTTTTTGCCCTCTTGCTTCTGGTATCACAAACAAGTCATTTAAAATAGCCATTCTTTTCACCTGAAGGGTGCTAAAGGAGAAATACAGGGTTGCAAAACCTAATAAATTCCCATCCTGTTCTGCAACAAATTGTATTCCACTGGCGGGGTTATCCAATAAATCTTGTATCAATCCTTTAAGTGACTCTTCAGTCGGTCTAGGTCTTTTATAAAAATCCACAATGTATTGATACATTAAATTTAAAAGTTGTGGAATATCTTCTTGATTAGCTGTTCTGATAGCTAAATCTCCCATTTCTTTCTCCCTCCATTGTATCTTTATGAATTTCTTTTAAACATTCCTGCCTCGTTAGCTTAAGAAGAAAGTTGCCGCAGCAACCCCAATAGAATCGTTTATTCATAAAAAGGTTGATTATTTTCTGGCTTGTTTTTTCTATTTTTGTTCTAGTTATGCCTTTTGCAACAGATTCAACAATTCTTGTTCTGAAACGGGATGATAAAGGGCATGATCCACGTTCGTCATTACAGCCCAGTATCTGTCACCATATGACCAGTGCCACCATTCTGTAAAGTAATTAACAAAACCAACAGACTGTAGAGCGTGTGCGAGGATCTGACGATTTTGCATTGCTTGTACGCTGATGTTGGTTGCATCAAAAAAAGTTGCGTTGTCCGTTTCTTGTGGTATGGCATCATATGGTGTACCAAGATCCAATTCGCTACCATTGGAGTCAATCAGGGTTAAGTCTACTGCACCACCTGTTGGATGAGGTGCTACTTCAGGAGGTGCTACGTATTTGGATGCCTCAGCCATTAAATGATCTAAATCTTGATTTGAAGAATTTTCTTTTACCCGTTGTAATGCCCGCTCAAAGGCTCGCTTTTGAATATGTAGAGGCCTGTATCCTTCCTTAATGAGAAAACGGATACCTTTTGGAAGGAATTTTTTAGCTAAGGACAGTTTATTAGCTACGGAAAGGCGGACAAAAGAAAAGTAACGACTCCTGTTAGAAAGGGATGGATCCACAACGATATCTGGATCAAAATGAACAAGGTCAACAAATGGTTCTTGTGAAGGACATACATTCATTGAGGAAACCAATGGATCACTCATTAAAATTTTTCTTAATTCTTTCATAAAAATATCCCCTTCTTGTAATGATTTAGCTACCTACAAAAACTCCAGATTCCTCCGTTCTATCTCTCCACAAACAAATCTAAGTCTTTAATATGACCGACAACATTTTTATTGTATATTATTCAATCTATATTTTCTAGTAATATTTTAAAAATTCTGTTATTTAACTATACTGCCCGTTCGAGGTACAAAAACATAAAAAAATGGTCAAAAATAACACCATTTTGACAAATCAATTGATATTAATTAAATCGAAAAAAAAGCTGGGTAATTGCCCTGCTTTTTGGTTTGACTATTTTTTAAATTAAAATTTGATAAAAACTAATTTAAAATCAATTCAGACTTTTTGACTAACACTTCTTTCACTCAGACAACCATTTCTTAATAAAACGGTTTGTACATCCTATCTGTATAGGTGTCAATTACAAAACCACGACTGATAGTAAAAAAACTAATATAGCTTAGAATTATTGAAATATGGCTAATCGTAGTTGAAGTTACAGAGTTAATGAGGTTTAAACTTATCACCTGTGTTTAAAACAACAAGTGCCCCTGATTGTTTTAATTAAAGCATTCAAATTATCACTTTTTAGGTGAAGTGATTCTTAAATAATAACCATCTGGGTCAGTTAAACGAAAATCCGTCATTCCCCACTCTTGTTGTTTTAGTTCTGATTCTAATTCAATTTGCATTTCACATATACGTTGATAATAACTTTGAACATCATCTGGAACTACTAATATTATTTCAACTCCCATCCCTTTCCGAGAAGTTTTAATTTCGCTAAAATAATGGTTACTCGAAATAACATCTTCTTGGGTTAAAAGTAAGTTAAGATTCTCCGCTTTAAACATAGCACTATTTTCATTTTGGGAAAATAAATCTAATTGAATTACGTTTTTGTAAAAATCAACAGACCTTTGTAAATCTTTCACGAACAATTCTAATTGTATATTTAACGTCATTTTCACAACCTCCAAACAAACGTTCTTTTCACTATTATACAACAACACTTATTAGTATCAAATATCAACAGAGTTATTTAATATATATTTTAACATTAAATACCAAATCCCCTCTAAAAAATCGCCTTAATATCCATAGGGCGATTTATTTAAAATAAATGATGTCATTCATGGTAAATTTTAGGTAAGCAATTCCAAGTCCTTATACGGGTGTGAATATATAACATAGTACACTAAAGAATCCCGTTAGCCAACCATGAAACGAACTTCACCCACAGATGATGACAAATGATGAAATTTAATCCGTTCTTCCATGGGAGACAACCATGTCGCATTTATGCGGCACCATCAAGAGAATAAAAACATTAATTTTCAGGATAGACCTCCATGTCGTGCTTACGGCACCAACAAATGATGAAAATACTAATTTTCGGGATAGTTGAACAAGAACTTCAACCAATTGTGTTATTCGGGACCTTTTTACCTACTAAGCGGAAAACCAAATAACCTAATACATTAAATAGTATAAAAGTAAAAAAACCAGCCTACATTAAGCCTTTTGTGGTGATACGCATTGATATTTCTTTTCTTTTTGATAAATCGAATCGATAAACTCTTCAATTTGTTTCACAGTTTTTCTCCCCCTTCTATAAACGCATCAATATAATGCAAGGTATTTATTATATAATATTTCTTATTCAATTGAACTGCTCTGTTCGTATTATAAGGTCAGCCAGATATTCTGGTTGACCATTTTTTATATGGTTTTATTATAACGGTAGCCGGGGCAGAACGTCCCTGCCCGTGAGGCATAGACCCCGTGGGGCTAAACAGTTCCCCCCCTACTTGTAGACACATGATTCAGGATGGGTTGGACTTGTGATCCCGTATAACAAGCGAACCTATGATGCTACAAGGAGGAGGCTAATATGATTCTTTTCATGTTTTCCTTTTTATGCAATTATTCAGACTTCAAATGGAACTCAAACCACGTATGGTTCACCAATGAGTCCCCGCTTTTCTCATGTTGGTGTCCCTTCACATTTAACAGCTTGCTTGATCTAAAAAGAGATCATTTCCAATTATGCTGATTTAAGAGTGGGATGACAGATCTTTTCATTAGATCAATAAACGCATGTACAGTTGGTGATAGATTGTCGCTTTTCCAAGCAAGAGCTGTCGTAGTGGTAAATGGATTATTCCGAATGTCACGATAAACAACTTTATTTTTGAATACATATTGTATAGAAGCTGGTACGAGAGCTACGCCCATTCCTGCTGAAACAAGAGAGATGACAGTAGGTAATTCCTGTGTTTCTAGTACTACCTTTGGTTGGAATCCTGCCTGATAACAACCGTTCATCACTGTATCATAATGACTTTGATTTGCCTTTCTTCCCGTTAAAATGAATGGATCATTGGATAAATCAACAAGATTAATCGGGGATGTTTCGGAAGCTAATGCATGATCCTTTGGTAAAGCAACCACCATTGGTTCTTGTCGAATCACTTCAATATTAATTGTGTCATTTTTTATTTTTATAGGATGGCAAAGTATTCCTATATCAATATGGCCTTCGTGTAAAGCTTTCACTTGTTCCGCTGACGTTAACTGTTGCAAATCTATATGAATATTAGGGTATTCCTTTCGATAGTGCTCTATAATGATTGGAAGAATATCATAGGCTGCTGAGGCTATGAAACCGATCGTTATTTCCCCAGCCTCCCCACGGCTTATCATTCTTACTGTTTCAATTGCTTCCTCTAGATTCTTCAAAATCTGATAAGCTTTTTCTAAAAACACTTGTCCTTCTTTTGTTAACTCTACCTTCCTTTTCGTCCGATGGAAAAGCGGTACCCCTATTTCTTCTTCTAATTGACGGATTTGAAGACTTAATGGCGGCTGTGCCATATTTAAACGAGCTGCCGCTTTACCAAAATGTAATTCTTCAGCCACTGTTATGAAATATTTCAAATGACGCAGTTCCAACGCGTTGCCTCCCCTTTTAATACTTATTATATATTAATACAACTATAAATATATATTAGACATATTACAATTAGTTTTGTAAAGTGGAAATAGAAGAGCTCTTCCATAACAAATGATTCAGTAAAAATGGAGGTTATCATGCGAAAAGTTCTTCTCCTCACGATAGGTATGTTCGCTCTTGGGTTTGATGCCTATGTGATTGCTGGTTTATTGCCGAATATGGGGACAACGTTCAAAATAAGTGCCTCACAAACGGGGCAAGCAGTAAGTGTCTTCACCCTTTGTTATGCACTGGCAGCTCCAATTTTTGCGACATTGTTGGCTGGAAAGCCAATGCGCAGGATTTTAGTGCTGGCACTTTTAATATTCTCATTAGGTAATGGAGCTAGTGCACTAGCCTCGAGTTTCTCCATGCTGCTTATGGCACGTGCAATTGCAGGCATCGGGGCCGGGCTTTATTCCCCGTTGGCCGCTGCAGCTGCCGCATCCCTTGTTCCTATGCAGAAACGCGGCCACGCTCTTGGTATGACGCTAGGCGGCATGAGCACGGGAACGGTCATAGGGGTTCCACTTGGATTGATCATTGCTGAACATCTAGATTGGCACGCAACTCTCTGGTTCATCACTGCACTAGGTCTTATCGCCATGATAGGAATTGTCATATGGTTTCCAAGTTTTCCGGCTTCGGCGCCACCATCGTTGCGTCAACGTGTTGCGATGATGACCAATGGGAGGGTTGCAGCAATTGTTGGCATCACTTTTATGACCAGCATGGCCAGTTTGGGTCTCTATACATATATCGCAACCATTTTGGATAATCTGGCAGACATTCCTATCATTACACCTTATCTTTGGGCATGGGGCATTGGTGGCGTAGTCGGGAGCTTTTCCATTGGCACTTTGATTGACCGAACAGGGAGGCCAGACTTGCTCATGGCTGGCATTTTAGCCATCATGGCTTTAGCCATGTTCAGCTTACCATTCGTATTTCCATTTCCGATGCTATCATTTCTGCCTTTCATTCTATGGGGAGCAATGGGATGGGCCTCTCAAGCTCCGCAACAGCATGAATTACTTCGCTTACAACCTAATCACGGCGCAGCTGCCGTTGCGTTAAACAGTTCCGCTAATTATTTAGGAAGTGCGATAGGTTCCGCTCTTGGGGGGATGGTGATGCTAGCCGGATTGGCACCTTCCCGACTTCCGTTTGCTGCTGGTTGTCTAGTATTAGTGACCCTACTGGGACAATGGAGGATTGTGTCAAGCAAAAGAAATCGTGGGCAAGCGAGAAAAAACATGAAAAATCAAATGCAATAAAGACTATCTCAAAACCTGACAAAAACATAAGATAGATCGCCTTTCTACTCAATCGGTGTCAAAAAAATAAACAATAAAATTTCACAGAGACTTGGATATAAAAAAGAAACTCCGAGTGGTCTTTTCAAGACCGCTTGGATTTTTTTTCTTAATGAAAGGATCCCCTGAAAATAAGCGGTATACAAAGATATGAACCGAATAGTATGGACAATACAATTTATTTTATTTTAATGAATCGTTGTGCCAAAAATTAGCACGAGTGTCTCTGTTATCGTTTGTTGTTGATTTACGACCAAATAAACCAGCCACCTTTATCATAGATAGGTAATCCAGCGATAATAAAGGAGATCAGAACTCTGTCAAATTTCAATGTTGATTTTTAGAACACAGAAAAAGACCGAAATAAATCTAACGGGTTCCGTTTTGAGGTGCAAAACAGGCATTTGACACACAAAAAATAGTGTGCGAATTGGCAATCGATTCTGCACGCTATTTGTCCTGTCCTTATAAGGCTTTTCGCAAAAAGTCATTCACTTTGGCAGGAGAAAGTTTGAACTATCTCGAAGATGAGAAGATGAAAAGAATTTATGGAGAGTGTCAATTGCATGCCAATTCAAGTGTCATTTTCAATGTCGATTTCCATGAGACGAGATACTCTATCCATCATAGGATTCCTGTGGTGTTTATATGTGAAGAAGGGATGAAGAAAGATGAAATTAGCGGGACACAAAATCTATTTGCGATTTTTAAGGGATACAGATGTGGGGCCTTTGGCAGAGATGTACCGTAGAAACCGAGAATTTTGGCAACAGTATACGCCAGATAGGCCCGAGGAGTTCTATACGGAGGAATATCAGTTAAATCGAATCCAAACCAGCTTGGCGAAGATGGAAAGAGACGAGCAATACACGTTCGGCATTTTCCTCATCGGTACTGATGAACTGATTGGCATCATTGAGTTGACTGAAGTGGTCCGTGGTCCTTTACAGACATGTTGGTTAGGCTATTATGTAGATCAATCGCACAACGGACATGGATATACTACTGAAGCTGTGCGCCTAGTCGTTGACTATGCCTTTGAGGTTCTCAAGTTACACAGAATTGAAGCAGGAGTCATGCCACATAACATCGGGTCGATTCGAGTTTTGGAGAAGGCAGGATTCCATAAAGAAGGGCTTTCCAAGAAGAACGTGAAGATTAACGGAAGGTGGGAAGATCATTTACACTTCGCTATCGTGAATCCAAATGATTCAGAATGACTAGGACGCCCTAATTTTCCTATTCTTTGTTATAAAAACGGCTGACCTCAAAATCGGATCAGCCATTTGTTATTGGAAACTAGGCTTTGTTCATGTCAATTGATACTTCTGCACCTTAAAACAGAACCCGTTAAAATAAAACAGTCTTTTTTACAATCTTGTTTAACTATCGCTCCGTTAGCCAACCATGATACATTTCGCAACACCACAGATGATGGAAGTTCATTCGTTCTTCCATGGGAGATAACTATATCGCATCTATGCGGGACCATCAGGAGAATGAGGATAGACATTCATGTCGCGCTTACGGCACCAGCAAATGATGAAAATACTAATTTTCGGGATAGTTGAGTAAGAAAAGAATGATACCTCTTTTTGACTCTTTTAGTAGCAGAAGTATCAATTCTTTTTTTCTTTCCTGATTCTTTCTCAATGTGTGTTAACTTTGATTCAAGGTAATTTCTCATTTCTTCTACATTTAACTCTCTTTTAGGAAAACTATATAGGCACTAACTGAGCTATTATATATATTTGTCCTCTTCGAAACTTTTGATATCAGAAACAAATGAAGGTATCTTAGGCCGTGTTATCATTTTGGTGGATATTCAAACAAAGAAAGCAATAGGTTTTATGTATTGTGAATAATAGCATCGAGGGATTGAATAGTTAGAACATTTTATTTTACTTCTCTCTTTACATTTTTTCCTATCTTTTTCTAGACAAATAAGTACACACGTGCTAATATGTACATAAATTAACTCAATTTATTTTTTGGCTACAATTATCATTTTTTTATACGAATTATCAAAGTTTATACGCGATTATTAAGTAAACTTACTGACTTATCATTTTTTTATCCTTCACTTTATATTATGTCAACCGAAATTAGTTACTTAACTTCCCTTTCTTTAATTTTATAAAATTCTTCGCTAAATGATTTGTCACGCTTCAACCATGTATAATACGTTCCTAATGTAATTCCAACTGTTTCACATGCTTGATGAACGCAATAACTTTTTCGATATTCATCGATAAAAGCTTTTTTTCTTGCTGCAACAGATACCCTATCTATCTTACATTACACAAAATTCTTGACGGTACCTTTTTCTGCCGCTCATATATAAACGAATATGTTTTTCGTTTTTGGTTAAGTACATTTCAAATCCTCGAGCTTTTAAATGATTCTCTAATGCTGTCATAAAATCCAAAGATCCGCCAACAAAACTGACTACATATCCATGAGAATTAATATTTCCATCACCGTCAAAATAGCCTCTTATAAAATGATTTAAATACACTTCTGGAACATACGGAAATTTTATATCCAGTGATTTATTTGGTGTGATACCATGTATCTCCATTAAATCGTTTTTCATAACTTTGCTATTGAGATATAACATATAAACACCGGTTTGCTTATTTTGATAAAGTGGTTGATTAGACCCTAATTCGTCTCTGATTTGTTCTAAAATATATTTTTCTTTTTGCGCGAATCCGATCGTCTGAAAATCATTGGAGACAAAACCGTCCGCTATAAAAAAACCTAAGATATAAGCCATATTTTTAGACCAAGTCTTGAAATAATCTTCATTTAACTTATACTTACGCTTCCAACTACCAAACGGCCTTTTTTCAATATTATGATCAGACAAAATCATTCTTATATATCTCGGAGACACATTAGAAAGCTTTGCAATTTCAGTAGTACTAGCACCTTCAAGATAAAGTTTTATAATTTCGTCTACCTCCAACGTTCGTTTTATATTTTTTCTTGTCATCTTTAAAACCCCTTCCATATTTATTTAAAATATATTATAAGAACAAATGTTCTTATTGTCTATATAAATTAAAATATTCGTAATAATCCCTTCCTCACTTTAATTAATGAATGGAAATAAATCGCAAAACAAAAAAGAGACAGTAAAGTGCAAGTACTGTCTCATCACGCCGCTTTATTCCTTATGCTCCAGAATGGCTTGCCACTCTTTCTCCCGATCTGTTTCCTAGGGTTCGATTCGGTAGCTCAGCCAGGCAGCAGGCAGAATCAGGCTGGATAACAGTTGCTCAAGTTTAATCCCGATAATGAGTCCTTTCCGCGGTTTGGAGAACTTCTTAAATTCAACATGGTTACTCTGTACAGCTCAACGATATTACAGAAAAGTTCCATGAGCAATTTTTGCTCTCCACCCGGGCATG
>NZ_SDKL01000023.1:0-69191 GCF_004123125.1 Geobacillus sp. PK12
AGAGTTCTGACTAATTGTTCCTCCAGCTCTTTTAATAAAGGCCATTCTGTGGGAAGATGTTTCATGGACGCTCTCCCTCCTGTTTTCGGTTGATGTTGACAATCACCATCATAACAGGGAGAGAGTCCTTTTTTCACGACATTTGCTTTTTTCTACCGCGCTTCGCTTGGTGGCCCCGACGAGCGTCGCGAACAAAAGTTCGCAACCCTCGTCGGGGATCATTTCGGAATGTCACCCACAAATATTTTACTCACACTTTATCCGACGTCCCGATAAGGCTTGGCCAAATGGAGGAGCGATTCAAGAAGCAAAAGCTGGCGGAAGCTTCCTGACACGTGCACTTCACGCAACCGGACGAGCTGCTGCAGCTTCAGTTCGCCGTTCAGCAGGGACGCGAGCGCCTCTTTGGAACCGCGCACCGTCAATGTTTTCCGTTCATCGTTTTCCATCCCTAAAGCGGCTGGTTCCTTGCCGATCAACAGCAAGGCGGTTTCGTCATCGCTTTCAAACCGAACATACAGCTGCTCATCCGGCAAAATCGGCACCAAATGGCGCAACACTTGCATCCGTTCCACGAACTGCCCAACTAATTCACGCATTTCCATGGATATCCCCTCCCCCATTTTTATTTTTTTCACTTCCACCTGAAGAGGAGAAATCCTTTACAAAAATCTCGACAACCCGTTGACGAACGAGCGCCGTTTTTGTCATTTCCCAAGAAATGTGTCAAACAGCGTCAAAAAAAGGCGAATCATCGGGACGGCAAGCAGGCTTGAATCACTTCGTACAAATACGGAACGGAATGAAAGGCATACCACTTGCCTGCGACCGTTCCGTCCCTAAAAAGAAGCAGGCAAGGAACGCTTTCAATTTTCCACGCAACGGCCTGCTCAGGGATATAGTTGATGTCCGTTTCGTAAAACGGCAGCGCCGGAAACAACTGCTCCACCACCGTTAGCATCCGCCGCGCCAGCTGGCACGTGCCGCACAGCGGGGTATACAAGTAAAGGGCCAGAAGCGGCTCGACTTCCACCACTCGCATGACATCGTTTCGGTCGATCGCTTTCACTCGCCTCTTCCCCTCATGAGCGATTCGATGCGGACGTCGAAACGAGCGCGCAACAGCACTTGCGCCAAGTGCCAAGGCGGAGCGGCCGCCACTTCGCGATACGCCCGGTCAATGTAAAGATGCTCCGCCTCTGGAAACATGCGGCGAAACTGCCGGCGCAATTTTTCTCCCGCCTCATCGGCATCGGCCAAGACGTATACATCGCATCCTTCCAGCTCATCGGCCAGCTCCTCAAGGCGCGCATCACTGATCGTGCCGTTTGTGCAGACGATGACGACTGGTTCGTTCAGCACCGCCGCCACTTTTTGCTTGTCTGATCGCCCTTCGACGATGATCACTTTTTCCACGCGTCGCATGTCCGACCCACCTAACTTCAAATGAGGATACTATTATTGTATGTCTTGCGCCGGCCAAATGTTGAAAATGAAAAGCAACGGCCATCCACCGTTGCCTTTCAACACCAGCCCGCTTCCCCGTCGCAATCGACATATTTTTGGTCCGGCTCAACGGTAGCGGTCACCTGTTTGTAAATTCTTCCGTTTTGTTCGGTATACCCCTTTTTCAACGGGACGGCCGCCGGAAGCGGAAGGCGCCCGATGAGCTCTCCTTCCTCGTACAACTCCAGCGAGCGGCCGTTCAGTTTGCCGATGATCCGGTCCGTGACATCTATGCGCGTCGTTTGCAGCGCCATCGCGAGCACCCCTTTTTTCAATCAAATTCCGGTATGTATAGAGTGCCCGAATCGAAGCGAAGATTGCAGGAACGTTTATCCTTCGTTGATCATCGCCTCGTATTGTTCCGCCGTCAACAAATTGTCGATTTCGCTCAAATCATTCGGTTTGACGACGATCATCCACGCTTTGTCATACGGCGATTCGTTCACGTACTCTGGATGGTCGTTCAACGCCTCATTCACTTCAACGACCGTGCCGCTGATCGGCGCATACAATTCCGAGACCGTTTTCACCGATTCAACGCTGCCGAACGGCTCGTTCGCCACAACCTCCGCGCCGACTTCCGGCAGCTCGACAAAGACGATGTCGCCAAGTTCTGACTGGGCGTAATCCGTAATGCCGATGCGCACGTTCTCTCCTTCCACGCGCACCCATTCATGCTCCTTTGTGTAACGAAGTTCTTTCGGCGTGTTCATCGAATCCCTCCATCGCAGCAAAATCAAAATATGTTCTTCTTCATCATAACCGATTTTTCAATAAAACTCACTGTCTTGACGCGATTTTGCAAAAAATTTTATGCCTTCTTGGCGAAAAACGCCTCGTATTCTTGTTCGCGAAAGCCCACGACGACCCGCTCGCCGTCCGTCAAAATCGGCCGTTTGACCAACATCCCGTCCGAGGCGAGCCAATCGAGCATCTCGTCTTCCGATGCGCGGTCGAGCTTGTCCTTCAAGCCAAGCTCGCGGTATTTCATGCCGCTCGTATTAAAAAATTTTTTGAGCGGCAGCCCGCTTTTTCGGTGCAGTTCAGCCAGCTCCTCTTTCGTCAGCGGCTCGTCGACCAAATGCACCGTTTGCACCTCAATGCCGTGTTCATCGAGCCAACGCTTCGCCTTCCGGCACGTTCCGCATTTTGGATACCAATAGAGCGTGAGCGCCATCTTCACTCCTCCCTTTCATTTCCGCTGTTTGGCAAACAAATAAGAAGCACCAGGCAGTCTGCCTGGCACTTCCCATTATCACACAATATACCGTTCGGCTTCAATGAGCGCGGCGGCCGCTTCGCGTTTTTTCGCGATCACGTTGATCGGCGTATGGCGCGTCAGCCGTCGGAGAGCGGCGAGCATCATCCGCAGCGTGTCGCCTTGTTCGACGGCGACGAGCGTTTCTTTCGCATGGGCTTCAATTTCATTGAACGCCTCTTGGCAGAAAATTTGCGTGTACAGCCATTTTTGTTTGTTTTTCTCCTCACCGCTCGCCTGAATCGCTTTTTCCGTGCGCAAGAGCGCGGATTCCATCGCATAAATGTTCGAGACGATGTCGGCGATGTTGACGAGCACTTCTTGCTCTTCTTCAATGCGCTGGCCGTATTTTTGCGCCGCTAAACCGGCGACCATCAAGGCGATTTTTTTCGCGTTGCGCACCAAGTATTTCTCTTGTTCCAGCGCGCCCGTCCCCGGCTCTTCGGCGGCCATCATCATCAGTTCTTCCTGAAGCTGCTGCGCTTTTTGGAAGAGCGGCAGCTCGCCTTTTAACGCCTTTTTCAAATACATGCCCGGCACGAGCAGGCGGTTGATTTCGTTCGTCCCCTCGAAAATGCGGTTGATGCGCGAATCGCGGTAGGCGCGCTCAATTTCGTATTCCTGCATAAAGCCGTACCCGCCGTGGATTTGCACGCCTTCATCCACGATGTAATCGAGCACTTCCGTGGCAAAAAACTTGTTCAATGAGCATTCGATCGCATATTCGGCGATCGATTTCGCCACTTCTTTGCCATCTTTCGCCTTTTCCGCATCAAGCAGGCCCATCCGTTCATCGAACAAGCCGACCGTGCGGTAAACCGAGCTTTCGGCGGCATACAGGCGCGACGCCATCGTCGCGAATTTTTCCTGCGTCAACGTAAACTGCGAAATCGGCCGTTTGAATTGCTGGCGCTGATTGGCGTATTTGAGCGTGATTTCAAGCGCCCGCTTCGCGCCGCCGACCGCCCCTAACCCAAGCTTGTAGCGGCCGATGTTCAAAATGTTGAAGGCGATGACATGGCCTTTTCCGATTTCACCGAGCACGTTTTCTTTCGGCACCGGCACATCTTGCAAAATGAGCGTTCTTGTCGACGAGCTTTTAATCCCCATTTTCTTTTCTTCCGGACCAGTTGAAACGCCCGGGAAGTCGCGTTCCACGATGAACGCGGTGAAATGTTCGCCGTCGACTTTTGCATAGACGACAAACACATCAGCAAAACCGGAGTTGGTGATCCATTGTTTTTCGCCGTTTAAAATGTAATGCGTGCCTTCCGCGTTTAATCTCGCCGTCGTTTTCGCGCCGAGGGCGTCCGAACCCGAGCCAGGCTCCGTCAAGGCGTAGGCGGCGATTTTTTCGCCGGTCGCTAAATACGGCAAATATTTTTGTTTTTGTTCTTCCGTGCCAAACAACACAATCGGCAGCGAGCCAATTCCGACGTGCGCCCCGTGCGAAATGGCAAAACCGCCGGCCGGCGCCATTTTTTCCGCAATGATGGCCGAACTGACTTTATCTAGGCCCAAACCGCCGTATTCTTCCGGAATGTCAGCGCTTAACAAGCCGAGCTCGCCCGCTTTGCGAAGCAATTTCACGGAACGGTCAAACTCGTGGTTTTCCAAATGCTCGAGCTGCGGGAGCACTTCATTGTTGACATACTCTTCCGTCGTTTTGGCAATCATATGATGTTCGTCGGTGAAATCTTCCGGCGTAAACACGCGCTCCGCCGGAATGTCTTCAATCAAAAAGCTGCCGCCTTTGATCGCTTCTTCCATCGTTTTGGCCATCGTTGATTTCCTCCCCCGAAAGATGATTGATGATCCGGGCGGCAACGCCGCCCGGGAAATAGACGTTCCATGCAGCCGGGCAAATGCGGATGCATGCCTCGCGCGAGCTGATGAAGCCCGCTTGATGTCAGCTGCCGCTACAGCAGCTCAAACACGCCGGCCGCTCCCATGCCGCCGCCGATGCACATCGTGACGATGCCGAACTGCACGTTGCGGCGCCGCATTTCGTAAAGCAAAGACAAGGTCAGCTTCGCGCCCGTGCAGCCGAGCGGGTGGCCTAGAGCAATCGCCCCGCCGTTGACGTTGACAATGTCTTCATCCAACCCAAGTTCGCGGATGACTTGGATCGATTGCGAGGCGAACGCTTCGTTCAGCTCGATCAAACCGATGTCGGACAGCTCAAGGCCGGCCAGCTTCAACGCTTTCGGCACCGCAGCGACCGGGCCGATCCCCATCACTTCCGGCGGCACGCCGGCAACCGCGAACGAACGAAACTTGCCGAGCGGCTTCAAGCCGAGCGACTCCGCTTTTTCGCGGTCCATCACCATGACCGCCGCCGCCCCGTCGCTCATTTGCGACGCGTTGCCGGCGGTGACGGTGCCGTTTACCGCAAACGCCGGCCGGAGTTTCGCGAGCGTTTCCATATTCGTGTCCGGGCGCACGCCTTCATCTTGTGTAAAGACGACTTTCTCCTCAACGAGTTTGTTGCCTTCTACTTTGCGCACCGTCACCTCGACCGGCACGATTTCTTCATTGAATTTTCCTTCGGCAATCGCCTTGGCGGCGCGCTGGTGGCTGCGCACCGCGAATGCGTCTTGGTCCTCGCGGCTGACGCCGTATTTTTTCGCCACTTGCTCGGCAGTGTGCCCCATCGACATGTAGTATTCCGGCGCTTCTTCCGCCAAGCGGGCGTTCGGGCGGACGACATGCCCCATCATCGGCACCATGCTCATCGATTCGACCCCGCCGGCGATGACCGTGTCGGAATGGCCGAGCATCACCCGTTCCGCCGCATAGGCGATCGCCTGCAAACCGGACGAGCAATACCGGTTGATCGTGATCGCCGGCACGGTATATGGCAGCCCGGCGAGCGCGCCGATGTTGCGGGCGATGTTCAATCCTTGCTCCGCCTCCGGCATGGCGCACCCGATAATCAAGTCGTCAATGTTTCCTTCATAGTTCCCCGCGCGCTTGATCGTTTCTTTGACGACGAGCGCCCCTAAATCATCCGGCCGCACGTGGGCGAGCGTTCCTTTTTTCGCTTTGCCGACCGGTGTGCGCGCACCTGCGACAATGACCGCTTCTCTCACGCCAATCCCCCCTTGATCTCCTCCGCTTTAGTTGCGGAGCGGTTTTCCTTTCACAAGCATATGCTGCATGCGCGCTTGCGTCTTCGGCTCGCCGATGAGGCTCAAAAACGCCTCGCGCTCGAGATCGAGCAAATATTGCTCGTCGACTTCCGTTCCGTACGGCACTTTGCCGCCGGCTAGAACATACGCCAATTTTTTCGCGATTTTCAAATCGTGCTCGCTGATGTAGCCGGAATGGAACATCGACTGCGCCCCAAGCAACATGGCGGCATAGCCGCTTTCGCCGGCCACCGGCACTTTCTTCCTTGCAGGAGGCCGGTACCCTTCCTCATACATCGAGAGCACCGCCTGTTTCGCTTCATACAGCAGATGGTCGCCGTTCATCGTGATGCCGTCGCGATGATTCAAGAAGCCAAGCTCGCGCGCTTCCGCCGCTGACGTCGACACTTTCGCCATGGCGATCGTTTCAAATACGCTGGCCGCGATTTTGACGTAGTCGACGTCCACGCCGCGCGGCAGGCTGTTCAACCGTTTGATGTACAGCTCCTTGTTGCCGCCGCCGCCCGGAATCAAGCCGACGCCGACTTCGACAAGCCCGATGTACGTCTCGGCCGCCGCTTGGATGCGCGAAGCCGCCAAGCTCACTTCCGCCCCGCCGCCTAACGTCATGGCAAACGGCGCGACGACGACCGGCTTCGGGTTGTATTTCATTTTGAGAAGCGCTTGCTGGAACTGGCGAACGGCAAGTTCCAATTCAAAAAAGTTTTCGTCTTGCGCCTCCATGAGCATCATCGCCAAGTTCGCGCCGACGCAGAAGTTTTTCCCTTGGTTGCCGATGACGAGCCCTTTGTAGTTGCGGTTGACTTCCTCAAGCGCCTCGTTGATCATTTGGACAATATCGGCGCCAATCGCGTTGTTCGGCGAATGGAACTCCAGAAGCGCCACGTCGTCGCCGAGGTCAATGAGGCTGGCGCCGGCATTTTTCTTGATGACGCCGCGCGCCTCTTTCAGTCGGCGGATGTGGATGACTTTTTCGTTTTCTTCTACTGTTTTATACCCGCCCGGCGCATAATAGAACAGCCGGCCGTTTTCCGTTTTATAGAACGATGTGGCTCCGTCGGCGAGCATGTCCGTGATCCACGACGGGATGTCGCGCCCTTCCGCCTGCATTTTGCGCACCGACTTCTCGAGGCCGATCGCATCCCACAGTTCAAACGGACCTTGCTCCCAGCCGAACCCCCACTTCATCGCCTGATCGATCGCCACGATGTCGTCGGCGATCTCCCCGACAAGGCGGGCGGTGTACAGCAATGTCGGCGCGATGATGTTCCAAAGGAGCGTTCCCGCGCGGTCGCCATCGGCATACACGAGCGTTTGCAGCTTGGCGGCCGCTCCTTTCGCCTGCTTCGCCATCTCCACCGCCGGGGTGACAAGCTTTTTGCGCGGCTCGTATTGCATCGTGACGTAGTTCAGCTCGAGAATGTCTTTTCCTTGCTTGACAAAAAAGCCTTGTCCGGATTTGCTGCCGAGCCAGCCGTTTTCAAGCATCGTTTTCATAAACTCCGGCACGCGGAACGCCTCTTTTTCTTCCCCTTCGACGTTTTCATACACGTTGTTGGCGACATGCACGAACGTATCGAGCCCGACGACGTCAAGCGTGCGGAACGTCGCGCTTTTCGGCCGGCCGATGAGCGGCCCCGTCACCGAATCGACCTCGCCGACGCTGTAGCCGCCTTGCATCATCTCGCGGACGGTGACAAGCAACCCATACGTGCCGATCCGGTTGGCGATGAAGTTCGGCGTATCTTTCGCCATGACGACGCCTTTGCCGAGCACGTCTTCGCCGAACGATTTCATATAGGCGACCACATCCGGATCCGTATGCTCCGTCGGGATGATCTCAAGCAGCTTCAAATAGCGCGGCGGATTGAAGAAATGCGTGCCTAAAAAGTGTTTTTTGAAATCATCCGAACGCCCCTCCGCCATCGCGGCGATCGAGATGCCGGATGTGTTCGAGCTGACGATCGTCCCCGGCGTCCGCACCTCGTCGACGCGAGCGAAGACTTCTTTTTTCACTTCCAGCTTTTCAACGACCGCTTCAATGATCCAATCGACTTCCGCGAGCCGGTGGAAGTCATCCTCGAAGTTGCCCGTTTCAATCAAAGCGATGTTGTCTTTGGACATGAGCGGCGCCGGTTTTTGCTTGAGCAGCCTTTCCAGCGCCTGATTGGCGAGGCGGTTGCGCACTTGTTTATGCTCGAGCGTCCAACCTTTTGCTTCTTCCTCTTTCGTCAATTCCCGCGGCACGATATCCAACAGCAGCGTCGGAATGCCGACGTTCGCCAAATGGGCGGCAATGCCCGAACCCATGACGCCGGACCCAAGCACCGCGGCGCGCCGAATGCGTTTTGCCATTTCGGTTCCCCCTCACACCATTGAATGAATCATCATTCATTTTTCGGCGAAAAAAATAGCCGTGAAAACGTTCTCTATATTCAATATATAGTATGTTGGTAATTTTCGCAATATATTTGCGCACATTTTTTTCACATCGAGGCCGTTCTTTCATCCATACTAACAAACAGGAGGTGAAGACGATGGCCCGGCTGAAAAAAAATCCGTCTGAACGCGGCGTCAGCGCCGCAAGCGTCAAAGGAAACGCCGGCCCGACGGTCGAAGCCGACGGCGGCGGCAAACGGACAAGCCAAAACCAGCAGTACAAAAAGCACAACATGCAAGGGAGCTGACGCCCACATCGTCAGCTCCCGCCTGTCATAGCTGCAGATATAGGGAAAAGCAAAGAAAGGCCGCACGATCTGAACGGCCTTTCCCTCAAATGACCGCCCGACGCCTCGGGATATGCAGCGGCCATGGTTTAAAATGGAAACCGGCTTCATGGCCGCTCGCTGGATGCCTGTCCCCTTCTGCGCCCGAACGCTCGGCGGCCGCCGGCGTTTTCCTCTGTTTTGCGCCCCTACTTGCGGAGGATGCCTTTTAAAACAAACGCCACGTTGGCCGGCCGTTCGGCGAGCCGGCGCATAAAATAGCCATACCAGTCCGTGCCGTACGGAACGTACACGCGCATCGTATATCCTTCGCGCGCCAGCTCGAGTTGGCGCTCCGGGCGGATGCCGTACAGCATTTGGAATTCAAACTGGCTGTTGGGAATGTTGTATTCTTTGACGAGCTGCTTCGTATATTCGATGATGGCGTCGTCATGCGTCGCCACCGCCGTATAGTTGCCGTTTAGCAAATGCATTTTAATGATCTTCTTAAAGTTCTCATCGACATCTTTTTTATCCGGAAACGCCACTTCAGGCGGCTCTTTGTACGCTCCTTTGACGAGCCGCAAGTTCGGGCGGTACGGCTTTAAATCTTCAATGTCTTGTTCCGTCCGGTACAAATACGCCTGCAGCACCGTGCCGACGTTGTCGTATTCTTTTTTCAACATTTTAAAAATGTCCAGCGTCTTTTGGCAGCGCGAATAGTCTTCCATATCGATCGTCACAAACACGCCGCGCTGTTTTGCCGCATCCAAAATGCGGCGCATGTTGCGCATGACAAGCTCATCGGAAATATCAAGCCCCATCGATGTCATTTTCAGCGACAGCTGCGAGTTCAACTTCTCCCGGCTGATCGCCTCAATCGCCTCCAAGCAATGGCGCGCCATCTCATTCGCTTCCTGCTCATTGTCGACAAACTCACCCAAATAGTCGACCGTGACCGCCAATCCTTTTTCGTTCAGCTGGCGGATGACGCGCACCGCTTCCTCGATCGTTTCGCCGGCGACAAACCGTGAAGCGCCGAAGCGAAGGCCGTATCGTTTCGCCCATTTCGTCAATGTTTTATTTTTCGATAAGAACAGGAAAAAATCGCGCATCAACTGCTCCACTGTTGCAAGCCTCCTTGTATGGAAACGCATTCACCATTCTTATTGTACCATGTTTCAATTCAATTGAATATGTTTTTTCCCCACGGTTTATTTTTTATATGCGCATAATTTTCCACTCTCTGCACAATCTACAAGCGAACAACCGACGAAAGGAGCGAACAACGATGCAACAGCAACCACAAATGAACCCGCAGGCGGCGATGCCCGAGCCGCCGCAAATGGTGTCCACCAAAGACGCCATGTATTTTTCCGACATGATGTCGTGGAACTTGCTCGCGGCGAAAAAAGCGCACTTTTTCGCCTCGCAATGCCGAGACCCTGAAGTGGTGCAGGCGATCGAGCGCGCTGGACAGATGCATCAGCGCCATTACGACATGATTTTGCGCCATTTGCAAAACCCGCCGCAGCCACCGGTGATGTGAAAGGAGGAACGATGCATGAACACGAAACAAGTGCAAAATCCGGAGATGCAAGTGCCGAAAACGCCGCAAATGAACGAGCGCGATTTTCTAAACGACATGTTGACGACGGAAAAATACATGACCTTGTCGTACAGCGTCTTTTTGCATGAAGCGAGCAACCAACCGTTATATCAAGATATGATGAATATTTTCACCGAAACGCAAAACTGTCAGCGCGACTTGTACAATTTGATGTTCAAAAAAGGATGGTACAAGCTTGAAGCCGCCGATCCGCAAAAGCTTCAGCAAACGTACCAGCAGTTCCAAGGGTATACGAATCAGCTCCCTTATCAACGAAATGCCATGCAATAACAAAACGAGGGGATGTCCGAACGGCAGAAGGACATCCTCTTTCTCCATCCGTTAAGAAGACAGGACGCAGAAAGGGGAGAAAGGGATGACAGCGCCATCCGAATCGGTATGGAGCATGCTGCAAACAGCGGACGTCCGCATCCGCGACACCGGGATCATTGAATAAGCATCCCTTCTTGTTCCACAGGGATGCTTATTCTTTCATGAATAGACGATTAATACCACCAGCCTGGATACGGCGGGTACGGCGGATACGGCGGGTATGGGTAAAACGGACGCGGAGCCAACGCGCCGCCGAGCAGTCCGCCCAAGAAGCCGCCGACAAATGGGGCGCCAAACAACAATCCTGGAAATAGCATCGTTCCTTCTCCTTTCCCCAAAGCTAGAATGCTACACTTTATTCATATGCAACAAACAAGAAAAGAGGGTGGGCCGTCCGCCCAACCCTTGCCGGTTTCTCACCACCAAATGGGGCCATACCACCACGGATAGAAAAACGGCGGAACCAATGCGCTCCCAAGCAAACCGCCTAAAAAGCCGCCGAAAAATGGAGCGCCAAAAAACGGAGCGCCGAAGAAAAACGGGCGCGGCCGCCAAAACCACCAGCCCCATGGCCGCCAAATGCGCTCATCCGCCACTTGGAGATGGCTCATCTTGCTTCCCCCCTTCCGCTTGCTTTAGTCCCACTGTATGCAGGAAAAACGCCCGCTGCTTAGGCCAGTACCTAGAAGGCTGGTGAAAAACGGCGATTTCTCCCAAATCATCGATCCGTGAATGCAAAGGAAGGTCTCTTTCTACAAGATATTCTCATTAAAGGAAATTATTTCCTTTTATTCCCAGTATATTCGAAAAACAAAAGCAGGCGGCTGTCCGCCGCCCCCGCTTATACAAGCTACGCCTGCACTTGATCGTACAAACAGGCGATCGAATCGAACAAAATGCGCACCGCCTCAGCCATTTCGTCTTCGCTCATCGAAAGAACCGGAATGAACGTCAACACCGGGCCGAGCGGACGGATGACAAGCCCCCTCCGGCGCGCTTCGAGGATGATCCGGTGCTCCACCATGGCCGCGCGCGGAAAGACTTCTTTCGTTCTTCGGTCTTTCACGATTTCAATGCCGCACATCAAGCCTTTTTGCCGGATGTCGCCGACAATCGGAATGTCATACAACCGCTCAAGCCATTCGGCCAGCCGGCGCGCCTTCCGCTTGACGCTGTCAATCAAGCCGCGTTTTTCGATGAGCTCGATGTTTTTCAGCGCAACGGAACAAGTGAGCTGGTTTCCCGTGTACGTATGGCCGTGGTAAAACGTTTTGTCTTCGTCCACATCGCCGAGAAATGCCGCATAAATCTCTTCCGTGACCAGTGTGGCCGCGAGCGGCAAATATCCTCCCGTGATCCCTTTCCCAAGGCAGACAAGATCAGGCTGCACCTCTTCCTGCTCACAAGCGAACATCGTGCCGGTGCGGCCAAAGCCGACGGCGACCTCGTCGCAAATGAAGAGCACCCCATACCGGCGGCAAAGCCTTTCCACTCCTTTTAAAAACCCGCGCGGATGGACGATGATCCCCGCCGCTCCTTGCACAAGCGGCTCGATGACAACCGCGGCGATTTGATCGTGCTGCTCCTCAAGCACCCGTTCAAGCTCGCGCAAACAATAGCCGACGATCTCCTGCTCGCTTCCGTATTCGTCCATACGGTACACGTACGGCGACGGCACTTCGATCCGCTCAAACAAAAGCGGCGCAAAAATACGGTGGAACGTTTCCATGCCGCCAACGCTCACCGCCCCGACCGTATCGCCGTGGTACGCTTCCTTCAACGAGACAAACTTGTTCTTCTTCGCATATTGGACCGGGTCGATGTTTTTCCAATACTGATAGGCGATCTTGAGCGCGATTTCCACCGCCGCCGCCCCGGTATCGGAATAAAACACTTTTGACATGTGCGGCCAATATTCAAGCAGCCGTTTGGCCAACAAAATCGACGGCACATTCGCCGAACCAAGCAATGTCGAATGGGCAATTTTCTCCAATTGCTCGCGAAGCGCCGCATTCAGCTCCGGATCGTTATGGCCGTGGACATTGACCCATAGCGACGCATAGCCGTCTAGGTACCGGTTGCCGTCGACATCGTACAAATAGCTTCCTTGCCCGCGTTCAATGATCAAGGGGCGTTCTTTGGCATACTGCTTCATTTGCGTAAATGGATGCCAGACGTACTGCTTGTCCCACTGTTCCAATTGCTCGTAGCTATACGCCAACGCTAAGCACCTCCAGCAATTGTTTCGCCTTTCCTTGTTCGATCCAACGCTGAGCTAAGGTTTCCAGTTCCCGCCTTGAGACTGCAGGAAGGAGCGGCACGACCGCCAGCACCGGCAGCCGAAGCAAGGCGGCGATCGTTTCGACATTGTTTTGGTGGATGATCTCTTGCTCCTGAAACTGATTGAACATCAGGCCAAGCAGACGAATGCCTTGTGCGTTCGCATAGGCTGCCGTCGTCACCGCGTGATGAATCGCACCAAGGCTTGAGAGCGACACGAGAATCGCCGGCACCTCATAGTCGCGGACAAAATCGCTCGTCATATACCATCGTCCGTCGCGCTCGCACCACGGAACGGCCAACCCTCCCGCTCCTTCGACGAGCACCACATCATAGCGCTGCGTAAGCCATTCCAACCGTTCGGCCACCCTCTCTGGTTCGATGGACGTGCCGGTCAACTTCGCCGCTAAATGCGGCGACATCGCCGGTTCCATATAGTACATGCCTTCTGATGTCGGAATCTTCGCCACTCGTTCGTACCAATATTGTTCGGCAAACGACACCCCGTCTTCGGCCAGTCCAGTCTGAACCGGTTTAAACACGCCGACCTTCATCCCAAGCCGCTCCAGCGCCAACGCCACGATGGAAGTGACGACCGTTTTGCCGATTTCTGTTCCTGTTCCCGTCATGAAAATGGCTTGCCCCATTCTCTTATCCCCCCATCCCTCGAGTCATCATGATCGGTCGGACGCGCGGCCATACGCGCGCCGCGATGACCGAACAAACGGCGCAAAGCACGAGATCCCCCGGCACCGGAAGAAGAAAGCCGAACCATAGCGTTTGGCCGATGGAAAGCGGAGTCTCCGCGATCCATTTCATTGCTATGTACAGCCACGCGCAGCCAAACACATACACGACCAACAATGCCGCTGCATTCGCCATCAATATGTCTCTCGCTCTTGTCCATTGAAAGCGGCGGACAAGCAAGCCGCACGTATACGCCCCGGCGATGAAACCGAGCAAATAGCCAAACGTCGGCTTCCAAATATAACCGAGCCCGCCTCCTTCCGCAAACACGGGCGCGCCCGCCAGCCCAATCAAGACATATAGAAGTTGGCTAAGCGCTCCGATTTTTGGGCCAAGCAGACAGCCGGCCAAGTACACCGCCGCGATTTGCAGCGTAAACGGCACATACGGCACCGGAATTTTGATCCACCCACCAACAGCCGTCAACGCGGCAAAAAATGCCGCCCAAACAAAGGAATGGATTCGCACATCTTCCCTCCTCTCCAAATATTTGTTTCTATTGTGCCTGATATGTTTTTTATTTGTCAACTTTATTTTTATATAGGTTTACATTTAGACAAAAAATACGGAGCCCCCTAACACAGCAGGACTCCTTTTTTGGAGCGGCTCATTTCTCAAACAGACGGCGGAAGCAGTGGCCAACGCTCACCCTTCATCCTCCCACAAGTTAAGCAGGTTCATCCGTTCGCCGTCCGTTTTCGGCATCGCCAGCGGCTCACTCTGCCTCTCCTCCTTTTCCAACAACGACGACAATAAGCGCACCGCCTCCGCAATATGCCTTCCTTTGTTCAACATGATGCATTGCGCCTGTTTTCCAAGAAAAACATCCGAGATTTCCGCGCGCGACGGAATTCCCTTTTTCGCCATTTGTTCAAGCACTTGCGTCGCCCAAATGACCGGGGTGTGAGCCGCCCGGCATAGCGCCAAAACGTCGTTCTGTGCGGCCGCAAGATGTTCAAATCCAATCTCCAGGGCCAAATCGCCGCGCGCAATCATCACACCAAACGCCGGAAACTTCAATCCCTCAAGCAAGATGCGAACGAAGTTATGAAGCGCCGCCCGCGTTTCGATTTTCGCGATCACCGGGAGAGAACCAGCCCCTTGTTCGGCAAGCAAATGATAAAGCTTTCGCAGGTCATGAGGGGCCTGAACAAACGACAGCCCGACGATATCCGCCCATCTCGCGATGAACGGAATCCATTCAAGGTCGCGGTCGGTGAGCGGCGGAACAGTCAAATGGAGAAACGAATCGGGAAGATGGATGCCCGTTCCTTGCTTAATCGCTTTTCGCTTTCCGCCATCGGCAACGACTTTGGCCTCTACATGCCGCTCGTGCACTTTCACGACCCGCGCTGCAATTTGGCCGTCGTTCAAATAAAGGCGGTCTCCCGCCCGCACATTGCGCCACGCTTTCGCCAACGTCGTCGTCATTTTCACACCGCAGCCATTCTGCGCCTGTGCAAACGCAGCGTCATCGAAATAAATATACAGCGGTGTACCGACCGTGACAAACGCTTTCATTGGAATGAACAAAACAGAACATAGAGTGAAAGAAGCCGACCCGCGCCGCAGTTTCATCCCTTTTTGCACATAGGCCGTCCGCGAAAGAAGAACTTTAAAACAAGACGGCGCGATTTGTTCAGTGACCCGAAGTTTTCGTTTTTTTCCGCGCACATCGGTAAACAGCAGTTCATCCCCTTCTTCGACGGTCGCTCCGTCCTCAGCCGTCAACTGCCACAAGAATGAAACATCGCGGGGGAGCGGAGACGGCGGCGGGGAAGAAGAGAAGGAAATGAGGCCGAAGAGCGGCTCCATTGGCTCTCCATATAGATTTTTCTTCACAGAGAGCTTCATCGGCCCCGCGTTGACCGCCAAGCGGTCGACCCGGATTTTTGGCCCCGGCAGATCCATGTAAATGCGGCATCGCCTCCCCTGCAGCTGTTGCTCCAACTGCTTCTCGGCTTGACGAATGATGGCCACGAGCGCCTCCCACGTTTCCGGAGAACCGTAGGCGCAGTTGATGCGGGCGATGTCCATGCCATAAAGAAGCAGCCGCTCGATCAGCCCCGGCTCATCCACCCATGCCTCGTCCATCGTCACCATAATGCGTGTCGGCCGAACAGAACTTGGGCTTCCGAACACTGCCTCCGCCCGTTTATGAAGCAACTGTTTCGCTTCCTTTCTTGTCATCTTTCGAAGCTCCCATCCGCCATCAACCCGCGTGCGCAAATAGGCCAAAACTTGTTCGATCGCGTCGATGAGATGAGCCTCTTGCCCCTCGAGCCGCCATCCGGCGTCTTCCATCGCTTCACGCAAATCCGACGGCATGTGCTCCCTCATATATAAACAAGCAAGCAACTGATCCCGGCTCTCTTCATGGGATGGAAGAGGAAAATACTTCTGCTTTTGTCCCACCCACTCCGCCATCCCTCGGTAAAAGGCGGCCAAGCGGGCGCCCAAATCTCGTTTGTCGTGCATCAGCGGCACCAACCCTTGTGAAAAATGCGGTTTTACTTTTATATATTCGCCGCCGCCCCAAATGAGGACAGAAAAAAACCGGCGCCATTCGCCGGTTGAATGCGACAGAAACAGGAAGCCGTTTTTTCGGTATATTATTTTTGCACGACAATTTTCATCCCGCATTGACAAAGCAGCGAATGTTTCAGCCGCCGCAACGGCTGACCGCACTGTTCACAAACGGCCGGTTTATTCACGCGTTTCCTCCCCTTTGCTGCGTGTTTGGTATCTATTATACACCCATGATTATTTAAAGTAAATACAAAATGATAATAATTATAAATAATGAGCAGATCATTTGGACTCTTTTTCTATTTGTGATAAGGTAATAATAGTGCCAATATTCAAAAGAAGGAGGCGGTCACGATGTACGACATCGCCATCATCGGCGCCGGGCCTGCGGGGGCAAGCGCTGCGATCTTCGCCGCCAAAGCCGGGAAGAAAACGGTCTTGTTTGACAGCGACAAAGGCATGACAAAGCGCGCTTGGGTGGAAAACCATTACGGGGTTCCGGAAATCAGCGGCCCGGAATTGGTGGAAACCGGGAAAAAGCAAGCCGCAAAATTCGGGGCGGAATTGGTGGAAACGCAAGTGACAAATGTGCAAAAAACAGACGGGGGATTCCGCCTCGAAACGGAAAACGGCTCCTTTGAGGCGAAACACGTCATTTTCGCCACCGGCGTCGCCACGGATCTGGCGGAAAAAATCGGCCTGCGCACCAAACCGGGCACGGAGCCGCGCATTAAAACGGTGATTGACGTCGACGCCAATGGCAAAACGAACATCGACGGCATTTGGGCGGCGGGGACGGTGGCCGGCGTCAGCGTTCATACGATCATCACAGCGGGCGACGGGGCGAAAGTCGCCATCAACGTCATCAGCGAACTGAACGGCGAACGGTACGTTGATCACGATGTATTGAAAAAATAACAACGAAGGTGTCCCAAACAGCGGGACACCTTTTCTAATAGCGCCATGGAAACGGCCGGGACGCAAGATGACGGGCTGAACTGCCTGTTGCGTCGTACCCGCATCGACATAGCGGCCCCGATCCATCCAAGGGCGCTTATTGTCCAATGCTCCGGTACTTCCCTTCAAAAAACAAGAGCGGGTCGCCCGGTTCGTCTTTCATCAAAATATCGGTCACTTCCCCAAAGTAAAGCGTATGATCGCCGGCCACGTACGTGCTGTGGACGTTGCATAAAATATTCGCCAACGCCTCCGGCAAAATCGGATGGCCGTTCACCCAATCAAACGAAACGGGGCGCTCTTCTTTCAACTGGCCGGCAAACAAGCGCGACAACTCCTCTTGATCGCGCCGCAAAATGTTGACGGCAAATTTCCCCGTTTGCTTGACAATGTCATGCATTCGCGCTTTATGGCCAATGGAGACGACGACAAGTTTCGGGTCGAGCGAAACGGACATAAACGCGTTCGCCGTCATTCCTTTCGCTTCCCCTTGAAATTCGGTCGTCACGACCGTCACGCCGGTCGCAAATTTTCCCATGGCTCTGCGAAATGTACGATCATCCATACGGTTCTCCCATCCTTCCCTTTTCGTCATCAGCCGCCCTGCGCCTTCCGCTGGCGGTTGGGCGGCTTTCCTTCTTGATGTTTCCACACGACGGGCGCTTCGTCCGACATCTTGCCTCTATGGCTGAGACCCATTCATGCCGAAATGAGGGTCAAATCTACCCCCATCATAGCAGAAATAGGGGAAAGAAACAACGACGATATACGGCTGTCATCGGCGGCCCGCCGCTCCAAGGTACGCCTCTGCCACCCGCTCAGCGGAAGAAGATCAGCGCCGCCGCTTAAACGCTTCGGCGGTGTTGATTTTGTGTTGACGGACGTATTGTTCGATTTCATGCGGCGGCGCCTGTTCATGCAACAGACGGATGATCTCTCGATGTTCTTCGATCGATGCTTTCGCCCGCTGCGGGACAAACGTAAATCCGTACACGCGGATGCGCTTCATCCGCTGCCAAATTTGCTTGATTTGCTCTTCGAGGTAGGCGTTGCCGCAATGGGCGTAAATCAAGGAATGAAATTCATAGTTCAGCTCGCTGAACCGTTCCAGCTCCAGCTCTTCAAGCGCCCGCTCCATCCGTTCGTTCAACCGCTCAAGCTCGTTGATCGCCTCCTTCGTCAAATTGGCGGAGCCAAGCGCGGTCGCATAGCCTTCCAGCACAGCCAACACCGACAGCGTCTCGATATATTCTTTCTCGTTGATGTTGCTCACAACGGCGCCTGTATACGGCTTAAATTCGACAAGCCCTTCCGCCTCGAGCTGGCGGATCGCCTCGCGCACCGGGATGCTGCTGAGTCCAAGCTCGCGGGCGATTTGATCGATGACGACGCGGTATCCCGGGCCATAGACGCCGTTTTCAATGCGGGAAAGAATATACTCGTAAGCCAATTGGGTTTTGTTTTTCGCTTTCGTTTCCATACGTTTATCATATACTAGATCATATACATTGACTAGTCGTTATGCCTGTTCGGCAGACAAGGCGGTCGGTTTCTCCCCCTTGCCGAACGCGGGGATCGGCGGATCGCCGACGGCGACGTGGACGACTTGCACTTCCGTATAGAAATCAAAGCTGTAATGCCCACCTTCGCGGCCGATGCCGCTGTATTTCGTCCCGCCAAACGGGATGCGCAAATCGCGGACGTTCGGCGAGTTGACCCACGCCATCCCGCTTTCGATCGCTTGGGCGACGCGGTGGCCGCGCTTCATATCGTTCGTCCAGACGTATGCCGCCAGCCCGTATTTCACATCGTTCGCCAGCCGTATCGCCTCTTCTTCATCCGCAAAGGACATGACCGCCATGACCGGTCCGAAAATCTCTTCCTGCGCCACCCTCATGCCGTTATGGCAACCAAGCAGCAACGTTGGCGGCACAAAATTGCCTTTTTCCAATCCTGTTGGAACGCTGGGGGCATAGACGTCCGCCCCTTCTTGCTTGGCGATGTCAATATAGCGGTTCACCCTCTCCCAATGATCGCGGTGAATGAGCGGACCGAGTTCAGTCGCCGGGTTCATCGGGTCGCCGATGACGATGCGGTCGACGCGCTCTTTCAGCCGGGCGACAAATTCGTCGTAAATCGACTGTTCAAGCAAAAGCCGCGAGTTGGCCGTGCACCGTTCGCCATTGAGCGAAAACATCCCCCAAACCGCCGCATCGAGCGCCCGTTCGAGATCCGCATCGGCGAACACAATGAGCGGCGACTTGCCGCCGAGCTCCATCGATGTTTTTTTCAACGTTGCGGCGCTGTTGCGGATAATTTCCATGCCGGTCGTCGTCTCGCCGGTAAACGAGATGAGGCGCACATCCGGGTGGGCAACCAACGCGGCGCCCGCCGTTTCGCCAAACCCGTGCACGACGTTGAACACCCCGCGAGGCAGCCCGGCTTCATCGATGATTTCCGCCAGTTTATTCGCCGTCAACGGCGACCATTCGGCCGGCTTCAAGACGACGGTGTTGCCGGTCGCCAGCGCGGGAGCCACCTTCCACGTTTCCAGCATAAATGGCGTATTCCACGGCGTGATGAGCCCGGCGACGCCGACTGGTTTATAAACGGTATAGTTTAAAAACTGTCCATTCACATGGTACGCCTCGCCGACAAGGCGCGTCTTCACCATTTCCGCGTAAAAGCGGAAGTTTTCCGCCGCGCGGGCGGCTTGCTTTTTCGCCTGGCTGATCGGAATGCCGGTGTCGAGCGCCTCTAAATAGGCGATGTCATCCGCATATGTTTCAATCAGCTCGGCAATGCGGAACAAATAACGGAGCCTCTTTTCAACCGGCATCGTCCGCCACGGCCCGTGATCAAACGCCTCCTTCGCCGCCCGAACCGCCGCATCGATGTCTTCTTTCCGCCCCTCGGCCACTTCGTTGATCGGTTCGTTCGTAAACGGATTGATGTTGTCGAAATACGCACCGGCTGCCCCTTCCATAAACTGCCCATTGATATAATGAAGCACTTTTGGTTGCACTGCCATTCGTTTCCCCCTCCCGCTATGTCCGATAACGCGCATGAATGTTGTTGTGTTTATACGTCCCCGCCTCGTTGAATTCATACAGCTCAAGCGACAGCGCCAAATAGCGTTTGGCGAACAGCGGGGCGAAATGGTCTTTCATCACGGCAAACAGCTCGTCGCCGACTTCTTTTTTCACCTGTTCCGGACGCCCGGCGCCGATTTTCAGCGTCCCGTGCACAAACGCATCGTCTTCGGCCCCATCAGCCACATAGTACTCGTCAAGCCGAATGGCGCGCGAGCGGATGCCGCCGACGGGAAACCAATCGCTCCGCTTGATCAACACGCGGTGAATTTTTCCAAGCAAGCCGCGAATATCGGCCTCTTCGCCGAGATTGGCCGTGTATTCCAAAATAAAGTGCGGCATCATTCCTCCTCCTTTGGCTAGACGATGTAATTGATCAGCCGGCCGATGCGTTCGATTTCGGCCACGACTTCATCGCCGGGCTGGACGTTCACCGCCCCTTTCGGCGTGCCGGTCAAAATCACGTCGCCAGGCGCGAGCGTCATGAATTCGGTGATGTACTCAAGCAAATACGGGATCGAAAAAATCATATCGCCCGTATATCCTTCCTGCACAACCGCCCCATTGACATACGTCCGCAAACGAAGCGCCATCGGATCGCCGACTTCCTCATGGCTGACGATCCACGGGCCTAGCGGCGTCGTCCGGTCGCGGTTTTTGACGCGGAAATTCGGCCGGTAGTAATTTTCCAAGTAGTCGCGAACAGCGTAATCGTTGGCAATCGTGTAACCGAAAATGTAGTCGTACGCCCGTTCCGCCCTCACCCGGCTGGCCGGGCGGCCGATGACGACCGCGAGCTCGCATTCATAATGCATCATGTTGACCCCCTCCGGGCGAACGGTTCGGCCGCGATGGCCGATGAGCGTATTTTTCCCTTTGAAAAATAAAAGCGGCTCTTTCGGCGCAACAAAAGACAATTCGCCGGCATGCTCGGCATAATTCAATCCAAGCGCCACGATCACGCCCGGCTCCACCGGGGGAAGCCACATCACGTCAAGCTCCCCGACGATCGTTCCGTCCGGCAGGCGGAGGCGGCCATCGTCGAGCGGCTCGGCTTCGGTCACGATTCCGTTCCAGGCCACACGCGCCCGCCTCATCATTCATCGCCTCCTTGTTCCAGGGCGATTTCATTTTCCAACACACCGATCCTTTCGATTTCGATGCGCACCACATCTCCTGCTGTAACAAGCGGCGCATCGGCCGGCCAGCTGAAAAACAGCACATCGCCTGGGTAAAGGGTCATAAATTCGGTCACCTCAGCAAGCCATTGTTCGACTGGAAGGCGAAAGCGGCTCAGGTCTGCACGCTGGACGAGGCGCCCGTTGACGTAGACGCGCGCGGTGAGCGAAAAGAGCGGCGACGCTTCCTCTTTCGGCACGATCCACGGGCCGACTGGGGCGAACCCGTCGCGCGCCTGCTCCTTCACCGCCGGGCGGTGCCGCTGCTCGTGTGGAATCGACAGATCATTCACGATCGTATAGCCGAATACAAAATCGAGCGCCTGCTCGCGCCGCACGCGCGCCGCCGTCCGCCCGATCACCAGCCCGAGCGCCGGAGCAGCCTGAAGATGCTTCACCCAACGAGGCAGAAGCACCGGACGCCGATGGGCGTTGATGGTGTTTGCCGGCTTCATATACAGCACCGGGCCTTCCGGCGGCTTTTCATACGGCGGGGCGTTCATCTCTTTTGACAGCGCCGCCCACTCCTTTCCATCATTCAGCGCCACCCCGTACATCGCCCCGCCAATAGGCGCGTCCCATTCCAATTCATCAATGCGGTGCGTCTGCCCGCCAAACGACACCGTCCCGCCGTGCGGATCCGCCTTTGCCTCAATCGTCCGCCTCATGCCGGCCAGACGCAAGCGCACATTGACCATCGCTTCTCCTCCCGCCCCGTTATGCCGTTTTGGATGGCTCTTCAGCCAGCAGTCCGTATTTGACGAGCGTGCGGCGGATTTGCCGCTGATGTTCTTCGCTTGGCAAATCGAGCGGCAGCCGGAGCTTCGGGGTGATTTTCCCCATCATGCCGAGCGCTGCTTTGACAGGGCCCGGATTCGTTTCAATAAACAGCACATCATTGAGCTCCATCAGTTCAAAATGAAGATCTTGCGCCCGCTTGATGTCGCCGTCAAACCAAGCATCATGCAGCTCGGCCACCTTATGCGGCACGACGTTCGCCGTCGCGCTGATCGAACCGGCGCCGCCGATCGCCAGCATCGGATAGCACAACAGCTCGATGCCGGAAAAGAGAAGGAAATCGCGCCCGCAGTGCCACAGCACTCGGTTCACATGTTCAAAATCTTTGTTTGACTCCTTCGCGCCGATAATGTTCGGACAATCTTCAGCCAACCGCGCCAACGTTTTGACTTCCAAATTGACCGCCGTCCGCCCCGGAATATTGTAGATGATGATCGGAATGTCAACGGACTCGGCCACCGCCTTAAAATGCTTATAGAGCGCAGCTTGAGACGGGCGATTGTAATACGGGACGATGACCATCGCCGCATCAGCCCCAATCTCCTGCGCAAATTTGGTCAGCTCGATCGTTTCCGCATGGTTCGTCGAGCCCGTCCCCGGCACGAACGGCACCCGACCCGCCACCGCTTTTTTCGCCGTTTCCATCACCTGTTTCCGTTCGTCAAGCGTCAGCGAACTTGGCTCTCCCGACGTTCCCGTGACGGAAATGCCGTGCGTGCCGCTTTCAATATGCCAATCGATGAGCGCGGCGAGCGCCGCAAAATCCACGTTTCCTTCCTCATCAAACGGCGTGACGACCGGCGCGATTGAGCCGCGCAGCCGTTCTTTCGCCTCGCGGTATGCCATCCTTTCTCCCCCTATTTGTTTTACTTTTCCGAATCTTATTTATATTGTACACATTATCATATATAAAATCAACGATAAAATCATATATAATCTTGATCCAAAAACCGCGAGCAGAAGGACGGCGGTTTTTTTCTAAATCAGGAAGGTCGGTTTCTGCTTCGCCAATGTCGGTTCGTCCGGCTCGATCGGCTGACCGCTGTGAACATCAAGAACGACGGACGCCTCTTCAAACCAGCTGTCCGGCGCCGCATGCCCCCAAAACGTCTGGCGCCTTGGATCGTCCAAATCCCAGCGGATCGGCGGAAAATCGGGGTCGCTCGTCAAATAGTCGCCGTTATACAGCTCAATTCGGTGGCCATCCGGGTCGCGCAAATAGACAAAGAAGGCGTTCGACAATCCGTGGCGGCCCGGCCCGCGTTCAATGTTTGCCGCATATCCAGCCGCCGCCAGCACATCGCACGCATGGATCAAACTGAGCGGGTCAGGCAGCCAAAAACCGATATGATGAAGACGAGGCCCTTTCCCATTCATCAGCGCCAAATCGTGAACATTTTGTTTCCGGTGCAGCCATGCCGCCCAAAGTTTCCCATCCTCTGTTTCCGTATACTCTGAGCAGGCAAAGCCCAAACCATGGACATAAAAGTCGTACGCGTTCTTTACATCTCTAACCGCGCAGTTGAAATGATCGATGCGCTGCACGCGGGCGCCGCGGTGCAAGTCATACCGCTGCAACAGCCGCTCAGTTTTGTCCATATGCGCGAAAAACTCAAGCGGCAGCCCGGACGAATCCTGCACGCGAAACGCTCTCCCGACGGCTCGCTGGCTTCCCGCTTCCAGCCATTTCGGCTGCAGCGTTTGCGCCGCAAACCATTCATAAAGCGCTTCCAATTGTTGCTCGGAACCGACTTTGTAGCCAAGCGCCTCGACCGCGGGGCGGGGCCCTTTTTTCAACAGAAGGCTATGATGATGATATTCTTCCAGCCCCCGCAAATACAGATGGCTCTCATCCGCTTCCGTCACGACAAACCCAAGCACCCGTTCGTAAAAATCGCGGGCGGCGGCCAAATCAGTCACATGCAGCACCGCGCGGGCGCAGCGAATAATGGAAAATTTCACCATCCTTCTCCCCTTTCGATAAAATTCAACTCCATTTGCACTGTCACCGCTGGCTGTCAGAAGGAATGAACACACTTTTGGCGCCGCGCAGAAATTCACGCACGAACTGTTGATACGGCTCTTTTTCATAGCCGTCAAAATACGCCATCCCCATCCGAACGGGATCGCCGAAAAAGTAATATTCATAATGCGTCTGCCGGGCTCCGAACGCGCTCATCGTGAGATCCCAGGCGAGACGGAACAGCTGGACGCGTTCATAGCCGTCCACCGTCGCCCCTTGCATCGCGCGGCGGACGATATCTCCAATTTCTTCATGATGGAAATCGGCTTCAGTCGGAATCGCCATCAACCCCGATGCTCCTAAAATGCGGATGATCTCCGAAAGCCGTGGATAAATGCGCGGATACCAGTTGCGTGCGGCATCGAGCGCGGCAAAATCCGGCGTCATCGTTCCCCAGCGGTCTCGCTTCGCATTGTGCTCAGCCCGGTACAGGTGGCTCTTCATCGTCTCGAGGACGAGCATGATTTCCGCCCCTTTATCTTTCACATGCTGGAATTCGCCGATGCCGATTGCTTCGATCAGACAAAGCGTGACACCGAGCAAAAACTCCGTTTTGACGATGTTTTTCGCCACCACTTGATGGGACATATGAATGACCGCGTTCGTCTCACGGAACGTCCGGTTGCAAATCGATGAATTGCCGCAAACAAACACGCGCTCCCACGGCACAAACACGTTTTCAAACGAAACGATGGCATCGCCCTCTTCAAAGCGGGACGCCAGCGGATGGTCCCACGCACTCCGCCCGTAGTCAAACGCCTCGCGGCAAATGAACTTGACGCCCGGCGTATTGTTCGGAATGGCAAAGGCGAGCGCGTACGGGTCTTCACCAGCTGTCGATTTTTTCACGGTTGATGGAAACACTAAAATTTCGTCCGTAATCCCGCCTTGCGTCGCCAACAGACGGATGCCGCTGACGATGATCCCGTCTTTTCGCCGTTCCACCAAATGGAGCGGCACATCGGCATCGTTTTGTTCATGAAGCGCCTTGGCGCGATTCATTTGCGGATGGATGAGCGTGTGCGTCAAGCTGATGTCGTTTTCACGCGCGTACTCATAGTAGTTTTTCGCGTTTTCGGCAAACATCGGATCATCTTCGGCAAATAGATCATTGGCGACGCCCATGGCCATGACTTCCGCGTTTAAATAATCGGGAGAACGGCCCATCATCCCCGCCGACATACGCGCCCATTCTTGCGTCGCCTCGCGGCGGGCGATGAGCTCGTCAATGGTTGTCGGCTGAATGAACGTCATGCCGACGAGTTGCCCGGTTGTCGGCGACCGGTACAACATTTTCTCCGGCTTTTCATATTGCCGGTCGTAAAGCGCCGCCATCGAACGGACGACGTTGCAAAACGCCGGATGAACGGTGACATCCTCCACTTTTTCCCCGTGGATGTACACGCTGCTTTTCGCCCGCTTGAGCCGCTCCATATACTCCTGACCTGTTTTGGCCGGCATTTTCATTCCCCCCGTTTTCACGTATAATAGATAAGGAAGCGCTATCATTCAGAATGTTCAAAATTAATATAACATATGATTTCATATATGAAAAATACAAAAATGATCAACCATCCTATACGAAAAAGATATGGAAGCAAGAGAGGAGGCACGACCATGATCGATGTGAAGCAGCTGAAATACTTCATCACGATTGCCGAAGAGGGGCAAATCACGAAAGCGGCGCAAAAGCTTCATATCGCCCAGCCGCCGCTCAGCCAGCAGCTGAAGCAGCTCGAAGAAGAGCTCGGCGTTCCTTTATTTGATCGAAAGGCGAAAAAAATGGAGCTCACCGCACCAGGCAAAGCGTTTTACGAAAAGGCGAAACGGCTGCTCGCCCAGCTTGATGACGCCGTGGCGGAAGTAAAAGAAATCGAAGCGGGAACGGCGGGAACGCTGTCGATCGGCTGCGTCAAATCGTGCTTTTACTATTTGGCCCAAGCAATCCGTCACTTCCATGAACAAGCTCCGAACGTGACCTTTCATCTCCGTGAAGGAGATACATTTTCCATTTGTCAGCTGCTTTACGAGCGGCGCATTGACATCGGCATCGTCCGCCTGCCGATCGACTCGGCTGATTACGACGTCATCCGTCTGCCCGGCGAACGTTATGTCGGCGTGTTGCCGGCGCAATGGAAAACCGGCCAACCCTCATTATGCATGCGCGATTTTGCGGATTGGCCGCTTCTCCTTCTCCACCGGGTGCACGGCGCCGGACAGTACGAGCGGGTCATCGAGGAATGCCGCCGTCATGGCTTTGAACCGAACGTTCTATGCGAATGCCCGGACGCGACCATATTGCTCTCCCTTGTCGCCCAAGGCCTCGGGGCCACCATTGTGCCGCAATCCACCGTAGCCTTGTTTCGCCTCCCTGGCATCAAGGTGCTGGAGATCATCGACTCTTCGATGACAGCGGAAGCCGCCGCCATCCTCGACCGACAACGGTATTTGCCGAAAAGCGCCCGAACATTCCTCGACGTGCTCCAAACCGTTGCCGCCCGCGCCGCCGGTGAACAACATGAAGAAAGATAGCGATTCCTCCAATCGTGGACGCTCAAGGGAAACGTCATGCCCTCGTTGCGCCGTCCTTTTTGTTCAATGACCTGCTTTTCAAAAAATGAGGCGCCGTTGGGCGCCTCATCACAACCCTGCCGACCGCTGCAGCCGCTTGGCGATTTCGAAAAAATCTTCGGCCGAAATCCCGGGGGCGAATTCTTCCGGCACTTCGTCCAAATCGGGGATCGCCCCCCCTTGGGGCGCTCCTTCGACCACCTCGAGCGGCTGTCCATCGCTTGGATGGGTTCCTTGCCAAATGCGGACGATTTCTTTGTAATAGCGATCGCTGAACGTATAAAGCCGGCGGTGGACGCCTTGATCCTCATACTTTCTCGCCTCGTCGAACACACGGTTATCCAACTTCGGGATCGGCAGCAGTTTCGTCACATCGACCCCCGTAGCCACTTCGATCGCTTTGGCGTACGCCAAAATATGAACGCCCCCGCGCACAAGCAAGTAGCCGATCATCTCGCGGGCGGTAGGGTGGTCCGTCATTTCATAGACGCGCATTTTATGCGTGCGCGCTCCGCATTCAAGGAAAAAGTTGTGAAGCAAATCCAAAATCAAGTTGCCGCTGTTGAACACGTACTCCCCCGTCCACGCCTTCCCCATCGAATCGCCGGGAAACGCCGTCTGCGCCGTCGCGATAAAATGATACGTATTGCGCTTGTCTTTCGCATCCTTCATCGGCGCTGTATCCGGATCACCTGGATGGGTGGAGCCGGTCAAGCAAAGGTTGATCGCATTGGACACGAGCTCCACATGGCCAAACTCTTCGGCGGTGATGCTCGCCACCAACTCGTAAAACGGGCGCAGCTTCTGTTTTTGCCGAAAATTGAATGACTGAAACAAATAATTGTTTAACGTCGACATTTCTCCGAAACGGCCGCCAAGCAGCTCCTGGACAGCGGCAGCCGCATTGGGGTCCGCGTACTTCGGCTTCGGCAATTCGATCGCCAGCCGGTCGATCCGCTGAAATACCACGACTCTTTTCCTCCTCTCCATTAATTGCTGAGGCGAACAGACACCACTTGCGCCAAGCGGATGTAATAAACCGCCTGATGCGCCGAGATGACGATATGGTCCGGCTTCACATCCCTCACAGTTCCTTGGATCGAACCGCGGACGGTTTCCACCACCACTTCTTTGCCGTTCAAAGCTTGGAAAGCGTGGTACACATACGGGTCAACCAGGGCAATGAGCTGCGGTGACGAAGCATGGGACGCGTAGGGCTGGTTCATTCTCATTTCCTCCCTTTTGATGCGCTGAAGAAGATTCCCTTTTTATCCATATGCCGCCCCATGCAGAACATGACAAAAAACCAAGCGCCCTAAAAAAGAAAGCGGCCTTGATGCCTACTCATCAAGCCGCTTCCAACGATGGTTACGCCGCTAGAAAGCGGCGAATGCTTGGAATCTTTTGCACAACAAAACGATCAAACAGCCAAAAAACGGTGAGCAATCGGCGAAAATGGTGTGAAATGAAACGGCCGGACAGACCAGTCCGCCTCGTCATCCAATCAACCCAAGACGCAGCGCTTTTGCCACCGCTTCCGTCCGATTTTTCGCGTTGAGTTTCCTTAAGGCGCTGGAAATGTAGTCGCGCACCGTAAATTCGCTCAAATAAAGCTGACAGGCCGCTTCCAATGTCGAGGCTCCGTCGGCGAGCAGCTTCAAAATCTCAATTTCTCTTGGCGACAAGGATTCCGCCATCCCTTCCCATTCTTTTTTTGGCGCCTTGATCCATTTCAACAGCAACTCCCCCGCGCTTTGGCCAAATTTCATCAGCGCGGGAAACAGGCGGCGGTCAACGGCAAAGAAGCGGCCCGGTCCGCGGTCGAGAACGACGCCTCCAATCATCCTCCCTTCCGTCGGCACATACACCGGAACGATCACCAGCGAGGCCAAACCGAACGGGTCCACATACAGGCGCGGAAACTGTTCGCTCGCCCTCGGCACATAAATCGGACGAAAATGGCGAAATTCATGCACTTCCGCTTTCAATTTCCCCACACTTTCTTTCAACATCGGAATGCTGTCCAATTCCACGCGCAAGCGCTGAATTTGCCCGTTGTCCACGCCATGCCCGTGCAGACCGATGGCTGTGCTCTCCTGATTGACAAATTGAAACAGAGCGCAGCGGCTGAAAGGAAGAAAATAGGAAAAACCAAAACAAATATGCGCCGCCGATTCCTCAAACGTCTGCGCCCGCAAAATCCATTCGTTGAACAAAATGACGGCGTCTTTCCACAAGGATTCTTTTTTCCACGAGGAATCGCGGCCGATTTTGAATGATTGCTCATTCATTTCATACAACAACCATTCATTCCATTTGAAAAACAAATACCGCACGGCTGGGTGCAGCGTAGCAGCCGCTGACGCATGCGCCTTCAACACTTGATGAACCGTATTTTCCATTAAATTTAGGGAAAATATGACCATCTCCGGATGAAACGCCGCAATGCGTTCGAGATGCCTATTCGCTGGGTGTTCGCCCCCGTACGGGAGCAATCTTGCCTGAACGAATGCGCACAGCGTGGAAAACACCTCTTGAACCCGCGCATTCCGCTTGCCAAGCGCTTCGCCGATCCGCTTCCATTCCCGGTTCACTTCCCTTTCATACTGCCGCAAAATATCCGAAGCCTCTCTCAGCAGTCGAAACAAATGATTGTGCAATTCTGTTGACAAGGCAACGCCCCCCTTTTTTGGTCGACCGTGTTCCCTCACTATTGTATTTTCGCAACGCGTGCGTTGATTCCTTCTCCCCTCTGCGACGAAGACGGGAAAAAACCCTACAAATGTAGGGATTTTATTTTATTTGAATTATTTTAATATTTAATTAAATCTATATTTAAAGCGCTTTCAATTTATGTGAAGGGGAGGAGAATGTTCATGAATATGGCCAGCCAATCACTGATTGTAGGAGGGCACACGGCCAAAAAACCGTTGCTTCTCGCCTTGCTCGGAGGATTTTTTGCCCTCACTCTTATGTTGTCCGCCTTCGGGCTGACAGGCGTCGCCTATGCCGTACCAATCAGCGGGGTCGGCGAATTCACTGTTCAGTTTGACAAGCTAAACGGCAGCGGGTTTAAAATGTACGGCGGCGTGGCGGAAGCAGGCAATGCGCCGCAGACGCCGGTCTTCGTCAATGAAATGGATAAAGCGACGATTCAAGGTCTTCGGATTTCGAAAGACTTCCCGGCCTTGGGCATTCGCGTCGTCATTGTCGCGAGCGAGCCTGTCTCCATTGACGGCCTCGTGCAAAAAGCGACGCAAATCAACGGCAACATCTCCTTCGGCAGCTTGACGATGAAAGAAAGCTATGTCGGCGATACGAGCAACCCAGTCGAGAAAGCGGCCAAAGAATTCACACAAGGAGCCGACAGCATTACGATCGAAAACGGCGATATCAAAACCGTCTACTTATTCCAGCAAAAAGTATCGCTGCCGGGCATGAAAGTGTACTTTGAAAAACTCAACTAATTTCAGTAAGGATGAGAAACATTGGGCATCATTCGTTCTAGCTGGCAGGCGTTCGGTCGCTGGCGGAAACGCCGCCCGTTTTGGGGGGCGACGTTTCTCTTGTTATCAAGCCTTGTGATTTTATGGATTCCGATGCAGCTATACGAAATTTCTCTCGTTCCCGGAAGCATGGTGTTCGCCGGCTTTTTCCTTGGCGGCATGGTCATGTTGATGGGGATTCTTTCCTACGCCATGCCGCGGCTATCCACCTTGCTCGGCATCATCGGTATGTTCAGTGCCATTCTGTCGATCATGGGCGCCTTGGGCGGCTTCTTAGTCGGCACGATTCTCGGCATCATCGGCGGGGCGCTTTGCATCGCCTGGCGCCCGCAATGGGCCGAAGCCGACACTCCTGCCGCTCATCGTGAAGCAGCGGCAGACAAAGAGCCATCCGCCGCAACCGACTAACAGGCGCCGATCGCTCGGCCGAACGAAGCGAAAGATTCGCTCGTTCGGCCTTCTTTTTTATCTCTTTTTCCCGATCACGAATCCATTCATCATGAACAAACGAGGCGCATATTCATATTATGGGCCCATCATCGCTGCAGAACAAGATGAAAGAAGGAGGGACCGCCATGAAACACCTTTCTATCGACCGGCTACACACCCAGTTCGCCGCCGGAACCACCCATACGTTCCCGCTCATCGGACGAATGTATACGTTAACTCACTCTGATGCGACGGGAGACCTCTATTTAGCGATCGGCCGCTCGTTCGCGACCACACGGCTCAATGCCATGCGCGATGAAGTATTGGGAGAATGGAAACAGGCAGGGCAACATCTCGCCTCGTTCATTTATGTGTTTGTCGGTAGCAAGCAAATGGGCAAGGAAGAAAACATCCGCCGAAAACAAGTATTCGAACAAGAATTGACCTTGGCGCTAGAAGCCATTCGCTACGGAGACCGGCACTTTTTCCGTCATTTTCCTTCCTGCGATGGCAGTCCGATTTTGGTTCATTTCACTTCCGAATACCCAGAACTGAACCGAACAGAGACGTACGGAATCCCCTATATGTATCGTTGACTCTCTCTTTTTGCACGTTCTGCGCAAGATTCACAAACACTTCAAATGAAGTGTTTGTGGATTCACCCTCTCGAATGAGAAAGGCTTTTTAATTAATTGGGTGAGAATATTTTAGTTTTTATTATCCAGAACATTTAAAACACGATTAATAAACGCTTGACCATCTTCAAACTCAATATATCGTAAACTATTATCATGCAATAAAATCTCTATTTTTTTAAATGTTTCTCTATCCCCATTGTCTATTAGTTTTTGTAATTCAGCTAATTCAGCTCTTAATGCATGAACCAAACTCTCTGGTTCTTCGTCTCTAAATTCTCTAATCATATCGTCAAATTCATGATCATCGATTGATTATAATACCCATCTACAAAGTATTTGAGCGTCTTAAATTTCCCCTCAATTTCCATCATATTCATCACCACTTCGGATAAGATGTAACAATAACCCATGGTGCTAGTTGAGCGTCAACGCTCAACTAGCACCATGGGTTACAATAAAAAGCCGCGCAAAATTTTTCTGGATTCTATCGTTTTTTTCGGGCTTCCCCAAAAATGAAAAACGACTGCAAATGCAGTCGCATCAAGGGTTTCACGGTTTCTCGTCCGAACCGTTCGGATGTTGGAAATGGAGACGGTGGGAGTCGAACCCACGTCCAGAGGCATCGCCACTTAAGCATCTACGAGCGTAGTCGGTATATTTCGCTTCGCCGTCCGTTCCGCCTACCGACAGGCCTCCCGGCGGCTAGCCTGGTTCATCTCTTCCCTCATCCTCAGGCGGCGGATTTGGGCGTAGCCCGCTTCATATGAACCCCTCGGACGCCACACGGGCGATGGCGGGAGGAGCTAGCTGCAGCAATTAGGCAGCTAAAGCGTAGTTTTGTTTGCCAGTTATCTTTAGGTGACGTTTTTACGAGGACGTCCCCCTCGGCTCGCCGCTTAAGCTCGACCTACCCCTGTCGAATCCGGATCGTCCCCGCGGTGCGAAGAAAGACCGGAACAGCTTAAGCATGGGATAACCGGCTGTTGCACTTTTTATTATACCATGGCGGTGCGCATTTGCAATGGGAATGTTTTCAATTCCGCCAAAAAACAGGATTTCCCTCGAACGGCGGGGGCGATGTTGGAAGACATCTTCTTTATTGTTTGAAACCATTCGTCCTGTCCCGGAAGCGCCCGCCATACGGACGGGGCTCGCCCGTTTCCAAACCCGCTGCGCGCACGGCCAATCAAGCCCGATGAGTCCAAGTTTCTCCTCGCGGCCAGCGCCCCAACCACCGCGGACTTCTTCTACAGTTTTTGCCGCTCGCGGAACGCCCGCTCGATTTCGCGCTGCGCTTCTTTCCGCTTCATGTCTTCCCGTTTGTCGTATTTTTTCTTCCCTTTGGCCACACCAAGCTCCACTTTGGCAAAGCCGTTTTTAATGTACAGTTTGAGCGGCACGAGCGTATACCCTTGCTCTTTCGTGTAGCCGATCAGTTTGTTGATTTCGCGGCGGTGCAACAAAAGCTTTCGCGTCCGCAGCGGATCGTGGTTGTAGCGGTTGCCTTGTTCGTACGGGCTGATGTGCATGTTATGGAGAAACACTTCCCCTTTTTCGACTTTGGCGAACGAATCTTTCAAATTCACCCGGCCGTTGCGGATCGATTTGATTTCCGTCCCTTGCAGCACGAGGCCGGCTTCGTACGTTTCCTCGATGAAATAATCGTGATGTGCTTTTTTGTTTTGCGCGATGACCTTTCCTTCGCCTTTCGGCATCCGTTTTCCCCCTCCTCATCGTAGCGTTTCTTATTTTATCAAAAACGAAAAAGAAGGAAAAGCCGGGCGCGAGGCTTTTCCTCACCGTTTTTTCTTTTTCTTCTTTTTCGCCTTCGCGTGGCGGCTTTTGCCGCTGTTCGTTTTCGCTTCCGCCTTTGCCTTGGCCTGTTTTTGCTTTTTCCCTTCAATGACGACCGGAGCGGCTTTCGCTTTCGGCGGGCGGCGCCCTTTCATGCCGACGACTTCAAAATCGACGATCCGTTCGTCTTTGTTGACGTTGATGACGCGGACGGTGATTTCATCGCCGATGCGGTACATTTTCCCGGTCCGTTCGCCGATCAACGCGTAGTGGCGTTCGTCGTAGCGGTAATAGTCGTCCGTTAAGTAGCTGACGTGCACCAAGCCTTCGATCGTGTTCGGCAGCTCAACGAACAAGCCGAAGTTCGTCACCGAGCTGATAATGCCGTCAAACTCCATCCCGATTTTGTCTTCCATAAACTCGGTTTTCTTCAGATCGTCCGTCTCCCGCTCCGCCTCAACGGCGCGCCGCTCCATATCGGAAGCGTGTTCCGCAATTTCAGGCAGCTTTTCCGCCCATTTTTGCTGGGTGTCAAGATCCATCTGGCCGTTAATGAGATACGTCCAGATCAACCGATGGACGATCAAATCCGGGTAGCGGCGGATCGGTGACGTAAAATGGGTGTAAAACTCGGTCGACAGGCCGTAATGGCCGAGGCTCTCGGCGTCATAGCGCGCCTGTTTCATCGACCGAAGCATGACGGTCGAGATCACCATTTCTTCCGGCTCGCCGCGCACCGCTTCGAGAATTTGCTGGAGGGCGCGCGGATGGATTTGGTTGCCCGTTCCTTTCACGACATAGCCGAAGTTCGTGATGAACTCTAAAAAGCGCTGCAGTTTTTCCGGCTTCGGATCCTCGTGAACACGGTAAATAAATGGCACGTTCAACCAATGGAAATGCTCAGCCACCGTTTCGTTCGCCGCCAGCATAAACTCTTCAATCAACCGCTCAGCGACCGACCGCTCGCGCAAGACGACATCGTACGGCTTGCCGTTTTCATCGACAAGCACCTTCGCCTCCTTAAAATCGAAATCAATCGCCCCGCGCTTTATCCGCTTTGCCCGCAAAATGTCGGCAAGCTCAGCCATCAGCTCAAACATCGGCACAAGCGGCGCATATTTTTCCCGCAAGGCTTCGTCTTTGTCAACGAGAATTTTATTGACATCGGAATACGTCATCCGTTCCGCCGTGCGGATGACGCTTGGGAAAATTTCATGGCGGACGACTTCTCCTTGCGGGGTGATTTCCATTTCGCACGAGAGCGTCAGCCGATCGACTTTCGGGTTGAGCGAGCAAATGCCGTTCGACAGCCGATGCGGGATCATCGGGATGACGCGGTCAACCAAATAAACGCTCGTGCCGCGTTCATACGCCTCGCGGTCAATAGGCGAGCCTTCCTCAACATAGTAGCTGACATCGGCGATATGAACGCCGAGCTTATAGTTGCCGTTTTCAAGCTTCGTCACCGTCACCGCATCGTCTAAGTCTTTCGCATCCTCGCCGTCAATGGTGACGATCATCTCGCCGCGCAAATCGCGGCGCCCTTCCAAGTCTTTCTCCGTAATGACGTCCGGCACCCGGTTGGCGTGCTCGATCACGTCTTCTGGAAATTGAAGCGGAAGGCCGTATTTATAGATGATCGCCAAAATGTCGACGCCCGGGTCGTTTTTATGGCCGAGAATTTGCACGACTTCCCCTTCAGCGCTCATTCGTCCTTCCGGGTACGAGGTGAGCCGGACGACGACTTTATGCCCTTCGACCGCGCCGTTCGCCGCGTTTTTCGGGATGAAAATGTCATTGACGATCCGTTTGTCATCCGGGATGACAAAGCCGAAATATTTGCTTTCCGTGTACGTGCCGACGACCTCTTTCACCCCGCGCTCCAAAATGCGGACGATCGTTCCTTCGCGGCGCGCCCCGGATGAATCGGCTTGGACGCGCACAAGCACCGTGTCGCCATGCATCGCGTTTTTCAATTCGGACGGCGGGATGAAAATATCATCCAGTCCCGGCTCCTCCGGTGTGACAAACGCGAATCCTTTCGGGTGGCCGGTCACCTTGCCGCGCACGAGATTCATCCGCTCAGGCACGCCGTAGCGGTTGCTGCGCGTCCGGACGACAAGGCCTTCCTCTTCCATGGCGACAAGCGTTTTGACAAATTCCTTAAACCCGTCCGCATCCTCAATCCCAAACGCTTCCTCCAGTTCCTCAACGGTCAGCGGTTTGTACGCCTCATCGCGCATAAACGTTAAAATGCGTTCGGCCAACACATGATCCATTGGCCATCCCCTCCTTTCTCCATTACCAATCTAACGATTCAAGAAATGCATAAATATCTTCATGCAGCTGATCTTTTTCTTGATCAAGCGTAATCACATGGCCTGATTGCTCATACCATTTGATTTGTTTGACCGGCGATTCAATTTCGTTATAAATGATGTTCGCGCTGTCTGGATTGATCATCTCATCATGGCGCGCTTGGACGACGAACGTCGGCGCATAAACCAAATCAAGGTGGGCGCGCACATCGGCAATGAGTTCTTGCAAGGCTTTCAACGTCTTCATCGGCGTTTGTTTGAACCGTTCCATTTCCTGTTCGATTTGTTCCTCTGATTTCCCTTCCCGCTTTTTATACTCGCGCGCATACTCGAGCACACCTTCGTACATCGTTTCTTCGCTTTTGATGTACATCGGCGCGCACATCGTCACAATGCCTTCTATAGGTACAGTGTAGCCTAATTTGAGAGAAAATACGCCTCCAAGCGACAATCCAGCCACGGCAATTTTTTCGTAGCCTTTGTTTTTCAAAAACTGATAGCCGTTCATGACGTCTTGCCACCAATCATCCGGTCCGGTGTGGACGAGCTCTTCCGGCGGCACGCCATGCCCTTTGTAAATCGGAGCGTGGCACGTATACCCTTTCGATTCCAAGAATCGCCCAAGCATCCGAACGTCGGCGGAATTGCCGGTAAACCCATGCAAAAGCAGCACCGCCCGCTCCCCGGCTTCAAAGAAAAACGGCTTCGGCGGAACAATTTTCATCATCGGCTCTCCTTCCTCTCTAGTGTGAAATAGAAAGGGCAGCCCTTCATTCTATGGACCGCCCCATGTTTGACTTATGATGGCTGTACGTACGTAACCAAGATCGTCAATACGAAAAACAAGACGGCCAACACAACCGTCACGCGCTGAAACACCGCATCGAGCCCGCGCGCTTTCTGCTTCCCGAACAATTGCTCGGCGCCGCCGGTAATCGCCCCCGACAGCCCGGCGCTGCGGCCCGACTGCAGCAAGACAACTGCGATCAGCGCGATCGACACAATGACAAGCAGCGTCACAAGCAAGGCATGCATGCCTGACACCTCCAACGACCGACGTTGCAATAATTTCACTATACCATAGATCGCCGTTGGCGGCAACTGGCGGGCCTGTCTCAACACGACGAAAGGAACAGATTCTCTTTTTTGTGAAACATTAGATTGGAAAGCCCGTCATCTAAAAATTTTAAAAAAATACAAGCCAGAAGATGCTCAAATGGAGGAAATCGATGAAATCATTGACGAATGCCTGGCAAAAATCGCAACGTATCTGACCTGATCTGATCGGCCTGGAGGCAGCGAAAGAATGGAACGATGTTGAAGGAAAGACTACATTTCCTGTCTTTTCTATATAAGTTGCAATAAAGATTTTCCGATTGTTCGATTCTGTTTTCCTTCATAACAAGTCATTTTGATAGAATGCAGCGGGCGTTCTACTGGATGTAAAACAAAGTTTCAACTTATATAGAGGGCTAAATCGAAGGGATGGGGCCAAAAAATTCCCTGCTCCTCCCCTTTGGCATAGATGGGGGAGCGTTTCATCCTCCATCCGCTTGACGCTCCATGAATCGGGTGCGGTATGATCATTGTCGTCCGCCGCCGAAATACGTTACAATAGAAAGCAAATCGGCAACGACTGGAGGGACTTCAATGGCAAGACCGGACGAACGAGTCGTCATCGCGATTGACGGCTATCAATTCAAACGGGCGCGGGAGGCGAAGAAAGGGAAAATTTTCGTCACCTCGCCGATTGGGGCGAACTTTACGTTTGACGTCAACGTCATGCGCAAGCTCATCGAGGCCATCGACCGCGACCCAGCGCTGGCGGAACAGTTCGGGCTTCCTTCTCAGGGGGCAAACGAATAACAAAGGAACGGCGGTTGGCCGTTCCTTTGTTGGTTTAGCGGAGAGAGGCCGAAGCTCCATTTTTCACAGATGGCGGTGCTCCCTCACGAATCAAATCTTCTAGCGTCCTTGCCATGCCGCTCGCTCGCGGCCAAACGGATCATCTTCGACATGGCTGGCGGCTGAAAAGACAAAGGCCGCCTTGCGCTCGCTCGTATACGCCGGCCACGCTTCCGGCAAGTGATCGCCGTTCGGGTTGCCGGTGCGGGCAAACGCCAGCCAGGCGTAATGCATTTGGTCAGCGATCGCCTCGCGCTCCGGCCGGTTGCCGACGAAATTCGCGACGCCCGGCTGATGGAGATTGTGAAACACAAACGGCAGCTCGAGCGCGTGGCATGCTTTCAGCTGCCCGCCGAACACCGGCGTTTCATAGTCAAACCGGTACATGTACACATCCGCTCCGTGGGCCGCTTGGGCGTCCGCTGTCCGCAGCATCCCCTCGACAAACACGCGGTACGTCATGATGCGAAGCCACTTTTGCCAGGCGGGCGCCGACGGCTCCGCCGTTTCTGCATAATAGCGAATCGCCGCCTCCGGCACGGGCCCGACTTCACGGTTGATCCGGTCAAGCAGTTCGTGTTCGCCAAGCTTCATCCATGACGGATCCGTCAAGGTAAACAAGTTGTACTCGTCTTTCGTCACGCCGATGAGAATCGGAATGCCGCTGGCCGCCCCGTCGCGGAGCGCTTCAATCGGATGGCGGCGCAATACGCGGCCATCCACCACCGGACCGTACATGACCCCTGAACCGAGCGACAGCGCCGCCCGCAGCAGCTCCTCGGCAGGAATCGACAACAGCCGTTCGCGGTCGCCCGGACGGATGCCAGCCTTATCAAGAATGCGTTCGGTCATCGCCATCGCGGTCTCCGGCGAACGGAGAAGAAGCGATCCCGAACCGCTTTGCAAAATGGCGCGCCGAAACAGCCCCTTCGCCTCCGGAAGCGACAACAGCACGCCGACGCTCGCCGCTCCCGCCGATTCACCGAAAATCGTCACATTGTCCGGATCACCGCCAAACGCCGCAATGTTCTCCTTCACCCAGCGCAGCGCCGCCACTTGGTCCAAAATGCCGAGATTCCCGGCTTGCGCGTACGCTTCGCCGAACGAATCACCGAGATGCAAAAAGCCAAACACGTTCATTCGGTAGTTGATCGTCACGACGACGACATCGCCGTGTTTCGCAAACGCCGTCCCGTCATACCACGGCGAAGAACCCGAGCCGAACAAAAAGGCGCCGCCGTGAATCCAGACGAGCACCGGCCGCTTCTTCCCATCCGCCGCCGGCGACCAAACGTTCAGGTACAGCCCGTCTTCGCTCGGCGGCTCGCTCATCCGCCCGAGCAATCCGCTGAAAATCGGATCCGACGGCTGCATCACGACAGGACCGAAGGCAGTCGCCTCCCGCACCCCATCCCATGCCTCAGGCGGCTCCGGCGGCAGAAACCGGCGCTCACCGACCGGCGCTTTCGCGTACGGAATCCCTTTCCAATAGAAAACCCCTTCATTTGTTCCCCCGCGCAACCGACCGTACTTTGTTTCAACAACGGTTTGTTCCATCTTTATCACTCCTCTGAATATTCAAATGATTCAAAAATAGTATAAACCACCACCTCACCCACGTCTATCGTTTTGCGCCCGCATGAGAGGTGTTCATGCCGCTTCGAAAAGAGAGATGCCTCGCCCATGTACAAAAGTAAAGATAGCCGCAGCCGAAGCAGTGAACACCATGAAGGAGATGATTCGAGGCGCGATCACGCCAAAAACATTTTGTTTAAGTCACTCCATGCATGGTATCAAACTCAAGCCCCCAATGTATACGGATTTCCCGGACTGCCGCCAACGCCAGCGCGCCGGTTCACAATGTTGCCCCATGCGTCATACTCGTATTGGACAACGACATTTCCGCTTGCGTCCGTCAATGCCACGACATCTCCATGACCGTTCAAATGATAGTAGTAAGTGGCTCCGCCTTTCGTCATCGTGACCGGGTGGCCCAATGCGTCCCATGTATATTCCGCTGTGATGATGTTGTTGGCGTCTGTTTCAGCCGATAAACTAAGAAATACGTATCATCCCCTAAAAACAGATCCATGATGCCAATCCTAGCATCATGGATGCTCATTAGTTAAAGAAATGGACGATCCATTCCATATCTTCCAACTATAACACATAATAATCACATCGCTTTCGTTACACCATTCTCCTATGATTTGACGTTCTTCCTCCGTCAACTTCTCTAGGCATTAGCTCAATAACCGGCAAACGTAACGAACATTTCCGTGTTTCTTGCCCCCCTTTGTCCACATATTTGCGACAACGTTCTAACACATCGGTAAACAGCTGAATGACATGAAAATAATCCACCACATGTGTCGTCTCTGGGCAAACCCCTTGAATCGCTTTTTTCATCGCTTGGGACCCAATCGCTCACGACACACATGAGTCCATGCACGTCCAATGGCTTCCTGTTCTTTCCTGCTTCACTGGCATACACTTCTCCCGGCATCCATGATCGCCACTCCGTAGTCATGCCCTTTTCGAAAAGCAAACTCATTTTCACGAAAAGCCCTTGGAACGAGGAAAGGCTGTTTGAGAAGCTTCAAGAACGGGTTCTTCCCCAGATCGAACGCCTGGCCAAACGGACCCCAATCAGCCCCTTTTCCTTTCGATGGATGATACGATTTGCCAAAAAACGAAGCCTTCGTCACGGGCAACGCACGTCATTCAAGGATGTGATTGTCATGACTCCCATAAAGATCATCAAATGGTCTGGGGGCATTCGCTCGTTTGGCTGATGGTGCACACCTTCACGCAAGCGTTTCCGTTCGCGTTCCACTTGTATGACAAAAAGGTGGAAACCAGCAAAATGGACCTGGCAATCGAGATGCTTTCCTTGCTCAAAGGGAAACGGGCTCGTCCGATGTATGTGCTTATGGATTCATGGTATCCGTCCAAGGAACTCATCGAAGCCTGCCTGAAACAGGGATTCCATGTCATCGCCATGCTCAAGACGAACCGGATTCTTGATCCGAAAGGCATCGCCATCCAAGCCAAGTCGTTGGCCCGCTATATCAAGCCTCAAGCCCCCGCCTCGTCACGGTGGGTCAGGAGCGTTACCGCGTGTATCGCTATGAGGGGTCGATCCATGGCCTCGATGACGCGGTGGTGCTGCTGGCTTAGAAGGCGGATCAGCCGATGACTCCGGACCATCTCCGTGTCTTCTTGAGCACCGATCGGGAGCTTAGCGACGAAGACATCTCGCGTTACGATGCCCAGCGTTGAACGAGCGAATGTGCTTTCCAGCAGGCGAAAGAGCAACTGAAGCTAGATGGATACCGCGTTCGCCATGTTCGGGCGGTGAAACGGTATGGGGCAGTGGTGCTTTAGCCTGCGTGTACAGCGTTGCCGAATCCCAACAAACCCTTTCCGCTGGGCTGGAGTTGCTTCGATCGCGGAAAGGCCACAGCATCGTCGAGTTCATTGATAACGCTGCGAAGCAAGATATTCCCATTGATGCGATCAAAAAACAGCTCCATGTCGCCTAAGGAGTACCCTGTTTACCTCTTATGACATGGAAATTATTATAATGAAAAATACTCATCTACAGATAAAAAAACTATTTAAAACCTTTCTATATTTTGTTAAAATTATATAAAAGATTTTGTTCAATCCATTTTCCAGTAAAAGGTGAAAGTGTAAATGAAGAAAATAATTCTTCCTGTAATTTTATTTATCAATCTTGTTTTTATAGTGGGTTACCTCATAGATACCGGGTTCCCCTTCGGTTCTTTATGGCTGGTATGGCTACCCTTTTTCGTTGCTGGTATCATCCTGTCCATTATGTTTCTAGTTCGTTATAAAAAGGAATCCAATGCCAACCTATTTTTATCGCTTGCTGTCTTGTTAAGTAGCCTTAGTTCTTTAGGTCTTTGGAGTTTTTATTATTATTTAGCCCGTGTTATGGGAGGATAAGAGCACGAAAAGAGAAGGTTGGAATAGACCTTCTCTTTTCATAAAAACATTTAGAAAATGCTACCTAATTTTCCTTGCGAGCACAATAATCCAAACTCGGCAACCATCCACCAGCCCGGATCATAAGTAGCGTATGCACAGAGATATCATTCGTAATCGCAACCATCGTCTCCTTTCCCAAAATTAGCCCAACAACGATCGTGAGCTTGGCAGCATCGGTCTAATGCGTTAATTGGTGTTCCACTTCTACACTTGGCTCCAAAGTAATTTTGGTAACAATATTTTTCATTACCAGAACCATAGGAAACTAAGCATCCCTCATACCAGGCTTCGGGTGCGATTTCACCTTCCATTATTTTATCAGTCCCCATTGGTTTTTTAAGCTCTTCTACAAACAAGAAGTAAGAAGCTTCAAAAGGAATTTCAACTTATCTCTAGGAGCCCGGTGATTTACTTAGCAACGAGGTAAAACCTATATTTTCTCAAATTCAGAAACCTTGATAAAACGTGCTTTTGTTTCTCATTCAGCTTCGTCGATTTCTCAAGTATCCTCGTTTTTCACCGGCCTTCTAGAGACAAAGATGTGATTGTTTAAGTATGAGAGTGAAATCATGGGAAATATTTGCAAGAAAATTAAAAAATATAATCAAATCAAAATTGATCTTCTCAAAATAGTTAAGTGTATTGATTGTTGTACGGAAGATGAAAAAGAACTTTACCAGAACAAAGAAGTGACAAGCTTGTTGCCCAAATGATTCGCCGATTTGTTTGAAATCCCTAAGACCCAATATTCAATCACTGTGTATGTAATGGGTGTAATATGGGAAAACGATTGCCTTCTTTTTGTCTCCACCGCCCTTGACGATTCTTTCCCACCTTTGTCGGGTGTTGGTCAAGGGCGACTCCATCCTTGAACATCCCTCCGATACTCAAGGGGATGGTCTATGTGGAGTCTTCATAACGCGCTTTTGACGCGACCCTTTGCTATCCTCGCCCGCCGCAAAAAAAGGCACCTTTCTTGGCAAACAGCCGAAAGGTGCCTGTAATGATTCTGTTATCGGTTATTTTTTCAAATTGTAAAACGAGCGGATGCCTTGGTAAATGGCCGTGTGGCCGAGTTCATCTTCAATGCGGAGCAGCTGGTTGTATTTCGCGACGCGGTCGGTGCGCGACGGCGCGCCTGTTTTGATTTGGCCGGCGTTCGTGGCGACGGCGATGTCGGCGATCGTGCTGTCTTCCGTTTCGCCGGAGCGGTGCGAGACGACGGCGGTGTAGCCGGCGCGTTTCGCCATTTCGATGGCGTCAAACGTTTCGGTGAGCGTGCCGATTTGGTTCACTTTGATCAAAATCGAGTTGCCGACGCCTTTTTCAATGCCTTCGGCCAGTTTTTTCGTGTTTGTGACAAACAAGTCGTCGCCGACAAGCTGCACTTTTTTGCCGAGCCGCTCGGTCAGCAGTTTATGGCCTTCCCAGTCGTTTTCATCGAGCCCGTCTTCGATCGAGATGATCGGATATTTCGATACAAGCTCTTCATACCAAGCGACCATTTCTTCCGACGTTTTCACAACGCCTTCGCCTTCAAGATGATATTTGCCGTCTTCTTTGTTGTACAGCTCGGACGAGGCAACGTCCATGGCGAGCATCACTTGTTCGCCCGGTTTGTAGCCGGCTTTTTCGATCGCTTCGATGATCGTTTGCAGCGCTTCTTCGTTCGATTTCAAGTTCGGGGCGAAGCCGCCTTCATCGCCGACCGCGGTGTTGTAGCCTTTCGCTTTCAGCACCGCTTTTAAGCTGTGGAAAATTTCCGCCCCCATGCGCAGCGCTTCGCGGAAGCTTTCCGCCCCGACTGGCATGATCATAAATTCTTGAATGTCGACGTTGTTGTCCGCATGCGCGCCGCCGTTTAAAATGTTCATCATCGGCACCGGCAGCGTTTTGGCGTTAAAGCCGCCCAAGTATTGGTACAGCGGCAAACCGAGCTCGTCCGCCGCCGCGCGGGCCACGGCAAGCGAGACGCCCAAAATGGCGTTGGCGCCAAGCTTGCTTTTGTTTTCCGTGCCGTCTAGTTCAATCAACTTCCGGTCGATCGCCACTTGGTCAGTGACCTCGAGGCCGATGATTTCCGGCGCAATGATTTCATTCACGTTTTCGACCGCTTTTAACACCCCTTTGCCGAGGTAGCGGTTTTTATCGCCGTCGCGCAGTTCGACCGCTTCATATTCCCCGGTCGAGGCGCCGCTCGGCACCAGCGCGCGGCCGAAGCCGCCGTCTTCTGTGTACACTTCCACTTCTACGGTCGGGTTGCCGCGCGAATCGAGCACTTCACGAGCGTAGACATCGATAATGGCAGACATTAAAACACACTCCTTTTCGTATCGTTTTCTCAAGATCATCGTTATTTGACAATCAACGATTTCCCGGTCATTTCGTTCGGCTGCGGCAAACCGAGCAAATCAAGCATCGTCGGCGCCAAATCGCCTAAGATGCCGCCGTCTCTCAGCTTGATGCCTTTTTTCGTCACGATCACCGGCACCGGATTCGTTGTATGCGCCGTTTGCGGCTTGCCGTCCGGCGTCAGCACTTCATCGGCGTTGCCGTGGTCGGCGGTGATGATGGCGATGCCGCCTTTGGCCAAAATGGCGTCGACGACTTTGCCGAGGCATTCGTCCACGGCCTCCACCGCCTTGATCGTCGGCTCGAGCTTGCCGGAGTGGCCGACCATATCTGGGTTAGCGTAGTTCAAAATGATCGCATCGTACTTATCGGCTTCAATTTCCTTGAGGAGCGCATCGGTCACTTCATAGGCGCTCATTTCCGGCTTTAAGTCGTACGTCGCCACTTTCGGCGAGTTGATCAAAATCCGGTCTTCGCCTGGAAATTTCTCTTCGCGGCCGCCGCTGATGAAAAACGTCACGTGCGGGTATTTTTCGGTCTCGGCGATGCGCAGCTGGCGCAAACCGTGCTGCGACAGCACTTCCCCGAGCGTGTTGTCCAAGTTCGTCGGCTTGAACGCCACATACCCTTTCACCGTTTCGCTGAAATGGGTCAAGCAGACAAAGAACAAATGCTTCGGATGTTTCGGGCCGCGGTCAAACTCGCGGAAATCTTCGTTCGTAAACGTGTTTGAAATTTGAATCGCCCGGTCCGGGCGGAAATTATAGAAGATAATCGCGTCATTGTCTTGAATCGTCGCCACCGGCCGGCCGTCTTCGCGAACGATGACCGACGGCAGGACGAACTCGTCGTAAATGCCGTGTTGGTATGAGTCTTCGATGCATTCAAGTGGATCGCGGTACGTCGGGCCTTCGCCGTACACCATCGCCCGGTACGCCTTCTCGACGCGGTCCCACCGCTTGTCGCGGTCCATCGAGTAGTATCGGCCCGACAACGTCGCGATTTCGCCGACGCCGTACTCCTTGATTTTTTCCTGCAGTTCTTTAATGTATTGCGGCGCCGTTTGCGGGCCGACGTCGCGGCCGTCCAAAAAGCCGTGGATGTACACGCGCTTCACGCCTTCTTTCGCCGCTAAGCGCAAGAGGGCGTACAAATGGTGAATATGGCTGTGCACCCCGCCGTCGGACAGCAGACCAAACAAATGCAAGCTCGTTCCATGCTCTTTCACATGGTTCATCGCCGCCAAAAACGTTTCATTCCGGTCAAACTCGCCTTCGCGAATGGCGATGTTGACCCGCGTTAAGCTTTGGTACACAATGCGCCCGGCGCCGATGTTGAGATGGCCGACTTCCGAGTTGCCCATCTGCCCTTCCGGAAGCCCGACCGCCTCGCCGCATGCCTTGAGCGTTGTGTGCGGGTATTCGTTCCAATAGCGGTCAAAATTGGGCTTGTGAGCTTGGGCGACCGCATTGCCATACGTTTCCTCGCGCAGCGCAAACCCGTCCAAAATGATGAGCGCAACCGGTCGTTTACTCATGGCGCCCCGCCTCCACCAATTGCAAGAATGAAGCCGGCTCGAGGCTCGCCCCGCCGACTAAGGCGCCGTCGATCTGTTCTTGCGCCAAGAAGTCGCGGATGTTGTCCGGTTTGACGCTGCCGCCGTATTGGATGCGGATCGCTTCCGCCGCCTCCGGGCCAAACAGGCGCGAAACAACCGAACGGATATGGCCGCACACGTCGTTCGCATCTTCCGCCGTCGACGATTTGCCCGTGCCGATCGCCCAAATTGGCTCGTAAGCGATGACCGCTTGCTTCACTTGTTCCGGCGTCAAGCCGGCGAGCGCTTTTTCCACTTGCGAGGCGACAACGGCGTTCGTCTGCCCCGCTTCCCGCTCCTCAAGCGATTCGCCGCAGCAAACGATCGGCGTCAAGCCGCGGGTGAAAGCGGCCAATACTTTTTTGTTCACCGTCTCATCCGTTTCCGCAAACATCTGCCGGCGCTCCGAATGGCCGAGAATGACGTACGTCACGCCGAGGTCTTTCAGCATGACCGGGCTCACTTCGCCTGTGTACGCCCCTTGGTCGGCAAAGTGCATGTTTTGCGCCCCGATTTGCAAATCGGTGCCGTTTGTATTTTGCACCAACCGATCCAAAAACAAAAACGGCGCGCAAACGACGGAATCGACTTCCGCTCTCGGCGGTACAAGCCCTTTCACTTCCTCGACAAACTGAACGGCTTCCGCCAAGGTTTTATGCATTTTCCAATTGCCTGCAATGATGCGTTTTCTCATCGTTCACCCTTCCTTTCAATGGGCGGCGTCAGCCGCCATGCGCCAAATCCGGCGCCGCGGGTCATTTGTCTTCGAGCGCGACGACACCCGGCAGCTGTTTTCCTTCCATAAACTCGAGCGAAGCGCCGCCGCCCGTGGAAATATGATCCATTTTGTCGGCCAAGCCGAATTTCTCAACCGCCGCCGCCGAATCCCCGCCGCCGATGACCGAATAGGTGTCGGGCGCTTCCGCCAATGCTTCAGCGATCGCTCTCGTCCCGTGCGCGAACGCGTCCATTTCAAAGACGCCCATCGGGCCGTTCCAGACAACGAGCTTCGACTCGCGAATGACATCGCGGTACAATTCGCGCGTTTTCGGGCCGATGTCAAGCGCCTCCCAATCGGCTGGAATCGCGTCAATCGGCACGACTTTCGTGTTGGCGTCGTTCGCAAACCGGTCGGCGACGACCACGTCCACCGGCATATAAAAACGGACGCCTTTTTCTTTTGCTTTTTCCATAAACGATTTCGCCAGTTCGATTTTATCTTCTTCAAGCAGCGACTTGCCGACATCATGCCCAAGCGCTTTGACGAACGTGTACGCCAGTCCGCCGCCGATGATCAAGTTGTCGACTTTTTCAAGCAAATTGTCGATGACGCCGATTTTGTCTTTCACTTTCGCACCGCCGATGATCGCTGTAAACGGGCGGTCCGGATTCGAAAGCGCCTTGCCAAGCACTTCGAGTTCTTTTTCCATCAAAAATCCGGCCACCGCCGGCAAGTAATGGGCGATGCCTTCCGTCGACGCATGGGCGCGATGGGCGGCGCCGAACGCATCGTTGACATATAGATCCGCAAGCTCCGCAAACGCTTTGGCGAGCTCGAGATCATTTTTCTCTTCGCCCGGATAGAAGCGGACGTTCTCAAGCAAGAGCACATCGCCTTCGTTCAAACGGTCGACCGCCGCCTTCACCTCATCGCCGATCGCTTCATTCGTTTTCACGACCGGGCGTTCAAGCAGCTCGCCGAGCCGCTTGGCAACGGCATCCAAACGCAATTCTTCGACCACTTTTCCTTTCGGGCGGCCGAGGTGGCTCGCCAAAATGACTTTCGCCCCGTGCTCGATCAAATAGCGGATCGTCGGGAGTGCGGCGCGAATGCGTGTGTCATCAGTGATCGCGCCTTCTTCCATCGGCACGTTGAAATCAACGCGGCAGAAGACGCGCTTCCCTTTGACATCAACGTCGCGAACCGTCTTCTTGTTCATCGTTCCAGCCCCCTTCAACGATGGTGTTGGAAAAGGAAAAGGAGTGGGGATCATTTCCCCGCTCCCCTCCATTTTCCTATTATAGACTTGAACAGGCGGAAAACTCAATGCCGAGCCCGTCTTACAGCCCTTTCGACGCGATGTACGCCGCCAAGTCGACGACGCGGTGCGAATAGCCGGTTTCGTTGTCGTACCAGGAAACGACTTTCACCATTTTGCCCTCAATGACCATGGTCGAGAGCGCATCGATCGTCGACGAAGCCGGATTGCCGTTGTAGTCGCGCGAGACGAGCGGTTCTTCGCTGTAAGCCAAGATGCCTTTCAATTCGCCTTCGGCCGCCGCTTTCAATGCGGCATTCACCTCTTCGACCGTCACTTCTTTTTCCAGCTCCGCCACCAAGTCAACAACGGATACGTTCGGCGTCGGCACGCGCATCGCCATGCCGTTCAACTTTCCTTTCAATTCCGGCAAAACGAGCGCGACCGCTTTCGCCGCCCCGGTCGTCGTCGGAATGATCGATTCCGCGGCCGCGCGAGCCCGGCGCAAATCTTTGTGCGGCAAGTCCAAAATTTGTTGGTCGTTCGTGTACGAGTGAACGGTCGTCATCATGCCGCGGACGATGCCGAATTGTTCATGCAGCACTTTGGCAAACGGCGCCAAGCAGTTCGTCGTGCACGACGCGTTCGAGATAACATGGTGGCTTTTCGGGTCGTATTTGTCTTGGTTGACGCCCATGACGATCGTAATGTCTTCGTTTTTCGCCGGGGCGGAAATGATCACTTTTTTCGCGCCGGCTTCCAAATGCTTCGCCGCATCTTCGCGTTTCGTGAAGCGGCCGGTCGATTCGACGACGATGTCAACGCCGATTTCGCCCCACGCCAAGTTGGCCGGGTCGCGTTCCGCTTTGACGATGATTTCTTTGCCGTTGACGACCAAGTTGTTGCCGTTGACGGACACTTCGGCATCCAGCTGGCCGTGAACGGAGTCATACTTCAACAAATGCGCAAGCGTGTTGGCATCCGTTAAATCGTTCACCGCCACCACTTCAATGTTCGGATTTTTCAATGCCGCGCGGAACACATTGCGCCCAATGCGGCCAAATCCGTTGATCCCAACTTTTACTGTCATCGTGTTTTCCTCCTTAACTTTGCTGCTGAATAGTATCGGCAAGGGAAGTTATTCCCCTACTAACGCTTTGGCGGCACCTTCGTCGGTGACGAGCAGTGAATGCGGCGCCCGCTTCATATAGGCGCGAATGGCTTTCGCCTTCGATGCCCCTCCGGCGACGGCGATGACGTGTTCGACATGCGGGAGATGCTCAAGTTGAATGCCGACCGTTTTCACCTTATGGACGACATCGCCCTGCTCATTGAAATAATAGCCGAACGCCTCGGCGACGGCATGGCGGGCGATGATGTTTTCCATCTCCGAAGGCGGCGTCCGCCGCCGTTTCGCCATCGTCACCGCTTCCCCGATGCCATGGACGACCATGCGGCACGATTGGATGAGCTCCAGCACTTCCTTCACGGCTGGCTCTTCGACGAGCGACGCATACGCTTCGTCGCTCAGCTGGTCGGGCACATGGAGAAGCCGATAACGACCGGCTGCTTTTTCCGCCATTTTGGCGCAAATCGTGTTCGCCTGGTTCTCGACATCTTCGCCAAGGCCGCCGCGCGCTGGAACGAACAGCACACCGCTCAGCTGTGGGTCCGGCGTCATCATCTCCGCGACCGCCGCCATCGTCGTCCCACCGGCCACCGCGACAACGTCCCCCGGCTGAAGCCGCTCTTTCATGCGGGCGACGCACGCTCTTCCCATTTCTTTTTTTACCCAAGGAAACCGGTCGCTATCCCCGGCAACGACGACGACGCGCCCGACACGGAGCCGTTCTTTGAGCGCCGCTTCCAATTCCTTGAGCCCAAGCGCTTCCCGCATCAAATCGTGGAGCGTATACAGCAGCGCTTGGCCTTCTTCCGTCAGCCTCATGCCCGATACATCGGCGGAAAGCAAGTTTTGCCCTTTCAAAAACTCTGTTTCCGACCGCAGCACCCGCTCGCTCATGCCAAGGCTGGCAGCCAGCACCCGCCGCCCGACCGGCGCCATAAGCGAAATGGAGTGCAAAATCTCGTACCGTTTTTGCATAACGTCAAGCAAGTCGGGCGATAATTTTTTTAATGCCTCTACTAACGGTTGCATCGATCCTTCCCCTTAGCAGAACATAGGGACGTTTTTTGTCCCAGTATGACATATTATGTCCCGCCAATCGATAAAAAATTCCTCCCGCGCCATTTTCATTATAGCAGGAGGAATTGAGCCGTTCAACTGTTTCGCACTTGCCGCAACCGCTTTCTCACCATTTCTTTTTCAATCATCCCATACCCGATTTCTTCCCCGTCAAGCTCGACGACCGGAATCATCAACTGATATTTCTCGAGAAGCGCGTCGTCTTCATAAATATCGATCTCTTCCATCGTAAACCGATAGTCTGCCTGCAGCTCCGTCAAAACCGCTTTCGCTTTGTCGCAAAGCGGACAGTTCGTCTTCGTGTACAACCGGATGTGCATCGCGTTCTTCCTTTCTTTCACCGGTCGCATCAAGCTCCGGTGTATTGCTTTCGTTTCGCCGAAGAAGGAATGCGCAGCTGCTCGCGGTATTTGGCGACCGTGCGGCGGGAAATGGCGATGCCGTAGCGGCCATGAAGCAAATCGGCCAGCTGTTGGTCAGAAAGCGGCGCCTGTCGGTCTTCCGCCGCGATCAGCTCTTGGATGATCGCTTTCACTTGAGCGGAGGAAGCCGCCTCGATCGTTTCCTTGGCCGTCGCGGCGTTCGAAAAGAAGCGGCGCAGCTCGATCGTGCCAAACGGCGTTTGCACATATTTATGACGCACCGCACGGCTTACCGTCGATTCATGGACGCCGAGCTCCTCGGCCACCTCGCGCATCGTCATCGGTTTAAGCGCCGCAAGACCGAACTCCAAACACGGACGCTGGCGCTCGACAATGACCGCCATGAGCCGAAGAAGCGTCTGTTTTCGCTGCTCTAGGCTTTTTGCAAGCCATGTAAACTGCCGATATTTTTCTTTGATAAACTGTTCGGCATGCCGATCGCTCGATGCGGCGATGCGCCGCTCGTACTCCCGATTCCATCCGAGCTCCGGATGGATGTCATCGTTGTAGGCGACAATCCAGTCTCCATCCCCTTTGCGGGTGACGATGACATCCGGCACGACCAAAGGCGGGGTTTCGCTCGAATAGTGAATGCCCGGCCGTGGCTCGAGTGAACGAATAAGCTCGAAGACGCGCTGCAGTTCGCCAAGGCTGACGCCAAGCTGTTTGGAGAGCGTTTTCCACGATTTTTCCGCAAAAGGAATAAAATGATCACGAACGATCGTTTCCGCCAGCTCGTCGCGCTCCGGAAGACGTTCCAGCTGCAAAAGAAGGCATTCCGCCAAATCGCGGGCGCCGACTCCCGGCGGGTCAAGCGACTGCACAAGGCGCAACCCCCATTCCATTTCTTGGATCGATGTGGAAAACCGCTCCGCCAGCTCGGCAAGCGGCACGCGCAAATAGCCATCCTCATCGAGCGAGGCAATGAGATAACGGACGATGCGCTCTTCCCGATCACCGAGCTTTAACGCAGGCAGCTGAGAAAGCAAATGGCCAACAAGCGTCTCTGCGCGGGCGCCAATGTTCTCGAGCCATTGCTTTTGGTCTCTTTCTGTCCGGCTTGGCCGTTGCCGCACCCGGGTGCGGCGAATTTCCAAAAACGGGTTTTCCAGCGACTGTTCATATAAAAACGCTTCCAAATCCACTGCAGAATATTGCAACAGTTCAATCGCCTGCACAAGTTCCTTTGTCAGCGACAACTGCAGCCGCTGCTCTTGCCATAACTCCGCCCTCATCGTCACGCCTCCCTTTCTTTTATTGTACACGACGGGAGCGGGAGGGGGTAGGAGAAATTTTTGACGGCGGAAAGCGGCCTTGTCGACCGCCCGAACCGGCGCCTGTTCAGACGAAAAAACCCAATGCCCCGCCCGAGCCCTTGATTTGGGAACCCTCTCGAGGAAAGCGGCGCGTCCGCTGCTGATCTAAAAGAAAAACAGCCTCCTAGGCGGCTGTTTTGCCTCGGCAGGATTATAACCATATACCAAGTATATGTTTTTTAACCTAAGGGTCTTTATTCCTTCCCATTTCCTCCTCACCGCCCCGCGCACTCGTTTATACGTATCGCGCCGGACCCCATGATCTCCATCCAGTCGCCCCAGGTCATTCCGTCCTTTTTCTTCATGTGGTTTAGCTTTTGTTATCGTTCAATACCTCGTGCAACTTCTACACGTGTATCACCTCACCTAAATAAAAAACGCCGCCCAATCGGGTGACGCAACGGAAGGAGGATTCGGTTTGCACCTTTCACTTATTAGTGGCATTTACACGACAAAAAACAAAAAACTGTAGTCTGGATGAAGAAAGAGCGCTTCCAGATACTCCGTGGCGCCATACGCTTTGTCTGCGGACAAGGTCCGAATCGTGATCGACGGTTGGCGAAACCGAATCGAAGCCAGCTGCTCCAAACTCGTTTCCCGTTCCGCCATATTGTCACTACTCTGCAAACGTACTCGCATATTTTAGATGAGATGGAACAAAAAGAATCCCGGCAGGTCGATCTCGCGATGGCGGAACTGGATCGTACCAAATAGCCGTGCAAAATTCGTGCAAAATTTTTTCGGATTCTATCGTTTTTTTCGGGATTCCCCAAAAATGAAAAACGACCGCAAACGCGGTCGTATCAAGGAGTCTAGGAATTCCGATCCGAACAGGTCGGATACAAGTAGCGCCCTCGGCAGGATTCGAACCCACGCTAAGAGAACCGGAATCTCTCGTGCTATCCACTACACTACGAGGGCATGGAAGTTCATGATTTCTCTATTTCGTTCCGTCGCATGTTCTATTATAGCAGGATCGCGCAAAAATGCAAGAGGAAAAATGCCATCAAAAGCAGGAAAAATTGCACCTTTGTTCCTTCCCCCATCAACGGGGCAACAGGTTAAAAAAACGAAAAAGCGGTTATGATGAAAAAAGGGATGTTTGCCGCCAGCCGCGAATATGTTATAAAGAATGGGGAAGGTCGTTTTGTTTGACCTTCATTGACCATTCGTGTATGATTAAGGCGTACATATTGATCCATTAGGATGGAAAAGGAGGCGTTTTTGATGTATTTGATTCCGACTGTCATCGAACAGACGAACCGCGGGGAGCGGGCGTACGACATTTATTCGCGCTTATTGAAAGACCGAATCGTGTTCCTTGGCAGCCCGATCGACGACCAAGTGGCCAACTCGATCGTGTCGCAGCTGCTGTTTTTGGCGGCGGAAGACCCGGACAAAGATATTTCCTTGTACATCAACAGCCCGGGCGGCTCGATCACAGCTGGCCTGGCGATTTACGACACGATGCAGTTCATCAAACCGGACGTATCGACGATTTGCATCGGCATGGCCGCTTCCATGGGGGCGTTTTTGCTTGCCGCCGGTGCGAAAGGGAAACGGTTCGCGCTTCCAAACAGTGAAATCATGATCCACCAACCGCTCGGCGGCGCCCAAGGGCAAGCAACGGAAATCGAAATCGCAGCGAAGCGCATTTTGTTCTTGCGCGACAAATTGAACCGCATTTTATCGGAAAACACCGGCCAACCGATCGAAGTGATCGAGCGCGATACGGACCGCGACAACTTTATGACCGCGCAAAAAGCAATGGAATACGGCATCATTGACCGCGTGCTGACGCGCGCTGATGAAAAATAAGGCATGCACACGTTGGCAGAACCGCTATAGAGCTGCGCCTGCACCGACATTGACGAAAAAAGGCTGCTTCCGACAAAAACGGAGCAGCCTTTTCCATTCCTTTCCCCGCCAGCCCCACACGCTGCTTTACTTTTCCTTTTGCACATAGGCGGCGAGCTTTTCGATCGCTTCTTGCTCATCCGGACCGTCGGCAATGAGCGTGATCACCGCTCCATGGCCGACAGCAAGGCTCATCAAGCCCATAATGCTTTTCGCGTTGACCCGTTTTCCGTCTTTTTCCAAAAACACATCAGCGGAAAAACGGTTCGCTTCTTGGACAAACAACGCCGCCGGGCGCGCCTGCAGCCCGGTTTTTAATTTCACTTCCACTTGTTTTTCCACCATTCTCCATCTCCCCTTTACAGCGATTTATGGAAATCGACCGGCTTTCCAGCCCGCAGCCGCTCCGCGATCTCATCAATTTTGCGCAGCCGGTGGTTGATGCCGGATTTGCTGATTTTTCCACCGGCAACCATCTCCCCGAGCTCTTTCAGCGTCACGTCTTGATGCTCGATGCGAAGTTTCGCGATTTCCCGCAGCTTGGCCGGCAGTGAATCAAGGCCGATCGTCTCGTCGATGTAGCGGATGTTCTCCACCTGGCGAAGCGCAGCGCCGATCGTTTTGTTCAAATTGGCGGTTTCGCAATTGACAAGCCGGTTGACCGAGTTGCGCATATCGCGGACGATGCGAATGTCCTCAAAGCGGAGCAGCGCTTGATGGGCGCCGATGATGTTCAAAAACTCGGCGATTTTTTCCGCCTCTTTTAAATACGTAATAAACCCCTTTTTCCGTTCCAACGTTTTCGCATTTAAAAAAAAGTGGCTGTTCATCAATTCGCATAACGCCCGGTTATGCTCCTCATACAGCGAAAAAATCTCCAAATGGTAAGACGACGTCTCCGGGTTGTTGACCGAACCGCCAGCCAAAAACGCGCCGCGCAAATACGAGCGCTTGCAGCATTTTTTCTTGACGAGCTCCGGGGAAATGTCATGGATGAGCGAAAAATCGCCGTTGACAATGTGAAGTTCACGAAGCAAAGAGGCCGCACCGTCGGTCACGCGGACGATGTAGACGTTGTTTTTTTTCAAGCGCATTTTCTTGCGGACAAACAGCTCGACGGCGACATCGTAGCCCTTTTTCAATAACGTATAAATGCGCCGAGCGATCGCCGCATTTTCCGTCTGGACATCGATGGCCATTCGCCCGCCGGAAAACGACAGTGAACCGTTCATGCGCAAAAGCGCCGACAGCTCCGCGCGCAAGCAGCAAGGCTTCACCTCTAAATGGGTCAATTCCTTTTTCGTTTCCGATGCAAAAGACACGATCGCTCCACCTCCATTCGTTCCCCGCATCCGGCCGGTTGGAGGTGCCTGACTTTCGGCGCGGCCACCGGGAGCATCACCGCCCATAATGGCGCTTTGCGGCCTACTCGGGTCCCGCCTTTAACGGTGAGGGAGAAGCCCGAGAAGAAGGGCGGCGACTTTCGCCGTATTATGGCGAATGACCCCATCCTCGTACGTGACAATATCGTCGCGGATGACTTGCAACGAAAGCCCGCTGCTGTCGTCACGCACCGGCTCGGCCCGCTCCGCCTCGTAGCGGCGGCGGATCGCTTCCGGGATCGCTCCGCTGTTGATGATCACCGCGTCCAAAAACGGGCCGCCAAGATGAGCATGAAGCGCCTCCACATGGTCGCTCACCGTATAGTGCGGCGTCTCGCCGGCCTGAGTCATAATGTTGCATATATATACTTTTTTCGCCTTCGCCTTGCATACTTCCTGCCCGATTTTCGGCACGAGCAAATTCGGCAAGATGCTTGTGTATAGGCTGCCCGGCCCGATGACAATCAAATCGGCGCGGCGGATGGCATCAACCGTCTCCGGCAGCGGCTCAATGTCTTCCGGCGTTAAAAACACCCTCTTAATTTTTTTTCCCGCACTCGGGATTTTTGACTCGCCAGAGACAATGGAACCATCTTCCATCTCCGCGTGCAATACGACGCTCTTGTTCGCCGCCGGCAGAACCTGGCCGCGCACGTTCAACACTTTGCTCATCTCACGGATCGCTTTCACAAAGTCGCCGGTGATCGATGTGAGCGCCGCCAAAATCAAATTGCCGAGCGAATGGCCGGATAAGCCGTTGCCGTTTTGAAAACGGTGCTGGAACAGCTCGACAATGAGCGGTTCGACGTCAGACAGCGCGGCCAATACGTTGCGGACATCCCCGGGCGGCGGAATGTGCAGTTCATCCCGCAGCCGCCCGGAACTTCCGCCGTCATCGGCGACCGTGACAATGGCGGTCAAATCCAATTCATGCTGCTTCAGCCCCCTCAGCAGCACGGGAAGCCCGGTGCCGCCGCCGATGACGACCAGTTTCGCTGCTCGTTCGTTCCTCATCGGTGTATGTCCTTTCTCCTCTCCATGTCCCGGTGCGAGACAACAGTTTTATAGTCGGCCGAAAAATGGCGGGCGATATATTCTGCGAGCGCCACCGAACGGTGCTGGCCGCCCGTGCAGCCGATGGCGATCACCAGCTGGCTTTTTCCTTCTCGCTGGTAATACGGCAACATAAACGACAACAAATCAATGAGCTTTTCCAAAAACTTTTGCGTTTCCCCCCACTTGAGCACGTAGGACGATACGTCGTCATCCAACCCGGTTTTCGGCCGCATATGTTCAATGTAATGCGGGTTCGGCAAAAAGCGGACGTCAAACACCAAATCCGCATCAATCGGAATGCCGTACTTAAACCCAAACGACATGACGTTGATGGTAAACCCGGATTGAGCATGCGATGAGAACTGGCGGATGATTTTCTCCCGCAGCTCGCGCGGCTTGAGCCCCGTCGTATCGTAAATGATCTGCGCCCGTCCTTTCAGTTCTTCGAGCAGCTTCCGCTCCAAACGGATTCCTTCAAGCGGGGGCTCGTTCGGCGCAAGCGGATGCGTCCGCCGCGTTTCTTTGTAGCGGGCCACCAATGTCGAATCTTGGGCGTCCAAAAACAACACCTGGGGGACGACCCATGCCTGCTCAGCCAACTCATCGAGCGCAGCGAACAAATGATCGAAAAAGTCGCGGCTGCGCAAATCCATGACAAGGGCGACTTTGTTCATTTTATTCCCGGATTCTTTGACGAGCTCCAAAAATTTCGGCAGCAGCGTCGGCGGCAAGTTGTCAATACAAAAAAAGCCGAGGTCTTCGAAGCTTTGAATCGCCACCGTCTTTCCCGCGCCGGACATGCCGGTGATGATGACGAGCTGAATCGGCTGCAGCGCCCCATTTTGCCCCATTGTCGTCTCTCCTCTCCATCAACTCGGATCCAATCGATACGAAAGCAGTTCAAACTCCTCTGTATACACAAACACCCCGTACATAACCCCTTTGCCTTTCAAGGCGTAGTCCAAAATATGATAGTCGCCAGGGGCCATCGGCAGCGTCGAAAGCGTCTCCACCTGATGCCAAGCAAGCGTCCCTTCTTCGGAAGACGGCACGTTTTCGCCAATGAAGTCGTCGGCGAAAAACGTAAACATCATCCACTCCGACACTGTTTCATTCCCATTTTTCATCACGATCGTAAAGACGCCTTTCAGCTCTGGATTTTTCAAATAAATGCCCGTCTCTTCCCGGTATTCACGAATGCATGCTTCACGCACCGTCTCGCCGGGCTCCATTTTCCCGCCCGGAGCGACCCACCAGCCGCGCCTCGGCTTTTGCAACAGCAGCACTTGGCCGTCTTTATATAATACGCAGTTTGTCACCCGTTGCAATTCGTTCACCCCAACCATCCGCAAACACGCACATAATCATCTTTATTTTACCATAAATAGTTAGGCCGCTCCACCTTCAAACCGCTGGAAACCGTCCGCTTCCCGTCTGCAAAAACCTCGGGGGCCCAACATTCCGCTTCCAGCCGAAAGACGCCATCCCCCGCCGTTTCGAGCGGGGCGGCAGGATGCAAGCGCGCAGGCAAAGAAAAAAGAGACGCGGACAAACGCCCGCGCCGAATCAAGGATCTATATAAAAGGGGGTCAATTACTTACTTATAGCATACGACAAATGTGTTGCGCCCGTGTTACATCTGGGTTAAATAACCATTACGATTTGATTGCGATTTGGTTACCGGATCAGCTGACCCCTTGCTTATTGAGCTTTTCTTTCAGTTCCTCAACGTAATGCTGGGCGCTTTGCGCGGCGATGCTGCCGTCGCCGGTAGCCGTCACGATTTGCCGGAGCGTTTTTTCCCGCACATCACCGGCGGCGAAAATGCCCGGCACTTTCGTCTCCATCTTTTCGTTCGTGACGATATAGCCGTTTTCATTCGTGATGCCAAGATTGGCAAACGGCTTCGAGAGCGGCACCATCCCGATGTAAATGAAAACGCCGTCGCACGGAAATTCGCGCTCCTCGCCCGTTTGCGTATGCACAAGCGTCACGCTGCCGACTTTTCCGTCCTTTTCGTTGATTTGTTTCACCGTATGGTTCCAGATGAAATCAATTTTTTCATTGGCGAACGCCCGGTCTTGCAAAATTTTTTGCGCCCGCAGCTTGTCGCGGCGGTGAACGATCGTCACTTTATTGGCAAACCGCGTCAAATAGACGCCCTCTTCGACCGCCGAGTCGCCCCCGCCCACGACGACCAAATCTTTCCCTTTGAAAAACGCCCCGTCGCACACCGCACAGTACGAAACGCCGCGGCCGCCGAGCTCCGCTTCACCCGGTACGCCGAGTTTTTTATATTCCGCTCCGGTGGCGATGATGACCGCGCGGGCCTTGTACTCTTTGTCGCCGACGATGACCGTTTTGTACGCCTCGCCGTCGATGATTTCTTTCACATCGCCGTATGCGTACTCCGCGCCGAATTTTTTCGCATGCTCAAACATTTTCGTCGCCAATTCCGGGCCTAAAATCGTTTCAAAGCCAGGATAGTTCTCGACTTCCTCAGTGTTGACCATCTGCCCGCCCGGGACGCCGCGCTCGATCATCAGCGTCGACAAATTGGCGCGCGATGTATAGACAGCCGCCGTCAGCCCAGCCGGCCCGGCTCCGGCAATAATGACATCGTAAATTTTTTCGTCTGCCACACCGTCCACTCCCTCGCTTGAGAATCCTTCCATTTTCATCGTATAGAAGTCGATTCGCCCTGTCTATTGATTTGCTCATGTATAGAGCCGGCGCGCTTTTTGCACGTATTTTTGCACCGTCGCCGCCGAAACGCCGTATTTGGCCGCCATCTCTCTTTGCGTCACACGCTCTCCTTGCTGTCGGCGCCACATGTATTCGATCGCCGCCGCCCACGCGGCTCCGTTCGCAAATGGCTCGCGATCAGCCGACGGATGGACGGCCATCGCGAAGGCGAAGCGGCAGAGCGCTTCCTTTTCCTCATTATGCGCCGAAAGCGCATCGACCATGCGGCCGATGTTCGCCGCCCAAGCGGACGGGCCGTCGGTTAAGCCGAACAAAAAGCAGTCGATAAACGGGCGCAGACGGGGATCAGACGGCAAGAGGCGGCATACCGCAAGCGACATCGATGGCTCTTTCGCCTGCGGCGAGCGGCTGAACAAGTACAATCCGTACAGACGGTCGGCCAGCTCGTCGCCCTCCAGCCAAGCCATCAAGCGGATAAGCGCCTCATCCACCGGCGCTGAAACGGCCCACGGCTCCTCACCCCGTTTTTCGGGATGGAGGGTGGCAAGCACCTCCCACATTTGCCGAGCGAGCGGCTCATGGCCAGTATAGTAGGCAGCGCAAGCGAGCCAATAATAAAATGGCCCATCACCGCCAAAGCCTTGTTTATACAAACGGTGCAGCCAACGGAACGCCAAATCGAACCGCCCAACAAGCGCGAATGTCGCCCCGAGCTTGTATTGATGCTCGCGAAAAAACGGATACAAACCGGCCAGCGTCTCGCAAAGCGCGGCCGCCTGTTCTTCCTCACGCAAGTAATAGGCGAAGACAAGCGCGTTGCAAAGCGCATGCAAATTGCCGGGATCGCGTTTGAGCACTTCACGCACTTTCTGTTTCGCTTTGTCGACATCGCCGCTGTAAAAATAAGCAAGCGCCAAGTTGTTATGCGCCGACCAAACGTCCGGATAGCGCACGACGAGCGCTTCAAGCGCTTCAATCGCTTCCGCAAACCGCTCCTCCTCAAGCAAACGGCGGGCCCGATCCTCCAGCACCATCAGCTGCTCCTCTTCTTCCGTCCATTCCGAGCCATCGAGCCGAAGCAGCTCAAGCAAGTCAGCAGCATCGTCGGCAAACTCTCCGGCCGGCTCATGCGCCAAATAACGCTCCGCGTATTGCCTTGCTTCACGAAACAAGCCGAGGCAGGCGAAATTGTTCGCCAAAAAATACAAACAGTCGTACATCGTTTCGTCCAAATCATGGATAATTTTGAACAGCCATTGATTGGAAAATTGATATTCACCAAGCTCCGACAGCACAAGGGCAAGCTGCAAGGCGAATGAGGCGTCGCGCTCATCCAAACGGACGGCGCGCTCAAAATATTTCCTCGCCTTTTCCAAATCGCCTCGGTCGTATGCTTTCATTCCTTTTTTAAAAAAGTAATCTCCGCTTTGGATGAACGGTACAATCGTCGCTTTTCGTGATGATCGCTTCAGTTGTTTTCCCATTCTGTCCTCCGTCGTCCGTAAAATTCGTCGAACAACAGTATACCATATCGGCGGCGAAAACAAGCAAGAAACTTTAGGAATGCGGTTTTTCCGTGCAAAAAAGGAACGCCGGCGCGATGGCAGACGTTCCTTTTTCTCACCTAACCATCTTGTTATTTTTTGTCGCTCGCTTCCACCTTTTGCGCGTGCCGCTCGGCAAGCGTCGCAAGCACCGCGTCAAGCGGCAGCTTTTGTTCGCGCAACAGTACAAGCAAATGGTACAACAAGTCGGCCGCTTCCCATTTCAATTCGTCATGGCTCCGGTTTTTCGCCGCGATGATGACTTCCGCCGCTTCTTCGCCGACTTTCTTCAAAATTTTATCGACGCCTTTTTCAAACAAGTACGTCGTGTACGACCCTTCCGGCCGTTCGGCGTCGCGCTGGGCGATGATTTGTTCAAGCTCATGCAAAATCGCGAACCGGTCGGCCGCCGGCGTGCGCGCCGCGCCGTCCAGCGAGCGGGAAAAACAGGAATACGACCCGGTATGGCAAGCCGGGCCGGCCGGCTCGACGAGAACGAGCAGGGCGTCGGCGTCGCAGTCGTAGCGGATGTCAACAACGCGCTGCACGTTTCCAGATGTCGCCCCTTTATGCCATAGTTCTTGGCGCGAGCGGCTGTAAAACCATGTTTCTCCGGTCTCCAGCGTTTTTTTAAGCGACTCTTTGTTCATATAGGCAAGCGTGAGCACTTCCTTGCTTTGCGCATCTTGGACGATGGCAGGTACAAGCCCTTTTTCATCAAAGCGAATGTCCGCCGTCATCGCACGTTCACCCCTCTTTCTTTCAAGTACGCTTTCACTTGTCCGACCGACGTTTCTTTGTAATGGAAAATCGATGCCGCCAGCGCCGCGTCTGCTTTCCCTTTTTCGAACGCTTCGAGGAAATGCTCCGCCTTGCCGGCGCCGCCCGAGGCGATGACCGGAATCGGGACCGCTTCGCTCACCCGCCGCGTCAACTCAATATCAAAACCGTTTTTGCCGCCGTCCGCGTCCATGCTCGTCAGCAAAATCTCCCCGGCGCCAAGACGGACCGCTTCCTGCGCCCAAGCGACGACTTCCCAGTTCGTGGCGTTGCGGCCGCCGTGCGTATAGACGCGCCATGAACCAAGCGTTTCATCGTATTTCGCGTCAATGGCGACGACGATGCATTGCGAGCCGAAAAAGTCCGCCCCTTCGGTGATCAAGGTCGGATGGAGCACCGCGGCGGTGTTGAGCGACACTTTGTCGGCCCCGGCGCGAAGCATCCGCTTCATATCCTCAAGCGAGTGGATGCCGCCGCCGACCGTAAACGGAATCGCTAGCTGGGCGGCGACGCGCTCGACGACATCGACCATCGTTTTCCGCCCTTCATGGGAAGCGGAAATGTCCAAAAACACGAGCTCGTCCGCCCCTTGCTCATCGTACGCCTTCGCGAGCTCCACCGGATCGCCGGCATCGCGCAGCTGGACAAATTGCACTCCTTTGACGACGCGCCCGTCTTTCACATCGAGGCACGGGATGATGCGCTTCGTGATCATCGCTCGTTCACCGCCTTGAGCGCTTCCGCGAGCGTAAACTGATTCGTATAAAGCGCCTTGCCGACGATCGCGCCGCCGATGCCTTGTCCAGCATATTGGCAGAGCGCGCGCAAATCGTCAAGCGAGCTGACGCCGCCAGAAGCGATCACTTCTTTTCCCGTCGCCTCGGCCAACCGGACCGCGGCGGCGATGTTCGGGCCCGACAGCGTGCCGTCCGTTGCAATGTCCGTAAAGATAAACGTCTCCGCCCCCGCCTCAGCGAGCATCCGCCCGAGCTCTTCCGCCTTGACGTTCGACGTCGCAAGCCACCCTTCCGTCGCCACGAAGCCGTCGCGGGCGTCAATGCCAATCACGATGCGGCGGCCGTATTTTTGGAGCATCTTTTTCACAAACGGCGGGTCGGAAATGGCCGCACTTCCTAAAATGACGCGGGCGACCCCATTTTCTAAATAATGCACGATATCCTCTTCCGTCCGGATGCCGCCGCCCACTTGCACATGGACGGAAAGACGACGGGCCGCTTCAATGACAAACCGGTCGTTGACGCGGCGCCCTTCTTTCGCTCCGTCCAAATCGACCATATGAATCCACTCCGCCCCTTGAGCGGCGAATTGCTCGGCCATCGCGACCGGCGAATCGCCGTACACCGTTTCTTTGTTGTAATCGCCTTGCAGCAGGCGGACGCACTTGCCGCCGCGCATATCGACCGCCGGATAAATCGTAAACGCCGCCATCAGCCGTTCCCCCTTCCCGTGGCGATGCCGACATAATTGTTCAAGATGCTCATGCCGACCGCACCGCTTTTTTCCGGATGAAACTGTGTGCCAAACACACAGCCGCGCCCGACGATCGCCGGAACATCAACGTCATATTCACTGCTCGCGAGCACGACGTCCTCATCCCCTGGAATGACATAATACGAATGGACAAAATAGACATGCCCTTCCTCGACGCCACGAAGGAGCGGCGACGGACGATGAAAGCGGAGCCGGTTCCAGCCCATGTGCGGCACTTTGTATGGCTCGCCGGTTTTCGTGACGCCCGGAAAGCGGACGACGCGGCCGCGAAGCAAGCCAAGCCCTTTTGTCGGCCCGTTTTCTTCGCTTTCGTCAAACAACAGCTGCATCCCTAAACAAATGCCGAGCAGCGGCGTGCCGTTTTCAACCGCCGAACGGATGAAAGCAGCTAGGCCTGTCTCATTTAAAATGTGCATCGCATCGCGAAACGAGCCGACACCGGGCAAAATCAGCCCGCGCGCCTGCTCGAGCTCCTCTTTGTCGCCGCTTAGGACATACGGACAGCCGAGCCGCTCGAGCGCTTTGCTGACGCTGTATAAGTTGCCCATGCCATAGTCGATGATCCCGATCATCGTCATCCCATTCCTTTCTTCCCTGATCCATGCCCATCCCCTTGTTCAATGAACAACGGTATGGCGGCATGCTTTTTTACGGCGCTCCTTCCATGTGCAAACCTCTCCTTGGCATCCGGTCGCCTTTCCTGCATCCATGGAGCTTTTCCCGCAGGAAGCGCTGCCTCGATCCGACCGCCTTTCCTGCGCCTGCGGAACTCTTTCCCCACGGGGGGCGCCGCACTCCATCGTCTACAGCATCCCTTTTGTCGACGGAACGCCTTTGACGCGCGGGTCGATCATCGTTGCTTCATCCAACGCCCGCCCGAGCGCCTTAAACACCGCTTCGATCATATGGTGCGTATTGCGCCCGTAATGGACGATGACATGCAAGTTCATCCGCGCTTCAAGCGCCAGTTTCCATAAAAACTCATGCACGAGCTCGACATCAAACGCGCCGACTTTCGCTGCCGGAAACTCGCCGCGAAACTCAAAATGCGGGCGATTGCTCAAGTCGATCACAACTTGCGCCAAGGCGTCATCCATCGGCACAAACGCGTTGCCGTACCGCTTGATTCCTTTTTTGTCGCCAAGCGCTTCCTTGATCGCCTGCCCGAGGCAAATGCCGATGTCTTCCGTCGTATGGTGGTCGTCAATATGCGTGTCGCCTTTGGCCTCAATGTGCAAATCGAACTGGCCGTGCTTGGCGAACAAATCGAGCATATGGGTTAAAAACGGCACGCCCGTTTCCAGTTCCGCCTTCCCTTCGCCATCCAACGAAAGCGATAACTGAATGCTCGTCTCGTTCGTCGTTCTTGCGATCGTTGCTTCCCTTGCCATCATTCATTCCCCTTTCTCGAGCCGCACCTCAATGGCGCGCGCGTGCGCCTCCAGCCCCTCGAGGCGGGCAAAGGCGGCGATTTTTTCTCCATGTTGTTTCAATGCGGCTTCGCTGTAAACGATCACGCTTGATTTTTTCACAAACTCATCAACGCTCAAGCCGCTTGAAAACCTTGCCGTACCGTTCGTCGGCAGCACGTGGTTCGGCCCGGCGAAATAGTCGCCGACCGGCTCGGAGCTGAAGCGGCCGAAAAACATCGCTCCCGCATGGCGGAGCCGGCCGAGCAGCGCGAGCGGTTCCGCCGTCATCACTTCCAAATGCTCCGGCGCCAGTTCGTTCACAACATCGACCGCTTCCTCAAGCGTCTCGGTGACGTAAATGGCGCCGTAGTTCTCAAGCGCCGCTTGGGCAATGTCGCGGCGCGGCAGCGTTTCAAGCTGCCGTTCGACTTCGCTCGCCACCGCCAGCGCCAATTTCATCGACGGCGTCACCAAAATGGCCGACGCCCGCACGTCATGCTCGGCTTGCGACAACAAATCGGCCGCAATCTCATCCGGTCGGGCCGTTTCATCCGCCAGCACAACAATTTCGCTCGGCCCTGCGATCATGTCGATCGCCACATGCCCGAACACTTCCCGCTTCGCCAATGCCACATAAATATTGCCCGGCCCGAAAATTTTGTCAACCGGCCGGATCGTTTCCGTCCCGTAAGCAAGCGCGGCGATCGCCTGCGCGCCGCCGACTTTGTAAATTTCCGTCACGCCGAGTTCATAGGCGGCGGCCAGCACCCCAGCCGGGAGCGTGCCGTCTTTGTTTGGCGGCGAGGTGATGACAATCCGTTTCACCCCCGCCACTTGTGCGGGAATAACGTTCATCAGCACAGACGACGGATAAGCGGCCGTCCCGCCTGGCACGTACAACCCGACCGCATCGAGCGGCGTCACCTTTTGTCCGAGAATGGTGCCGTCTTCTTTCGTCATCCACCATGATTCGCGCTTTTGCCGCTCATGGTAGTCGCGAATGTTCGCCGCCGCTTGGCGAATGATCTCCAGCATCTCCGCGTCCATCGCCGCATGCGCGCGCTTCATTTCCTCTTCCGTCACCTTGAGCGAATCCAAGCTTACGCCGTCAAACCGTTCTGTATATTCTTTGAGCACCGCATCGCCGCGGGCGCGCACGTTGGCGATGATATCAAGCACCGCGCGCCGCTGCTCCTCCGTTCCGCTTTCAATCGTGCGCCGCAGCGAAACGCCGCCTCGGATCCGTTCGATTTTCATCGTTCGCTCCCCTTTCTGTGACGTCCATCGGTTTTCGTCCATTGGCAATCTGTATAGATACAATTTGAAGCTTTACCATTTGCAGCTTTTACCGAGTATTTGATCGACTGTCGGACGACCGAACAACACCGCTTAAAGACCCATATATGGGTCTGTGAAGCAGGCGGTTGTTCGATCCTCCGTCACGCCTTGGCGTGACGGAGGCAAGCCTGTGGCTTGCCTCCGACAGTCGAAAATGGACAAACCGCTTTTCCGTCAAGGATATGTTAAACTTCTTCGTTGCATCTATATGCTATTTTCCAACGGCGTTGTCAACGCCGCTCCGCCATTCCCGAATCTCCACCAACCCATTCTTCGGAAACCGCCCATTTCCGCTCTGTCACACCTTTTTTCCTACGGCTGGGGAATGACCGCCGCCAATCGGTCGACCAACCGTTCAATGTCCCCGCCGTTTAGCCGGTAGCTCGCCGGGTTGACAATCAGGCGCGACGTCACCTCGGCGATCCGTTCAAGCTCGACAAGCCCGTTTTCTCTGAGCGTCCGCCCCGTGGAAACGATGTCCACGATCCGGTCGGCAAGGCCGATCAGCGGGGCGAGTTCAATGGATCCGTTCAGGCGGATGATTTCGACTTGCTCGCCTTGCTCGCGAAAATACGTTGACGCGATGTTCGGGTATTTCGTCGCCACCCTTGGTGCGATCTCGTTCATCTTGGCGCCGGGCAGCCCGGCGACCGCCAAATGGCAGCGGCTGATGTGCAAATCGAGCAGTTCGTACACATCCCGTTCTTCTTCCATCAGCACGTCCTTGCCGGCAATGCCCAAATCCGCGACCCCATGCTCGACATAGGTGACGACATCCATCGGTTTCGCCAAAATAAAGCGCATGTTTTCCTCTGGCACATCAATGACGAGCTTGCGCGACTCGGTAAATTCCGGCGGCAGCGCATAATCCGCTCGCCGCAGCAACTCGACCGCCTCTTCAAAAATGCGCCCTTTTGGCATGGCAATCGTCAGCATCATTCTTCCTCCTTGCTCCTCATCATGTCAAATGCGGCGCTGGTCCTCGATTACACCGCATGCTCTCCACCGCCATGGGCAGCCTCTCCCGTCCGTTCTTCGCATCCGCTCTGTCCCACCAATCGCTGCCGTTTTCAACAGCGTCGATGACCAACCGGCGGCCCCTTCTCTGTTATGTTCACTGCCCATCGCGCCCGCTGCGGCCAAGCAAATACACGATCGACCGGTAGCGCTGGCTGTAGGCGTCAATATCACGAATGCCGGCAATGTGCTGCAAGACGACGCGCTTGCCTTCCGCCCGTTTCGCTTCGGCCAATTCCACCGCTTCCGCCAGCCGCTCTTGGCTGAACACGATGCACTCGATGTCATCGCGCACATCCGTTTCCCCAATCGCCTCAATCAACCGATCGACGCGCAACCCAAACCCCGTCGCCGGCGCCGGGCGCGAGAACTTCGCCAATAAATCATCATACCGCCCGCCGTTGCCGATCGGGAATCCAACCTGCTCGGCGTACACTTCAAACAAAATGCCAGTGTAATAGCTCATATGGCTGACAAGCGCCATATCGAGCTTCACCTCCTCGGCCACTCCGTACGTCCGAAGCGCCGCCATGAGCGCCGCCAGCTCATCGGCCGACCGCCGCCCCTCCTCGCTTGTGACGAGCGTTTTCGCCTGTTCGATCACGTCCGTTCCGCCACGCAAGGAAAGAAGATCCAACAGCCGCTTTTGATCGATCGACGAAAGCGGCCACGACTTCACATGTTCGCGGTAACCGACGTAATTTTTCTCATATAAAAAACGGCGCAATACACTCGCCCGCTCCTCATTCCCTAAAATCTCCAAAAACAGCGCATTGACATACCCGATATGGCCGATGGCCACCGAAAAGCGGCCCAACCCCACGCGCTTCAACAACGCGACCATTAAGCTGATGACCTCGGCGTCGGCCGTCACCGTGCCGTCGCCAATCAACTCCACACCGATCTGCTCAAACTCCGCCGGCCGCCCGCCTTCGCGCTGCTGGGCGCGGAACACATTGGCGTTGTACGCCAACCGGAGCGGATTGCCGTCTTCATAAAGCCTTGACGCCGCCACCCGGGCGATCGGCGCCGTCATATCCGGCCGAAGCACGAGCGTATGCCCTTGCTGGTCGAGAAGCTTAAACAGCCGATGATCGGCAATCGCCGACGCCGCCCCGACCGTTTCATAATACTCAAGCGTCGGCGTTTCAATAAACTCGTACCCCCAGCGCTCAATTTCCTCCGCCATCACCGAGCGCACTTGTTTTTTCAACTCATATAAAAACGGCAGCGTATCGCGCATGCCTAACGGTTTTTCAAACATAAACAGCTTTTTTGCCATGTCCCCACGCCCTTTATCGAGATGCTTTAGTTTGCTAATATGGTAGAGAAGTGAAGTTATTAGTAGTTTACTCCTTTGCGGCCACAGCGTCAAGGGGAAAACGCTTTGCCAATAACAAAACGGACAAGATCGCTTCAAAAAACTAGAAGCGCTTGTCCGTTTCGTTCCACACGGCATAGGCGGTGATCTGCTTTCTAATAAAAATAGCGGTAGTCCATCTTGTCAAAATCCGCAATTCTCCTTTTTTGTTTCTTTCCTTTTTTCCTATTCCAAAATGGAAAACCGCCCCCGTTCAATCGGAAGGCGGTTCATTCCGGCGGACGATGCGCATCGGGCAGCCGGCGACCATCGCCCCGGACGGGACGTCTTGATGGACGACGGTGCCCGCGGTGACGACGGCGCGGTCGCCGATCACCACGCCGGGCAAAATGGTCGAGTTCGCGCCGATCATCACCTCATCGCCGATCACGACATCGCCGAGGCGGTATTCGTCCACTAAATATTCGTCGGCGAGAATCGGCTTGAGAAAATCAAAGAGCACAAAAAAATACCACATCTACAAGTGCAAGAACAACGATTGCCCGTTTTACTAAGCCAATCTTCGCCGGATGACCAAGAAGGAGCGCTGACGTTTCAAGCAAGATTCTCAAGCCTTCGAGTTGCAGTGTCGATTCCGGGAGTTCCTGTTTGACTTTCTCCCTTTGGTTCCATCATCACTCATCAAACTGAAGGTCGATTTGTCCCGGATGGCCGTTTCACCGCACATTCTGGGGGCTCGTATTGACGTACCACGTCAACTTCGTGATGTTCTCCCGCATGACGGAGGCAGCCATGAAGGACATCCACGGCGGGCGTGTCGATCTCACATCAGACGGTGCTCAATGATGAATATTATAAAATATTCGATGTTTTAGTGTTATAATTGTTGGTAAGTGAAAATATTAGAAAAAATTTCTAGATGGCATAGGACTTAAGCACACTTTAAAAATCATGATGGCCGAATCCGACATAGACAGCATGACTGCGATCGCCAAGCATTTGAACATTAAAGAGACAACATTTCGTTCATCTATTATAATGGAAAGGGAGGAGAAGCCTTGTTAAAAAAGTTGCATGAGAATAAAGATTTGGTAAGAGAAATGAATAGACAGCTAATGGAACTGCAAAAAATCATTGAGAATATGGACGAAAAGCGGGGAAGAATATTTATTGAGTGGCTTGAAACACAAAACAAATATCTCGTCTGGGAAGAAACATTTGCCCCATCTTACCTAAGAGCTTATAAGCGGTCAGAAATCGTTTTAGCGCATTTTGGCTTTAATGTTGGCGCTGAATTCGGCGGCATGCACTATGCTGTTGTCATTCGCGATAGTTCAAAAAACAATCCCGTCGTCAACGTCGTTCCTTTATCTTCATTAGACGAAAACGAAACAGAACAGGATGTACATAAAGACTCGGTCTTTTTAGGTACGATTGAGGGACTGAACGAAAAAAAGGCAGTGGCCATTCCAAACCAAATGCGCCCTATAAGCAAAATTCGCATTTTCAAACCCAAAAAAGCAAAAGACGGCGTTTTCAAATTAACAAGCGAACAAATGGACTTGATTGACGAAAAAATCCGTAGGATGTACACTAAACTTAGAAAAGATCCAGAAAACCGTTCTTGACACTTCTGTCAAAATGCTTTATTATTTTCTTTGCATGAGATTCGGAAAACAAGCATACGATAAATAATGCCCTTTGAGTTCCTTGAACTCAAGTGCGGCCAAAAATATTTTTCAACTGACCGCCGCATGCGCGGTCCAAAAGGAAAAGCCGCCCCATTTACGGGGCGGCTTTTTACGTGTTTCGCTGACTTTGCATCTTGTGAACTCTCTCTTATACACCTTCACCGAAAGTTGTTATTCCCATTCTCACCTAAACAGGTTAGACGTCAACTACCCCCACTTCGCTAACGCTTGAAGTGGGGGCTTGCAACTCCCCAGAAGTGCGAGCGGACTTCGTCCTCCTTCCTTGACTTGGGGTTGCATCAGGGGCAGGTTGACAGCTGCCCAACGACGCAGGTCATGCCTGTGTCGTTCCTTCAACGAT
>NZ_SDKL01000024.1:0-13499 GCF_004123125.1 Geobacillus sp. PK12
CAAGATGATAACCATTGCCTAGTGGCTATGGCGGAGGGGAAACACCCGTTCCCATCCCGAACACGGAAGTTAATCCCTCCAGCGCCGATGGTAGTTCCGGCCAGCGCCCCTGCAAGAGTAGGTCGCTGCTAGGCGAAAATCCCCTGCTGTATATACAGCAGGGGATTTTTGATTTGATTCAACCCAAAAATTTCCGCATTAAGTATTCATGAAGCAGCAACGGCACTTTTTCCGCCGACACGGAGAGAAACTCAAGAATAAAAGTGTATGCCTTGCTTGGGTAAGAATGGAGAAGCTCGCTCCACCATTCCGTCTCATAGCGCGAAATCATGCTCAAGTTATACAGCAACAAGTAATGGGCGTGTATTTCTGGAAGCGAGAATGTTTTCTCTTTCTTGACTGGAATTCGGAGTGTACCGTCAAGATGGAATAAAAACGGACCTTCTCCGGCCGGCGACAGCGGCGATTCTATATGAAAATACAGAAATTCTCCTTCTTCTTTGGCGAACGAAAGCCGCTTTCCTTGTCCTTCTTCACAGAGATATTGGACAAAGCGGGACAACGACATATGGTAGTGGTCCAAAATCACTTTTGGGATGGCGAGCATCGGCGGCGAAGCAGTATGTACAACAGGCAAGGATAACGGTTTTTTTCGCCCGCTTAGAAGAAAAAACGTTTCATGCAACTCGCCAATTCGTTGCAACAGCGTGCCCATGCGAAATTTTTCCCCAGCTTCTTGTTTCACATGAAACATTTTTTCAGAAAAATGTGCGAATAAACCGTTTTTTTGTATTTTCACTTCATCATCTAAAAATTCGTAGCCCTGTTTTTTTCGTTTTCTTGCTGATACACCATGGGCCAAGACCGATGTTGATTCCGGGTAGTCGGGGTCGACAGTGAGCAGGCATGCTTTTAAGAGCTGCACCATGCCGTAAAACAAGAGAACCGGCTTGATGGACAGCGGCGCCTGCTGGGCAGCGGCGTAAAAGTTTTGCCCGTGTTCCAGATAATATAAAAATGGGTAACAGTTTGCATAACTGCGTTGGACGGCGTCATCCCGCTGCAGCTGTTGATAGCATTGCCGCAAAAATTGCTGCGCAGTATCGGCCGAGCGGAAAACAGAAAGGCGAAACAGTTGACCGTGATTTCCGAACATTTTTACCCCCCTTACATAGAATTGTCTTGAAATAACTGAAAAGTTGGACATTTTCTTGATTCCTTGACAGTAGTTTAACCAGTTGTTAAGCTACTAATAATATTTCCGGACAAGGGGGAGAAAACATGTGGGAAGCGAAATTCGCCAAGGAAGGATTGACGTTTGATGACGTTCTTCTCATCCCAGCGAAGTCGGACGTATTGCCGCGCGATGTTGATGTAACCACGAAGTTGAGCGATACGCTGCAGTTGAACATCCCGATTCTCAGCGCTGGGATGGATACGGTCACCGAAGCGGAGATGGCAATTGCGATGGCGCGTCAGGGAGGCCTTGGCATCATTCACAAAAATATGTCGATCGAACAGCAGGCCGAGCAGGTCGACAAGGTGAAACGGTCGGAACGAGGCGTCATTACGGACCCGTTTTTCCTAACGCCGGATCATCAAGTGTATGATGCAGAACACTTAATGAGTAAATATCGGATCTCGGGGGTGCCGATCGTCAACAACCCCGAGGAGCAAAAATTGGTCGGCATTATTACGAACCGTGACTTGCGTTTCATTCAAGACTATTCGATTAAAATTTCCGAGGTAATGACGAAGGAAAACTTGATCACTGCTCCGGTGGGGACAACGTTGGAGGAAGCAGAGAAAATTTTGCAGCGACACAAGGTCGAAAAACTGCCTCTTGTTGATGAAAACGGTGTGCTGAAGGGATTAATTACGATCAAGGATATTGAAAAGGTCATTGAGTTCCCGAATTCAGCGAAAGATGCGAAAGGGAGGCTGATTGTCGGGGCGGCCGTCGGGGTGACGGCGGACACGATGATTCGCGTCAAAAAGCTTGTTGAGGCAGGGGTTGATGTCATTGTCGTTGACACGGCGCACGGCCATTCGAAAGGCGTCCTAGAGACGGTGGCCAACATCCGACGCCAATACCCGGACTTGAACATCATCGCCGGCAATGTCGCGACAGCTGAAGGGACGCGCGACTTGATTGAGGCTGGGGCGAACATTATTAAAGTCGGAATCGGTCCGGGGTCCATCTGCACGACCCGGGTTGTCGCCGGGGTTGGTGTGCCGCAAATTACGGCGATCTACGACTGTGCGACTGAGGCGCGCAAACATGGCGTCCCGATCATCGCTGACGGCGGGATCAAATATTCCGGCGACATTGTGAAGGCGATCGCGGCTGGGGCGCATGCGGTTATGCTCGGCAGCTTGCTTGCTGGTGTTTCCGAAAGCCCGGGTGAGACGGAAATTTATCAAGGCCGCCGCTTCAAGGTGTACCGGGGCATGGGATCGGTCGCAGCCATGGAGCGCGGCAGCAAAGACCGCTATTTTCAAGAAGATGCGAAAAAGTTTGTCCCGGAAGGCATCGAGGGACGCGTTCCATACAAAGGGCCGCTTGCCGACACGATTTATCAGCTTGTCGGTGGGTTGCGCGCCGGCATGGGCTATTGTGGAACCCGCAATTTGGAAGAGCTGCGCGAAAAAACGCAGTTTATCCGCATGACGAGCGCGGGGCTCCGTGAAAGCCATCCGCATGACGTGCAAATTACGAAAGAAGCGCCGAACTACTCTGCTTTTTGATCGGAGTTGCGCCGATCGGCTCAACTGTGACGGAGACATGTCCTCCGTCTATTTTTTTGGCCGACGGTATGTTACAATAACGGTTGTGTGAGGAGGGTGTCATTGTGAGGAGGAGAAAACAAAACTGGTTGTTTTGGTTGCTGTCGATTTGCCTTTGTTTAACGTTTGGTCCGTTTCAACAGACGGTGAAGGCGGAAAGCGCCCCGCTTGACATCCGGGCGGACGCTGCGATTTTAGTGGATGCACAAACGGGAAGAATTTTGTATGAAAAAAATATCGATACGGTGCTTGGGATTGCCAGCATGACGAAAATGATGACCGAGTATTTGCTTCTTGACGCCATTAAGGCGAAGCGCGTCAAATGGGATCAAATGTACACGCCAAGCGATTACGTGTACCGGCTGTCGCAAGACCGGGCGCTGTCCAATGTCCCGTTGCGAAAAGATGGCAAGTATACGGTGCGTGAGCTGTACGAGGCAATGGCCATTTATTCGGCGAACGGGGCAACGGTCGCGATTGCTGAGATCATCGCTGGATCGGAGAAAAATTTTGTGAAAATGATGAACGACAAAGCGAAAGAGCTTGGGCTGAAAGATTATAAGTTTGTCAATGCCACAGGGTTGAGCAATAAGGATTTAAAAGGATTCCATCCAGAAGGGACAAGCACAAATGAGGAAAACGTCATGTCCGCACGTGCGATGGCGATGCTTGCCTACCGGTTGCTGAAAGACCATCCAGAGGTGCTGGAAACGGCGAGCATTCCCCATAAAATGTTCCGAGGAGGAACAGAGGACGAAATTAAAATGGACAACTGGAACTGGATGCTGCCAGGGCTTGTGTACAAATACGAAGGGGTAGACGGGTTGAAAACCGGCTATACGGAATTTGCCGGCAACTGTTTCACCGGGACGGCGAAACGAAACGGCGTCCGCTTGATTTCGGTTGTCATGAACGCGAAAGATGCGAGTGGGAAAACAACAAAAGAGGCGCGCTTTAAAGAGACAGAAAAACTATTTAACTACGGATTCAACCAATACTCCCTCGAGACGCTTTATCCAAAAGGGTACCAGCTGAAAGGAAAAGAAACACTTCCGGTCGTGAAAGGGAAAGAAAAAGAGGTTCGTGTCGCGACAGGAAAGAATCTGGATCTGCTTGTGAAAAACGGCGAGGAAAAACAATACAAACCTGTATATGTGTTGGACAAGAAAAAAATGACAAAAGAAGGAAAGCTAGTCGCCCCTTTGAAAAAAGGGGAAACGGTTGGATATATGACGCTCGAATATAAAGGGGACGACTCCCTTGCCTTCTTAAGCCCAGACATGCAAAAAAACATTCGTGTGCCGCTTGTCACAACAGCTGAAGTCGAAAAAGCCAATTGGTTTGTTCTTTCGATGCGCGCGGTCGGCGGACTGTTTGTTGATTTATGGACAAGCGTCGCCAAAACAGTGAAAGGCTGGCTGTAGAATCGACTCCCCTTGATGGGGAGCTTTTTTCCATTGTGATTTTTGTAAAAATTGAGGTAAAATAAAACAGTGGAATCGTCCTTTTGCATGCCTCGCAAAGCATAAGGATCAGGAATAGGGGGAATCAACGTTGGCATTGACAGGTACGGACCGCGTCAAACGCGGCATGGCGGAAATGCAAAAAGGCGGCGTCATCATGGACGTCGTGAACGCAGAACAGGCGAAAATCGCTGAAGCGGCAGGGGCTGTCGCGGTTATGGCGCTCGAGCGCGTCCCGGCGGACATTCGCGCCGCTGGCGGTGTCGCGCGCATGGCCGACCCGACGGTGATCGAAGAAGTGATGAACGCCGTTTCGATCCCAGTCATGGCGAAAGTACGGATCGGTCACTATGTTGAGGCGCGTGTCTTAGAGGCGCTTGGTGTCGACTACATTGACGAAAGCGAAGTATTAACGCCGGCTGATGAGGAATTCCATATTGACAAACGGCAGTTTACCGTTCCATTTGTGTGCGGTTGCCGCGATTTAGGGGAAGCGGCGCGCCGCATTGCAGAAGGGGCATCGATGTTGCGAACCAAAGGAGAGCCGGGGACAGGCAACATTGTTGAGGCCGTGCGCCATATGCGCAAAGTGAACGCGCAAATTCGCAAAGTCGTCAACATGAGCGAAGATGAGCTTGTCGCTGAGGCGAAACAGCTCGGGGCTCCGGTTGAGGTGCTGCGCGAGATCAAGCGGCTTGGCCGCCTGCCGGTCGTCAACTTTGCCGCCGGCGGTGTCGCGACACCGGCTGACGCTGCCTTGATGATGCACTTGGGTGCGGACGGTGTCTTTGTTGGGTCTGGCATTTTCAAATCGGAAAATCCGGAAAAATACGCGCGCGCGATCGTAGAGGCGACGACTCATTACGAAGACTATGAATTGATCGCACACTTGTCGAAAGGATTGGGCGGCGCGATGCGCGGCATCGATATCGCGACATTGTTGCCGGAGCACCGGATGCAAGAACGCGGCTGGTAAGCTAAATAAAGGAGCAAAGCAACGATGAAAATAGGTGTACTTGGACTGCAAGGAGCTGTGCGGGAGCATGTTCGCGCCATTGAGGCGTGCGGCGCCGAGGCGGTCATCGTGAAAAAGCCGGAGCAGCTTGAAGGGTTGGACGGTCTTGTGCTGCCGGGCGGCGAAAGCACGACGATGCGGCGGCTCATCGACCGCTATGGGCTGATGGAGCCGCTCAAGCAATTTGCCGCTGCCGGCAAGCCGATGTTCGGTACGTGCGCCGGGCTCATTTTGCTGGCGAAGCGAATTGTCGGCTATGACGAGCCACATTTAGGATTAATGGACATTACAGTCGAGCGGAACTCGTTCGGTCGGCAGCGGGAAAGCTTTGAGGCGGAGCTGTCGATTAAGGGTGTCGGCGACGGGTTTGTCGGCGTCTTCATCCGTGCTCCGCACATTGTCGAGGTCGGCGACGGGGTCGATGTCCTCGCGACATACAATGACCGCATTGTCGCGGCCCGGCAAGGCCAGTTTCTTGGTTGCTCGTTCCATCCAGAGCTGACCGACGATCATCGATTGATGCAATACTTTCTCAACATGGTCAAAGAAGCGAAAATGACGTCAAGCCTTAAGTAAAGTGATCAAGCGAAAGCGATGAGAGGAACAAGCAGCAGACCCCCTTTCTTTCAGAGAGCCGGTGGGTGGTGCAAACCGGCAGGGAGCTCCTGTGAATCCATCCTCGAGCAAAACGTTGAACGCCAAAGCGGGTCAGTAGGCGTTTTCGGCAGCCGCCGTGAACGGCAAAAAGGGAAGGCATCGCAAGCCTTCAATAAGGGTGGCACCGCGGGGTCGCTCCCGTCCCTTTTGGGGACGGGGGCTTTTTTATGTATAATATTGAATGGAAAAGGAGGTAAAAGCCATGCTGGATGTGAAAATATTGCGCGCCCAGTTTGAAGAAGTGAAAGAAAAACTAATGCAGCGCGGCGGAGATTTGGCGAACATCGACCGGTTTGAACAGTTGGACAAAGAACGCCGCCGTTTGATTGCTGAGGTGGAAGAGCTGAAAAGCAAGCGCAACGATGTGTCGCAGCAAATCGCTGTCCTAAAGCGCGAGAAAAAGGACGCCGAGCCGCTGATTGCCCAAATGCGCGAAGTCGGTGACCGCATTAAGCAAATGGATGAGCACATTCGCCAACTGGAAGAGGAACTCAACGCCCTGTTGTTATCGATTCCAAATATTCCGCATGAATCCGTACCGGTCGGCCAGTCGGAAGAGGACAATGTCGAAGTGCGGAGATGGGGGGAGCCGCGTTCGTTTTCCTTTGAGCCGAAGCCGCATTGGGAAATCGCCGATCGGCTCGGTTTGCTCGACTTTGAGCGAGCCGCCAAAGTGGCGGGAAGCCGATTTGTCTTTTATAAAGGGTTAGGAGCGCGGCTTGAGCGGGCGCTCATCAACTTTATGCTTGACATCCATCTCGATGAATTCGGTTACGAAGAAGTGTTGCCGCCATATTTAGTGAACCGGGCGAGCATGATCGGAACCGGACAGTTGCCGAAATTTGCCGAGGATGCGTTCCATTTGGACAGCGAAGATTATTTCCTCATTCCGACCGCTGAGGTGCCGGTGACGAACCTGCATCGCGACGAAATTTTGGCCGCAGATGATTTGCCGATTTACTATGCGGCCTACAGCGCCTGCTTCCGCGCGGAAGCCGGGTCGGCCGGCCGTGACACGAGAGGGCTGATCCGCCAGCATCAGTTCAATAAAGTCGAGCTGGTAAAATTCGTAAAGCCGGAGGACTCGTACGATGAATTGGAAAAGCTGACGCGCCAGGCAGAGACGATTTTGCAACGGCTCGGGCTTCCGTACCGCGTTGTCGCCTTGTGCACCGGAGACCTTGGATTCTCGGCGGCGAAAACGTACGATATTGAAGTTTGGCTGCCAAGTTACGGAACGTACCGGGAAATTTCGTCGTGCAGCAACTTTGAGGCGTTTCAAGCGCGCCGTGCCAACATCCGCTTCCGTCGCGATCCAAAAGCGAAACCGGAGTACGTGCATACATTAAACGGTTCGGGGCTAGCCATTGGGCGGACGGTCGCCGCCATTTTGGAAAACTACCAGCAAGAAGACGGCTCGGTCATCGTTCCGGAAGCGCTTCGTCCTTACATGGGGAATCGGGACGTCATTCGCTGAAAAAAGGTGCTTGAGGCAAATCGTTGGTTGACTTTTCCCGACTGCCGTGTTATAGTGAATGACGTTGGCAATGAGGAACAAGAAATCTTGTTCTTGGCCAAGACGATGATGAAGAGGACTGACGCGCATAAGAGGAGATTGTCATCTGAAACGGCTGACCGCCGAAAGCCGTTTCCCATCATAAAAAAACCCGCCGTTGACCGGCGGGTTTTTTATGCCTTTATTTTTTTACAACAGTAAATTGATCAGCGATCAGCAGCCAGTTTTGTGGAAAATCAATGCCAAGTTTCCAATAGCTGACCCCGCGCAAACCAAGTTCCTTCACGAGATTAAATTTTGCTTGAATGGAGCGGGCGTCCTCGAACCATACTTCATGCTCGCGTCCGTTTTCGTCGCGATAGCGAAAATGCGGTGCCTGCGCCTCCGTATCGTATTCGATGGCAACGTTATACTTTGCGGCGAGGGCGATGGCTTGCTGCGGGCTGAGGGCCTGGGCGTACGGGCCGCCGGGTACATATGGCAGCGTCCAGTCGTAGCCATACAAGTTTTGCCCCATCAAAATTTTTCCGGCTGGCATTTCAGAGATGGCGTACTCGAGAACGCGGCGGACCGGACCGATCGGGGACACCGGCATCGGCGGCCCGCCGCTGTAGCCCCATTCATACGTCATGATCACGACAAAGTCGACAATTTGTCCATGGGCGCAGTAGTCGTGTGCTTCGTACCAACGTCCGCGCTGGGTCGCGCTCGTTTTCGGCGCCAAGGCGGTCGACATCATCCACCCTTCTCGTGCAAACCGCCGTTTCGCTTTGCGCAAAAACGCATTATACGCCTCACGGTCTTCCGGGCGCAAATATTCAAAATCAAAATGGATGTCGCGGAAGCCATACCGTCTAGCGGTCGCGACAATGTTGTCGAGCAGACGATTTTGCAGCGTTTCGTTTGTTAACATAAGCGCGCCGAGCTCGTCGCTGAACTGCCCGTTTTCAATGTTGGCGACAACCATAACGAGCGTGACGCGGTTGGCGCGGGCAATATCCGGAAAGTCGTCAAGCGGCGGCTCTTGCAATGTCGCGTCGCGTCGGATCGCAAAATAAAAAGGACTCAAATAAGTCAAATACGGAGCGGCTTCGCGAGCGCTCGCCTCCAGCGCTGGGCTGACAGTCGCGCCGCGCGGTTCAATATAGGCGTTAAACTCCGCTCTTCGCTTGGCGCCGGGCGGTATATAAAGCCGCTGCCCGACCTTAAGCGGAGCGTTTAAGGAGAGGCGATTCACTTCGGCAAGCCGCTGCATCGGAATCGAAAATCGGCGTGCAATCGACCATAACGTGTCGCCGCGCTGCACCCAGTAAAAACGACCGACGATCGGGATCACGAGCGCCTGGCCGACAACGAGTTTATCAGGGTTTGGAAGCTTGTTGGCCCGGACAATTTCTTCCGCCGTGGTCCCGTATGCCTCAGCAATTCCACTTAACGTTTGTCCACTCTGCACTACGTGGATTTGCATACTTGACCTCCTAGTTGCGTCTTTATTCTCCATATTCTATGATGAAAAGAAAGGAGAAATGACCGTTTGTGTGAAGGGGTATACGATGAACACCGACGAGTACTACATGCGATTGGCAATGGAAGAAGCAAAAAAAGCGGAGCAGATCGGCGAAGTGCCGATCGGCGCTGTCATCGTTCAAGACGGCCGCGTCATCGCCCGCGCTCATAATTTGCGGGAAACCGAACAACGCGCCATCGCTCATGCAGAAATTTTGGCAATCGATGAAGCATGCCGGGCAACCGGTTCATGGCGGCTTGAGCGGGCGACGTTGTACGTAACGCTTGAGCCGTGCGCCATGTGCGCAGGCGCCATTGTTCTTTCCCGCATCGAACGGGTTGTATTTGGCGCGTTTGACCCAAAGGGAGGGTGCGCTGGGACATTGATGAACTTATTGCAGGAAAGCCGATTTAACCATCAGGTTAAGGTGGTAAGCGGGGTGCTTGCTGACGAGTGCGGTTCGCTGTTGAGCCAATTTTTTCGACGATTGCGCGAACAAAAGAGAAATGTTGGCGGGAGTGCCAACGAAAATTCCGTCGATTGACATTGCATTTTTTCCGCTAACGAGCTATACTGATAGTGCCGTGCTAAGCGGGGAGGTAGCGGTGCCCTGTACTCGCAATCCGCTCTAGCGAGGCTGAATTCCTTCTCGAGGTTAGTCTGTTGCGAGGCCTGTCTCAAGCAAGTGGTGTTGACGTCTGGGTCCCGCGCAATGGGATTCCGTGAACCCTGTCAGGTCCGGAAGGAAGCAGCAGTAAGCGGATGCTCCCATGTGCCGCGGGGACGCCTGGGCTGAGCTAACTGCTTGAGCAACGCTCGGGGCAGCTAATCGACAGAAGGTGCACGGCCTTACATAGCGATAGGGAACAAAACCCACTCATGGCGAGTGGGTTTTTTGTTATTTCAAATTGCAATAGGAAGTTATATAATAGATAGGACGAGAGAAAGAGGAGGGCCGTTTTCCGTGGCATACCAAGCGTTATATCGCGTGTTTCGGCCGCAGCGCTTTGCGGACATGGTCGGCCAAGAACACGTGACCAAGACGTTGCAAAGCGCCCTGCTTCAACATAAAATATCGCACGCTTACTTATTTTCCGGCCCGCGCGGTACAGGAAAAACGAGCGCAGCGAAAATTTTCGCCAAGGCGGTCAACTGTGAACAGGCGCCAGCGGCGGAGCCATGCAATGAGTGTCCAGCTTGCCTCGGCATTACGAATGGAACGGTTCCCGATGTGCTGGAAATTGACGCTGCTTCCAACAACCGCGTCGATGAAATTCGTGATATCCGTGAGAAGGTGAAATTTGCGCCGACGTCGGCCCGCTACAAAGTGTATATCATCGACGAGGTGCATATGCTGTCGATCGGTGCGTTTAACGCGCTGTTGAAAACGTTGGAGGAGCCGCCGAAACACGTCATTTTCATTTTGGCCACGACCGAGCCGCACAAAATTCCGGCGACGATCATTTCCCGCTGCCAACGGTTCGATTTTCGCCGCATCCCGCTTCCGGCGATCGTTTCACGGCTAAAGTATGTCGCAAGCGCCCAAGGTGTCGAGGCGTCCGATGAGGCATTGTCCGCCATCGCCCGTGCTGCAGACGGGGGGATGCGCGATGCGCTCAGCTTGCTTGATCAAGCCATTTCGTTCAGCGACGGGAAACTTCGGCTCGACGACGTGCTGGCGATGACCGGGGCTGCATCATTTGCCGCCTTATCGAGCTTCATCGAAGCCATCCACCGCAAAGATACAGCGGCGGTTCTTCAGCAGTTGGAAACGATGATGGCGCAAGGGAAAGATCCGCATCGTTTGGTTGAAGACTTGATTTTGTACTATCGCGATTTATTGCTGTACAAAACCGCTCCCTATGTGGAGGGAGCGATTCAAATTGCTGTCGTTGACGAAGCGTTCACTTCACTGTCGGAAATGATTCCGGTTTCCAATTTATACGAGGCCATCGAGTTGCTGAACAAAAGCCAGCAAGAGATGAAGTGGACAAACCACCCGCGCCTTCTGTTGGAAGTGGCGCTTGTGAAACTTTGCCATCCATCAGCCGCCGCCCCGTCGCTGTCGGCTTCCGAGTTGGAACCGTTGATAAAGCGGATTGAAACGCTGGAGGCGGAATTGCGGCGCCTGAAGGAACAACCGCCTGCCCCTCCGTCGACCGCCGCGCCGGTGAAAAAACTGTCCAAACCGATGAAAACGGGGGGATATAAAGCCCCGGTTGGCCGCATTTACGAGCTGTTGAAACAGGCGACGCATGAAGATTTAGCTTTGGTGAAAGGATGCTGGGCGGATGTGCTCGACACGTTGAAACGGCAGCATAAAGTGTCGCACGCTGCCTTGCTGCAAGAGAGCGAGCCGGTTGCAGCGAGCGCCTCAGCGTTTGTATTAAAATTCAAATACGAAATCCACTGCAAAATGGCGACCGATCCCACAAGTTCGGTCAAAGAAAACGTCGAAGCGATTTTGTTTGAGCTGACAAACCGCCGCTTTGAAATGGTAGCCATTCCGGAGGGAGAATGGGGAAAAATAAGAGAAGAGTTCATCCGCAATAAGGACGCCATGGTGGAAAAAAGCGAAGAAGATCCGTTAATCGCCGAAGCGAAGCGGCTGTTTGGCGAAGAGCTGATCGAAATTAAAGAATAAACCGTTTAAAGGAGGATGCCAAGATGATGCGTGGCGGAATGGGCAATATGCAAAAAATGTTAAAACAAATGCAAAAAATGCAAAAAGAAATGCAAAAAGCGCAGGAAGAGTTGGCGGAAAAAACGGTGGAAGGCACGGCGGGCGGAGGCATGGTGACCGTTGTCGCTAACGGTCATAAACAAATTTTGGAAGTAAAAATTAAAGAGGAAGTCGTCGACCCAGACGATATTGAAATGCTGCAAGATTTGATTTTGGCAGCGACAAACGATGCGTTGAAAAAAGCGGATGAGTTGGCTAATGAAATGATGGGGCAGTTTACGAAAGGACTTAACATTCCAGGGTTGTTCTAGGGGGGGCGTATGCATTATCCAGAACCGCTATCGAAGTTGATTGACAGTTTTATGAAACTGCCCGGCATCGGCCCGAAAACGGCTGCCCGCCTTGCATTTCATGTGCTGGCGATGAAAGAAGACACCGTGCTTGAGTTTGCCAAAGCGCTCGTTGATGTCAAGCGGCATATTCATTATTGCACGATTTGCGGACATATTACAGATACAGACCCTTGCTACATCTGCAAAGACGAGCGGCGCGACCGGACGACGATTTGCGTTGTTCAGGATCCGAAAGATGTCATCGCCATGGAGAGGATGAAAGAATACAATGGCCTGTACCACGTGTTGCACGGGGCCATCTCGCCGATGGAAGGCATCGGACCGGAAGATATTAAAATCGCCGAGCTGCTCACGCGATTGCAGGATGAGACGGTCCAAGAGGTGATTTTAGCGACCGACCCGAACATCGAGGGAGAGGCAACGGCGATGTACATCTCCCGCCTGTTGAAGCCGACAGGAATCAAAGTCACCCGCATCGCCCATGGCTTGCCGGTCGGCGGCGACTTGGAGTATGCGGACGAAGTGACGTTATCAAAGGCGTTGGAAGGGCGCCGTGAGCTATAGAGAGAAAGAAGGTGGGGATCGGTTTGTTATGGCGGCGAAAGGGGAAACTAAAGAGACAATTTGATGAGAAGTTAATGGCTGAACTACAAAAGGCTAGAACTGAATGGCTTGAGCAGAAACAACTCATCGAAAAAAGCGTCGATCCGTCTCCGGAGGTGCTGAGCGCATTGCAACTCGCTGAGGCCAAATATTTTTTCCTCCTCCGCGAAGCGAAGCACCGCCGCATCACACTTAAGGAAGTGCGTTAACTTCCTTATTTTTTTGTTCTTTTTTCCCCTGTTTCTCATACGTTGGTAGTACAAGCGTGCAAAAAGGGGGTTCAAACGTTGGAGCCGAAAGTCGTCATTACCGTGTTGCTAGCGCTTATCGCCGTTTTGCTTATCGTCGGCGCCCGTCTCAAAGCGCTTCGCCTGATCGGCTACGCTGCTATCCGCCTGATCGTCGGGGCGCTCGCGCTGTTTGTCATCAACGCCATCGGCGGGCATTTTAACATCCATATTCCGATTAACCTCGTCACCTCAATCGTTTGCGGATTTCTTGGCCTCCCTGGAGCGGCAGCGTTAATCGTGATTGACCGATATATTTTGTAGGCATCATTATTCAAGATGCCTTTAATTTTTTTGTTTAAAAGTTATTGACTTTTATATGACAATGCATTATATTAATTAATGTCGCTGTTCATGAAAGATATGTTGACAGCAAATTAAATGATATGTATAATAATAAAAGTGTGCAAGATAAACAAGTTCCTTGAAAACTAAACAAAACGCAAGCGTCATAAGAAAAGCGGAGGCGCCGTAATTTCGCCTAAAGGCAGCCTGCGTCCTGCGGGCAACGGCGAAATATCGCCATCCTGGCGATCTCGAAGCCAAATGTTCTTCACCCTTAGTGGTGCTTGCACCCCGAGGTAGAAGGTGATTTGGCAGAAGAGAGCGAGGCGCCGAAGCTGGACAA
>NZ_SDKL01000025.1:0-11577 GCF_004123125.1 Geobacillus sp. PK12
TATATTATATAATATATTATATCATATATTATATCATATTTTTTAGTGATACAAAAACAAAAAAAGCGATTCCTCCCCCACTTACTCCCTTTGGTCGTTGAAGTGGGGGTCTCCTCGCCAAAGACGATGAACATAAAATCCCTCAACATCCATATACGTTTGCGCGTGATCCGAAGGGACAATTTCAGAATACACATATCCAAAGTGGCGGTTGTTTTCCTTGTGCAGAGAATTTTTGATCATATACCCTACAACAGAAGATTGGTAAGGTTTTCTACTATGTTGTATGCTGACGTGAGACGCATCCCGATACGTCTTGTAGGAGCTATAAAGCTGATGATAATCGACAACCGCATTTTCAGTCGTCAAAATCCCGTAAAAATCCGTCTCCTTTTCTTTCGGATCGATAAGCCATTCATACGACAAGACGACGGCATATCGATGCTCTTCTCGACTTAACAAGGAAACGGATATGGTCAATTCCATGATGTTCTTTTTTTGATCGGTGTAAATCGTGGACGCGGTGCATAATTTCTGTTTCTCGATATGGCATCGGATCATTGGATGATCCGCCTGTTTCTTGAAAATCTCCTTCACCGTTTGTTCATCGAGCTCATGCCATTGATTCGCCGCACTTCTCGCGCGAAAAAAATCCATCTCCTCCCGATCCAAGTGACGAATCTCTTCTTTCGTCATCCCCAGCCGAAAGAAAGCCGCAGCCTCCTTGTTTTTGAGCTGTCGGTTGACTTTATTGGCGTTTTCCGGCTCTCTAATGAGATTTTCTATCTCTTCTTGATCAAAACCTTGTCTTTTTGCATCCAAATGATGAGCCTGTAAATTCATCTCCTGATGATCGCAGCCAGCTAGCATTGTACACAACAAAACATAACGGAGGATCCGTTTCAATGATAAGCCACCCTCTTCACCGTAAGGTATTGTCAAAAGTTTATCCTCCACACTCACGGTTTTTCCTTGAGTTTCAACGGTCGGAAGAAAAAAAGCTTGCCACCCCCATTCAATAATTGTTTTTGGATTTATCCAAAAAATTGATAAATAGCATAATATAAAAACAATATAGTATTAATGACAAGCGTAACAAACAAGATTTTGTAGATAGTTGTTTTTCTCTCTCTAACCCCCAAAAACTTAATTTGGAAAAATAAAAGTAGAATATTAAAAAAGGTAGGCACTAAAGTATAAAAATACCTTTCATCGCTAATGGATACTACGCTTGGATTAAACCAATAAATGAACGCATCAGAATTTTGAATCATCAAGCTGAATAAAATAATAAACCATGAAATAACTAACAAGAGAACCTTTATGAATATTCCACTTTTTCCAGAAAATATAAGTTTCATAAAAATAAAATGCCACCTACCTTATAATGATTTAGATTAGTCATGCCTTTTTCTTGTTGCTGTTGAACACCTCTTTTTTCAGGCGTGTTGATTAACCGATAATCCCCATCCACATCATAGAAAAAAGAGCACCTTTCCTGTAGAATGTAAGTATATACATACAACATGAAGAGTGAGTTTCTCAGTCATCCTGCACACCCCAAGCGTTGCAGCACTTCCTCCGGGCGTTCATGGATGTCATCCATAAACCGAGCAATGGCTTGGGCGATATCGTTTCGATCTTGATGAAACACATTGGCAATGACGGTGTCTTTCAGCCATTTCCACAAGTGCTCGATCGGGTTCAGCTGTGGCGAATAGGAGGATATGACCATTGATGTAGTCAAAAAACAGTTCCGCATCGTGTAAGAGGGTCTCTGTTTGTCTCTTTTAACCATAGAAATTATTGTAGTGAAAAATGCTCATCTACAGTTTAATTGTATATAGGTTGTAATAAAGAAATTCCGACCTCCATGTCCGTCTTTACTTTATCACCTAACAAGCTGGCACGGTGGCAAGAAGAGCGAACAATGCCATGTAAAACAAAATTGCAACTTATATAGAAAAAAATTATTTGTCAATAAAAAGTTGCACTTAACTTAAACATCTCTTTCGTAGTTCCTATCGGGAAAAATGAATAAAATCCATGTTTTTAATACATGGCTGCTAACTTCACGCCTAAAAAGGCTACTAAGCCGAGAGATCGTACACGGCTGAACAGATCCGCCTGGCATTTGAAATCAATGACAGGGGAGCGCCCAAAAAAGAGCGCTCCCCTAAAAACATGCTCCCATGAGGGAGGAAATGGCCTGCAGGGCGGCCTTGACGCTTCCAGAGACCACCGGAGAGAATAAGCGCCGGCCGCTCCCTTGTTTTGCCCTGCGTCGATCATGTGGGCGTTTTGTGGGGGAAGCACCCCCAAGCGAACGCTCCACCCTTGATTCATCAAGCTTACCCAATGCTTCCTTCCATCTCGAATTTGATCAAGCGGTTCATCTCGACCGCGTATTCCATCGGCAGCTCCCGCGTGAACGGCTCGATGAAGCCCATGACGATCATTTCCGTCGCTTCCTGCTCGGAAATGCCGCGGCTCATCAAGTAGAACAGCTGCTCTTCCGACACTTTCGACACTTTCGCTTCGTGTTCAAGCGACACGTTGTCGTTTAAAATTTCGTTGTACGGAATCGTATCCGATGTCGACTGGTTGTCGAGAATGAGCGTATCGCATTCGATGTTCGAGCGCGAGCCGGACGCTTTGCGGCCGAAATGGACCATGCCGCGATACGTCACCTTGCCGCCTTGTTTCGAGATCGACTTCGAGACGATCGTCGACGACGTATTCGGCGCCAGATGAATCATTTTCGCCCCGGCGTCTTGGTGCTGCCCTTTGCCGGCGATGGCAATCGACAGTGTCAAGCCGCGCGCCCCTTCGCCTTTTAAGATGACGGCCGGGTATTTCATCGTCAGCTTCGAGCCGATGTTGCCGTCAATCCATTCCATCGTCGCGTTTTCTTCGCAGACGGCGCGCTTCGTCACCAAGTTGAAGACGTTGTTCGCCCAGTTTTGGATCGTCGTGTAGCGGCAGTACGCGCCTTTTTTGACGATGATCTCAACAACCGCGCTATGGAGCGAGTTCGTCGTGTAAATCGGCGCCGTGCAGCCCTCGACGTAATGGACGTGCGCCCCTTCGTCCACGATGATGAGCGTCCGTTCAAACTGCCCCATGTTTTCCGAGTTGATGCGGAAGTACGCCTGAAGCGGCGTATCGACTTTGACGCCTTTCGGGACGTAGATGAACGAACCGCCCGACCAGACGGCCGAGTTCAAGGCCGCAAATTTGTTGTCCGTCGGCGGCACGACTTTGGCGAAATACTCGCGGAACAAGTCTTCGTTTTCCTTCAGCGCCGAGTCGGTGTCTTTAAAGATGACACCGAGTTTTTCGAGGTCTTCTTTCATGTTGTGGTAGACGACCTCGGATTCATATTGCGCCGAGACGCCGGCCAAATATTTTTGTTCCGCCTCTGGAATCCCTAATTTATCGAACGTCGCTTTAATTTCCGCCGGCACTTCATCCCATGAGCGGCCCGATTTTTCCGTCGGTTTGACGTAGTACGTAATTTCATCGAAATCGAGGCTTGACAAGTCGCCGCCCCATTGCGGCATCGGTTTGCTGTAGAAGATGTCGAGCGCTTTTAAGCGGAACTCGAGCATCCATTGCGGCTCGTTTTTCATCCGCGAAATTTCTTCGACGACTTCACGCGTCAGGCCGCGCTGGGCGCGGAAGACGGAGACGTCCTTGTCGACGAAGCCGTACTTGTATTCACCGATTTCCGGTGCTTTTTTCGCCATCTCGGTTCACCTTCCTTCATGTTCATGATTGTGCAGCCCTTTTTCGAGCGCTTTCCACGCGAGCGTCGCGCATTTGATGCGGGCCGGAAACTTGGAAACGCCTTGGAGCGCTTCGATGTCGCCAAGGTCGACGGAATCGTCGTACTCTTTCCCTTGGATCATGTCGGAAAAAATGTGGGCGAGCCGAAGCGCTTCTTCCACCGTTTTCCCTTTGATCGCCTGCGTCATCATCGACGCCGACGACATCGAAATCGAACAGCCTTCCCCTTCAAATTTGACGTCGGCGACTTTTCCGTCTTCAACTTTCATCGTCAAGTGGATGCGGTCGCCGCACGTCGGGTTGTTCATGTTGACATCGACGTTCGTGCCCTCAAGCACCCCGCGGTTGCGCGGGTTTTTATAATGATCCATAATGACTTGGCGGTAAAGCTGGTCCAACGGATGGTTAGAAGACATGGCTGAAGTACTCCTTCGCTTTCTGTAATGCGGCGATGAACCGGTCGATTTCCTCTTTCGTATTGTAAAGGTAAAAGCTCGCCCGGGCGGTCGCCGTCACGCCGAGCCATTTCATGAGCGGCTGGGCGCAATGGTGGCCGGCGCGGATGGCGACCCCTTCTGCGTCCAAAACGGTCGCCACATCGTGCGGATGCACCCCTTCGATGTTAAACGTCACAAGCCCCGCCCGTTCTTTCGGGCCATAGACGGTGACGCCGTCGATGCCAGCCAGCCGTTCGAGTGCGTATTGCGCCAGCTCGTGCTCATGGGCGGCGATGGCGTCCAAGCCGACTTGTTCAAGGAAATCGATCGCCGCCCCAAGGCCAATCGCCCCGGCGATGATCGGCGTGCCGCCTTCAAACTTCCACGGCAACTCTTTCCACGTCGAGTCGTACAGCTCGACAAAATCGATCATTTCGCCGCCGAACTCGACCGGCTCCATCTGCTCAAGCCATTTCTTTTTGCCATATAATACGCCGATTCCCGTCGGCCCGCACATTTTATGGCCGGAAAGGGCGAGAAAATCGCAATCAAGTTCTTGGACATCGACCTTCATATGCGGAGCGCTTTGCGCCGCATCGACGACGACGACCGCGCCGCGCTCATGGGCGATGCGGGCGATCTCCCGCACCGGGTTGATCGTCCCAAGCACGTTCGATACATGAGCAATGGCGACAATCTTCGCCGCTTCGGTGACGGTCGCCTCAACGTCGCGCAAATCGATCGTGCCGTCTTCCTGCAGCGGAATGTATTTCAGCGTTGCGCCCGTTTGTTTCGCCAGCTGCTGCCATGGGATTAAGTTGCTGTGATGCTCCATGTACGTGATGACGATCTCGTCGCCTTCTTTGACATTGGCGCGCCCGTAGCTTGCAGCGACCAAGTTGAGCGCAGCGGTCGTGCCGCGCGTAAAGATGATTTCCTGCGCCGATTGGGCGTTTAAAAACCGCCGCACTTTTTCGCGCGCGCCTTCGTACGCATCGGTCGCCTTCGTCCCGAGCGTATGGACGCCGCGGTGGACGTTCGAGTTGTACTCGCGGTAGTAGCGGTCAAGCGTCTCAATCACCGGCAGCGGCTTTTGCGACGTCGCCGCGCTGTCAAAATAGACGAGCGGATGGCCGTTCACTTGCTGATGCAAAATCGGAAACAACGCGCGAATTTCGTTCACATTCATGATTGAACTTTCCTTTCAATCACTTCAATTAATTGGTTTTTCACGCCTTCAATTGGAATCGCCTCGACGACCGGCGCCAAAAAGCCGTGGATGATGAGCCGTTCTGCGTCGCGTCTCGGAATGCCGCGGCTCATTAAGTAATACAATTGGATCGGATCGACGCGTCCCACCGATGCCGCGTGGCCCGCCATGACGTCGTCTTCATCAATGAGCAAAATCGGGTTCGCATCGCCGCGCGCTTTTTCGCTCAACATCAAGACGCGCGACTCCTGCTCGGCGTTCGACTTTGACGCGCCGTGCTCAATTTTGCCGATGCCGTTGAAAATCGAGGTCGCGCTGTCGCGGACGACGCCGTGTTTTAAAATGTGGCCTTCTGTATGCTTTCCGTAATGAATGACGCTCGTTGTAAAGTTTTGCACTTGCTCGCCACGGCTAACCGCGACCGTTTTCGTATCGCCGAACGAGCCGTCGCCGACAAGGCGGGTGATGTTCTCGGAGACCGTGTTGCCGTCATTCATCAGCCCGAGCGCCCATTCGATCCGTCCGTCGCGCCCAGCGATGCCGCGCCGGTTGACGTACGTCGTGGTGCCTTTCGCCAAATGGTCGACAGCGGCGAAAAAGACGCTTGCGTTCGCTTGGGCAAACACCTCGGCCACCACATTGACAACCGCTTTTCCTTCGCGGCTTGCTGATATATAATTTTCGACAAACACGACGCGGCTGTTGTCTTCCGCCACGACGATGACATGGTTGAACAAGGCGATGTCGTCTTCATCTTGAATATAGACCGCCTGAAGCGGCGTTTCAATCTCCACATTTTTCGGGACATAGACAAACACACCGCCGTTGAGCAGCGCCGCATGGAGCGCGGCGAGACGGTGCTCATCCGGCTTGACCCCATCGGTCATGAAGTATTTCTTCAGCAAGTCGCCATGCTCGCGCGCTGCTGTGAAGATGTCGGTGAAAATGACGCCTTTTTCTTTTAATTCATCGGACAGCGACACGTACGCCGGCGTATGGTTGCGCTGCACGTATAAGTTTTTCGTTCCTTCGCCCGCCTCAAGGAGCGCTTTGACCGCTTCCGGCAAATCGTCAAGACCATGATACGGCGCGCTGTCGACCGTGTGGCGGGCGAACTCGGTGAAATTCCATTTGTCGATTTTCGTTTTCTCCGGTTTCGGCAGCGGCAGCCGCTCCGCCAGCCGAAGCGCCTCAAGGCGCCGCTCGGTCAGCCAGCCCGGTTCGCCGCGTTCGCTTGAGAACGTGCGGATGTAGGTTTCATCGAATGGGATTTTCGTTTCTGTCGCCATAGTCCTCCTCCTAACGCTTACGCTTCTTGTCCGACCGTTTCGTCTTCGATGCCGAGCTCTTTTTTGATCCAATCGTACCCTTCCGCCTCAAGCCGCTGCGCCAGCTCCGGACCGCCGGATTTGACGATGCGCCCTTGCATCATGACGTGCACGTAATCCGGCGTGATATAGTTCAATAACCGTTGGTAGTGAGTGATGATCAAACAGCCGAACTCGCTGCTGCGCATTTCGTTGACGCCTTTGGCGACGATTTTGAGCGCGTCGATATCGAGGCCGGAGTCGATCTCGTCCAAAATGGCGATTTTCGGCTCAAGCATCATCAGCTGCAAAATTTCGTTCCGCTTTTTCTCCCCGCCCGAAAATCCTTCGTTTAAGTAGCGGTGCGCCATATCCGGGTTCATTTCGAGAAATGCCATTTTTTCATCGAGCTTGCGGATGAATTTCATGAGCGAAATTTCATTACCTTCGCCAAGCCGGGCGTTGATCGCAGCGCGCAAAAAGTCGGCGTTCGTCACCCCGCTGATTTCGCTCGGGTATTGCATCGCCAAAAACAGGCCGGCGCGCGCCCGCTCGTCGACTTCCATCTCAAGGACATCCTGGCCGTCGAGCGTCACCGATCCTTCCGTCACTTCATATTTCGGGTGCCCCATAATGGCCGAAGCCAGCGTCGATTTTCCCGTCCCGTTCGGACCCATAATAGCGTGGATTTCCCCGCCTTTGATTTCCAAGTCAACCCCTTTTAAAATCTCTTTCCCTTCCACCGCAACGTGGAGATTTTGAATCGTCAACACTGCCATGCAGCATACCTCCAATTTCTGCTTGAAAATAGTCATCGCTCGCTGTTGACCCAGCGGACGCTCATTCTCATTTTATTCTCATTACAATCTTATAACAAATGAAAAATATGCGCAACTATTCCGCCCCCTTTTTCACTATGTAGACGCAACTAAACGGAGAAAAACAGGAAAAAGGGACAGCGCTTTTTATATTTTACACGAAAACGGGCTGTTTGTACGAGCTTTTGCAAAAAAAAAAGACCCCGTTGCCGGAGTCTAATGGGCTGTCCGCAGCTCGCGGAGGCATTCCTGCACGAGCGTCACCGCCTGGCTCATCGCCGCCCCGCCGCCAAACGCGGCCGCCACCGCGCATACTTCCAAAATTTCCCGTTCCGACACTCCTTCGTCAAGGCATCCTTTCGTATGGTAAATCGTGCAATACTCGTCTTGCGCCGCCAAGCTGATGCCGAGGGCAATCAATTGTTTTTCTTTTTTTGACAGCGCTCCCTCGGCAAAGCACGCTTCCGTAAACGCGTTAAACCGCTCGGCCACATTCGGAAGTTTTTTGGTGAACGCCCCAATTCCCTCTTTGTAGCGATGAAGCGCGGATTCGACCGATGCATGTGTTTCGTTGTTCATGATCGTTGTCCTCCTTATTTTGCTTATCCGCTGTTAGTATGGATGAAGGAAAACGATATTAAACAACGAATGGTATTAAAAGCTTGTGGAAACACCACCGTTTCGCCAACATCGACGGAATGTCATGATGAAAACGAACGGTTCTGTTCCACTTCCATCATCATAGGAAAGGGGGGAATGCCATTGATTCGTTGGGTTGTCTTTGCCTTAACCGCCGCTTTCGCTTCGTTTTTGGCGTGGATCATCATCGGCAACACCCTCGGTGAACAAGGAGACGGCGCCTTCAGCTTAACGGCGGTGATCGTCCTGCAAAACTGCGTCATCATCGTTATGCTCGCCGCCGTACTGGCGCGTTTGAACGGCCGATGAAGCAGGTCGGCCGCGGCGCCCTCGGATTCAGAATCGTTTTAACCTTTGCCGCTTTCGTTTCGTTTAAGGGGAGCGGCTTTTTGGAGACAAAAAAAGAAACGGAAGCGAAATGCTCCCGTTATTGGTTGTTTTCCGCCGCTGGAATGACGGCGCCGTGGTATTTTTCTTTGATGAAATCTTGAATTTCTTTCGATTGCAGCACTTCGACAAGCGTTTTGATTTCTTTTCGGTTTTCATCGCCTTTGCGCACCGCCACAATGTTCACATACGGATTGTTTTTCGGCGACTCCACGGCGATCGGGTCTTTCGCCGGGTCCAAACCGGCGTCAAGCGCATAGTTGGCGTTGATCAAAACCGCATCGCCTTCGCCGTTTTTGTAAATTTGCGGCAGAAGTCCAGCATCGACGTCCGCTTTAAATTTCAAATGTTTCGGGTTTTCGACGATGTCGTTGACCGTCGCTTTCGTTTTATCGATGCCCGGTTTCAGCTTAATGAGCCCCTTTTCTTGCAGCATCGATAAAATGCGGCCATGGTCGGCGACCGAGTTGCTCATGATGATCGTCGCGCCGTCCGGCAGTTCTTCAATGCTTTTGTATTTTTTCGAGTATAAGCCGATCGGCTCGATATGAATGCCGCCGGCGTTGACGAAATCATAGCCGTACTCTTTCTTTTGCGATTCCAAATACGGAATGTGTTGGAAATAGTTGGCGTCGATTTGCTTCTCCGCCAGCGCTTTGTTCGGCAAGATGTAATCTTGGAACGTAATGATCTCCAAGTCGATGCCTTTTTTCTTCAAAATCGGTTTCGCTTTTTCCAAAATTTCCGCATGCGGCACGTTCGACGCACCGACTTTCAACTTCACCAATTTGCCGTCTTTGCCGCCTTCCGCGTTGTCGTGATTGTTGCTTCCGCATGCTGCCAAGGCGAAGACGAGAGCGGCGGCAAGGAGCGCACCAAGCCATTTTTTCATCGACTTCTTCCTCCTTTATCGTTTATCGATTTTTGAAGTGACAAAGTCACCGATCAACTGAATGACAAAGACAATGACGAGCACCAACACGGTCGCGACAAACGTCACATCGTTATGGTTGCGCTGGAATCCTTCCAAATACGCCAAGTCCCCAAGCCCGCCGGCGCCGATGGCTCCAGCCATCGCCGTATAGCTGACGAGCGACACCGCCGTCACCGTAATGCCGGAGACGAGCGCTGGAAGCGATTCAGGCAAGAGCACTTTCCAAATGATCGTCCACGTTGAGGCGCCCATCGCTTGGGCTGCTTCGATGACGCCTTTGTCGATTTCGCGAAGGGCGATCTCCACCATGCGGGCGTAAAACGGCGCGGCCCCAATGACCAAAGCCGGCAGCGCCGCATTGGCGCCAAGCATCGTCCCGACGAGCCAGGTGGTAAACGGAATGAGCAAAATGATCAAAATAATAAACGGAATAGAGCGGAAAATGTTCACAAACGCCGCAATCACGGTATTGACAAACCGGTTTTCCCATAGGTTGCCCTTCGCTGTCAAAAATAGAAGCAAGCCAAGAACGATTCCGAGGACGAAAGTGGCCGCCACCGCCACTCCCGTCATATACAGCGTCTCGACCGTCGCCGCCCACATCGTCTCCCATTGCACGTTCGGCAGGAGGTTAGCGAGCATCGTGAATCACCTCCACCGCCACCTGCTGGCGTTGAATATAGTCAAGCGCCCGGTCGATTTCATCCCTCGCCCCGTCGAGGTGCACGAACAGCACCCCATAGGCGCCTTGATGGGTTTGCGAAATTTTCCCTTGCAAAATGTTGACATCGACGGCAAACTGACGCACCACTTCGGTGATGAGCGGCTTTCCGGCTGCCGCGCCGACGAACGTCAGCTGCGCGATCAGCCCGCTCGGGTATTGGCCAAACAAATGGGAAATCGCCTCTTCCGTCTCCTCAGGCTCGATCAGCTGCTTGACGAACCGTTTCGTAATCGGTTGCTGCGGGTTGCGGAACACATGCAGCACTTCGCCTTGCTCGACGATTCGGCCGCTTTCCATCACCGCAACGCGGTCGCAAATTTTGCGGATGACGTGCATTTCATGGGTGATCAGCACAATCGTCAGCCCGAGACGCTTGTTGATGTCAACGAGCAAGTCCAAAATCGCATCGGTCGTCTGCGGGTCCAACGCCGATGTCGCCTCGTCGCACAGCAAGACTTTCGGGTTGTTGGCGAGCGCCCGGGCGATGCCGACCCGCTGCTTTTGCCCGCCGCTCAGCTGCGACGGGTAGGCATCCTCGCGCCCGGAAAGGCCGACAAGCTCGATCAATTCATCCACCCGCTTGTTCCGCTCCTCTTTCGGGACGCCGGCAATTTCAAGCGGAAAGGCAATGTTTTCCCTGACTGTGCGAGACCAAAGCAAGTTGAAATGCTGGAAAATCATCCCGATTTCTTGGCGCGCCTTGCGCAGCTCCCGCCCTTTCACGCGCGTCATATCGCGCCCGGCGACGACCACCCGGCCGCTCGTCGGCTTCTCGAGCCCATTGAGCAAGCGGATGAGCGTGCTTTTCCCAGCGCCGCTGTAGCCGATAATGCCGAAAATTTCTCCTTCGCGAATCTCAAGCGACACATTGTCGACTGCCGTGACCGAACCGTTGGCCGCTTGATAGATTTTCGTCACTTGTTCGAGTGTAATCATCGTTTCACCTTCCTCCCCAAGCGGCAGAGCGCAAAAAGAAAACCTTTCTGCCCGCAGAGAACAGAAAGGTATTGTGCACCATTCCGTCTCTTATCTCTCAAAGCAGGCCGCTTTGTGTGAATTGGCACCATTTCAGCACATGCGCTGACGGTTGCCGGGCTTCATTGGGCACATCCCTCCACCTCTCTTGATAAGAGCGCAACAATCGCCTATTCAATTGACTACGAATGTGATTGTATCATTGTCTGTCGAAGCGTGTCAACATCTTTTTTATCCGAGAGTCAGTCAAGACTTTGTGGAGAACATTTTTTTTTTTCTCTTCGTGCGTTGTCAATCACTAGTTAGCGAACCATTTTCAGGAATTCATATCGTAAGCGCTTTCGGCCTCTCATCCCT
>NZ_SDKL01000026.1:0-8295 GCF_004123125.1 Geobacillus sp. PK12
TTTATGGAAGGCATATGTATAATTTTGGATAATCAACACTCGTGAACGAAAGTGTGAAATTCGGAAGTAAACTTGCCTTATCTCGTCTCCATTTGTTGTTATTCTTCAGAACGAGAGATTCTCCTCCTCGTCATAAATTTCTTTTATTTGTTTCGGTTCGTTTGTTAACTCCATTTCAAATCCTTATTTATTTGATAAGTAAAAAAGACTAACGACTCGAGTCGTTAGCTAACACTGTTTCGTCAACTGAATTCAGGATTTGTTCTAATTTGGTTCGGATCGCGTTTTTAAGCATGGATCTTAAATTTTTTTTATACTTCTTCTTAGTCAATGGACAAATATATTCTCCATCATCAATAACCTCGTTTTTTAACTCTCCATCTTCATTGAAAAACAACGTATATATTTCGTTGATTAGTTTATTTTCTTGCTGTATGTAGTTTATTGTTTCACTTTTGTATCCCTTGATCACTTTTTCGAAAATCATTTTAAAATCTTCAATAGACATCTCTTTCTTTAATTTGCGTTCCATTGTTTTTGGTGTTTCATTACTACTTTCTTGTTGATTTTTCTTTTCTAATTCTTGATACATCTCATCCATTTGCTCATATAAACCGATTAAAAAAGCATTTTCTTCTTCCAGTTTTTGAACTTTAACCGTTAATTCAGTGATTTGCTCGTAAACCAAGTTCAACTCATCCTGCATATTAATGAGTTGATTTTCTAATTGATTCTTCTCCTCCATGAGCTGTTTCATTAATTCTTCCGAGTGAGTGCTATCACCTTTAACTTCTTCAGAATCCAATTTATTATGCTTTTCACGATGGTCATTCGCCAACATTGAAAAAGAGTTTTCTACATACCATTCATAAACTCCCATTACTTCAGGCAAACCTGGTCTCTGTTCTTCAATAAACTCGAATAAATCATCGTGATAAATTCGCCAACCCTCCTTTCGATTTGCCGAACGTTCTGCTTTAATCTTTCCTTCTCTGATCCAACGAGTAACCATTTGAATTGAGTCAGTAATGTAATATTCCTGAAGTATTTTTAGTGCTTGGTGAACATTATATACTTCCATCTCCTTCTCCCCCGCTCAAAATTATTTAAAATAAAAATATGTTGGTAATGTTATACCTATGACATTACCTAAGTAATTTTAGGAAAATAAGAAATGCTTGGCTTTAAGCGCCAAGCATTTTTATTAAAATCCCATTTAATTAATTAAGATCTCTAAAATTTAGGTCATTTGTTTTGTTAGTTTTGACTGTTTTTAATCAGGGCTTTGTTAAATTTCAATGTTGATTTTTAAACCACACAAAAAGACCGAAATAAATTCGGTCTTTTTGTGTGTCTTCTTCAACTATTGCATTATTCTTTCACATTTAGCAATCGCATGCTGTTTAATGTTACGATTAATGTTGCTCCCATATCCGCAAATATCGCTAACCATAACGTTAACCAACCAGGTACAATTAACAATAACGCCAGCACCTTAATGCCCAAAGAGAAGGTAATGTTTTGCTTAATAATTGCTAAAGCCTTGCGGCTCAATTTAATCGTATATGGCAATTTACTTAAATCATCAGACATTAAAGCAATATCGGCTGTTTCAAGGGCTGTATCGGTTCCAGCACCACCCATTGCCACACCAACGGTTGAAGCTGCAAGAGCTGGTGCATCGTTCACACCATCTCCAACCATCGCAACACTTCGATACTTGTCGCGAAGCTCTTTGATGAAATTCAGTTTATCTTCTGGAAGTAAATCGGCTTTAATATCGGAAACACCGACTTGTTTTCCGATGGCTTCGGCTGTTCTTTGGTTATCTCCCGTCAGCATCACCGTTTTTTCAATACCGACTTGATGAAGTTTTCGAATAACCTCTTTGGATGATTCTCTTATTTCGTCTGCCACGGCAATTAACGCCAGAATTTCTTTTTCCGTTCCTAATGCCATGACCGTTTTCCCTTGTATTTGAAGGGTTGTAATTTGTTCTTTTATTTCTGATTGGATGCCATTTGGAAGAAGTTCTTCAAAAAGACCTGGACTTCCGACATAATACATTGCGTTATTTACTTTGGCTTTGACCCCTTTACCTGTAATGGATTGGAATTCTTCAACCGATACATCATTAAAATTCAATCCATCTTCTTCTGCTTTTCTTATAATGGCGGAAGCAAGTGGATGTTGTGAGCCTTTTTCAATGGCTGCTGTAATGGTCATTAGTTCATTTTCATTGCCATTATAAGTGACTACATCGGTGACGGAAGGAATACCTTTTGTTAATGTTCCTGTTTTATCAAAAGCAATCACTTTTAAGTTTCCTGCTTCCTCTAAATAAATACCACCTTTAATTAACACACCGTTTTTCGCTGCATTTCCAATGGCAGTTACAATCGAAACAGGCGTGGAAATAACCAACGCACACGGACAACCAACCACTAATACAGCTAGACCTCGATAAATCCATTCGCTCCAATCAGCACCCATAAATAATGGAGGAATAACGGCTAGTAAAAGAGCAAAAATGATAATGGCTGGTGTATAGTATTTGGCAAAACGATCTACAAACGCTTGAGAAGGTGCTCGTTCTGCTTGAGCTTCTTCCACTAAATGGATGATTTTCGAAAGAGTTGTATCTTCCACTCGTTTTGTAACTTTTACTTCCAATAACCCTTCTTCATTCAATGTTCCTGCAAAGACTTCATCACCGACTGTTTTGGTTACTGGAACACTTTCTCCCGTAATGGCAGCCTGATTTAGCGTAGATGTACCCTTGATGACGATTCCATCCATCGCTAATTTCTGACCAGGCTTTACGATCATAATATCTCCGACTTGAATATCGTCAACAGGGACCATCATTTCTTCATTTCCGCGACGAATTAATGCTTCTTTTGGAGCAATATCCATCAACGATTCAATGGATTGACGAGCTTTATCCATGGAATAACGCTCTAAGGCTTCGCTAATGGCGAATAGAATAACAACCGTTGCACCTTCTCCCCATTCACCAATCGCTGCAGCTCCTAAAATCGCCACTGTCATCAGCGTATTCATATCAAAATTCAATCGAACTAGGTTTTTGAAACCTTTTATAAATAACGAATATCCACCGATTAAAATTGCTGCAGCATATCCAATTGTCGCAAAGATATGCTCTTCTCCGTATTGCTTCCCTAAAAACCAACTGATCACAAGCAAAACGGCGGAAATATACACTTTAATGTTCTCTTTTTGCTTCCAAAAAGGTTCACGCTTGACTGCTTTTTCTTTATCTTCCCGAACCTTTAAGTTTTCAAAAGCTCCTGCTTTTTCTAATTCTTCGATGGTTGTTGTACCCCAAACGGTAATTTTAGATGCTCCAAAGTTTACTTTAGCATCTTGAACACCTGGCAATGATTTTACATTATTTTCAAACTTTGCCGCACAGTTTGCACAAGTAAATCCTTGAACACGGTAGGTTTTCGCTTCTGATTTAGATAATTTTGCTTGTTGTTCAGACACGGACTTTCACCTCTTTATCATGTGCTAACGCAATCATGATTAACTGCTTAATATGGTCATCATCCAGCGAATAAAATGCTAGCTTTCCTTCTTTTCGATACTTTACAATCCCTTGTTTATAAAGAGTCCGTAAATGATGGGAAGTGGTTGCAACAGAAGCCCCAATGATATTGGCAATATCACATACACATAACTCTTCATCTTGGCAAAGTGAATAGGCAATTTTTGCCCTATTTTCATCTGCCAGTGCTTTAAACAACAGGACAACACTGGATATATCTTCTTTTTGCAATTCCCCTTGTATTCGATTGACTTTTTCTTCGTCATAACAATAAATTTCACATGTATCTTTCTTACTCATTCATTATCCCCCTTTCATATTCAAATTTCCGTTTGAATATATTATACCTCATTTCTTTTATTATTCAAACATTTATTTGAATGAAAAACAAAAAAGAATTGGATGTAAAAAATCAACCTAATATTTACCAGGCATTTCATTTAATTAGCTACATCAAAAAATTCTATTAGCTAAAAACAATAAACCTCATTATCCGCAAAAAGATAATGAGGTTTACTATTTCTTAACCAAAGAATGTTTGGAACAATAAATATGCGTTTAAGCTGATAATCACCATCGCTACCATCCAAGCAAGAACTTTCAACCATAATGGATTTGCGAACTCGCCCATTTTCTTTTTATCGCTAGTGAATTGAACGAGAGGCACTACCGCGAAAGAGAGCTGTAAAGAAAGAATAACTTGGCTCAAAATAAGTAATTGAGCCGTTCCGCTTTCGCCATAAAGAGCAGTTACAACAACGGCTGGGACAATGGCAATCAATCGAGTGATCAGCCTTCTTAACCAAGCAGGAAGGCGAATGTTTAGAAAACCTTCCATCACAATTTGACCAGCTAAGGTTCCTGTTAATGTGGAGTTTTGACCAGAAGCCAACAAAGCAACTCCAAATAAAATACTTCCAAGTGTTGTTCCAAGCAGTGGAGCAAGCAAGTGATAAGCATCTTCAATCTCCGCAACATCTTTCATTCCTGCTTTATGGAATGTAGCAGCAGAAACAATAAGGATAGATGCATTAATAAATAAAGCGAAAAAGAGTGCAATGGTTGAATCCCAAGTGGCATATTTGATCGCTTGTCGTTTACCCGAGCTGGTTTGTTCGTATTGACGTGTCTGCACAATGGAAGAATGCAGATAAAGATTATGAGGCATTACGGTTGCACCTAAAATACCGATTGCAATATAGAGCATGGATGGATTGTTAATAATCTCTGGGCTTGGAACAAATCCCTTCAATATGCCACCTACATCTGGCTTAGAAAGAAAGATTTCAGTCACAAAGCAAGCACCAATGGTTAGAATTAAAACAATTACCAACGTTTCAATATAACGAAACCCTTTATTCTGTAATAGCAATACGACCAGTACATCCAGAGCTGTAATAATCACTCCATATATTAACGGAATGCCAAACAACAATTTCAAAGCGATTGCCGAACCGATCACTTCGGCTAGATCACAAGCTGCGATTGCCAACTCGCATAAAACCCATAAGATCATTGCTACAGGCTTGCTGTAATGGTCGCGACAAGCTTGGGCTAAATCCCTTCCCGTTACAATTCCCAACTTGCCAGCCAATGCTTGAAGCAATATTGCCATTAAATTGGAAAGCAAAATAACGGAAAGCAACGTGTATCCGAACTGGGAACCTCCTGCGATATCAGTCGCCCAGTTTCCCGGGTCCATATACCCCACGGCAACTAAGTATCCTGGTCCAGCAAACGCAAGAAACTTTTTCATCCAAGAACCCGTTTTTGGTATACGCAAACTTCTATATACTTCGGGCAATGTTGGTTGTGTCCGTTTCTTTCTCCAACCTTCCTCAACGACTAACGGCAGTTTTTTTTTATTTTCACTCATGATGATCACCTCATGATTGGTTTTCGCTAAATATTTTGCATTAAGGAAACTTTTGGGGTAAAAAAATTTGCTCCTACAACTTAGAATTAGATATATGTAAGAGCAAAGAAAATGTTGCCTAAATAAATTGTACATCAGAAACTTTTTTAGTCAATGGAAACTTTTATCGTTTGTTAGTTTAAGATCGCTAAAATATTGAACAAGGTACTGACCTTGTTCAAACCATTTAATGATATTTGAAGCTTATGTTTGAATGAATACTCTCCCACTTACGCTAAGCTTAGAAGGGCTATAAAAAGTTCTAACCACAACATTGCAAGCACCTTCAATGGTTTAAAATATCATTTATCAAATACTCTGCATCGGCACCCACTCCTCCAATAAGAGCAGATCCCCTTCGATACTGCCACGGCAATCCCAAGAAGTACAATCCTTTCACAGAAGTTACCCCTCTTTGGTGAATGGGCTTTCCTCTATGGTCTAAAACATTCGGAATTTGAATCCAACTGTAATCAGAATAAAATCCAGTTGCCCAAATGACATTTTGAACTTGAATTTGACTGTTATCTGCAAAAGAAATAACATCTCCTAAAATACTTTCTGTTCTGGGTTTAATTTTAATTTTGCCTTCTTGTATTAAATGTTTCAGTTCTTTACCGAAAATAGGGTCACTTTGCTTACTGATAAACTGACCTAACGAGCTGTTGATATGGACATTTAATAAACCTAATTTTTTAAACCACCAGAAAATACTTTTACCCATTATTTCAAGTGGAAAGAACTTCATTTTATGACCTACAGATAAATAAACTTCTCTGTCTTCGGACAATTCAACAGCAATTTGTGCCCCTGAATTTCCCGCACCGACTACCAAAACAGAGCCTTCTTGTAATTGAGATGGATTCAAATAACGGGATGTATGCACTTGATACACTTTATCGGATAAGCTTTCTGCAAATGGTGGAATGTATGGCTTTTGGAAAGGACCCGTTGCTACAACCACTTTCTCTGCCACATAATTACCATTATTGGTTGTAACTTTAAAAATCTCATCTTCTTTTTGAAGGGAAATGACTTCTGTGTTCAGATGAATAGGTAATTCAAATTTTTGAGCATAATCCTCTAAATAATCGGCAATTTCATCCTTGGTTGGATATCCGTTCGGGTCACCCTTTAAAGCCATTCCTGGCAAAGAACTGAACCAGCGAGGAGTAAAAAGAACTAAGGAATCATATCGGTTTCTCCAAACATCTCCGATTCGATTTTCCTTGCCAACAATGGCAAACAATATATTATTTTGTTTCAGATAATATCCCATCGCTAGTCCTGCCTGACTAGCACCGATAACCAGAACATCAACGATGTGTTGCATTTTATCACCTCTCTTCTGAAAAGGATTAAACTTTCATTTCCCCGTGATGGATTTGAGAGGTTTCAATTTGAATGGTTGCATGCTGAATTTTAAAGTGGTCCTCAATAAAATGGATCGCTTCTTGTAAAACCTTTTGGCTGTCTTGATGATCTTCAATCAAAATATGGCAACTTAATGAGTCTAACCCTGAAGTAATTGTCCAAATATGAAGGTCGTGAACGTTAATCACTCCTTCAATACTTTCTAAGGCTTTTTTCACTTCATTTTGGTCAATGGTAATTGGCGTTCCTTCCATCAAAATGTGAACCGTATGTTTAATCACTCCCCAAGCGCCTTTCAAGATTAATAAGGCAACCAAAATGGAAATAATGGGGTCAGCGACATACCAACTAAAGAGCCACATGACAAGCCCAGCGATGATAGCACCTACGGAACCCAAAGCGTCACCGATCACATGAAGATAGGCACTACGCAGATTGACATTATTTTTTACATCCCCTTTTTTCATTAACGCCCAGGCACTTAAAAGATTGGCAAAAAGTCCAATGGACGCAATCAGCATCATAGAGCCGCTAGCTACGGTTGGTGGGTTGTAAAAACGCTGAATAGCCTCCCATACGATAAACCCAGCGATAACAAACAAGGTAACTCCATTAAATAAAGCGGCTAAAATTTCAAAACGATAAAAGCCATACGTTTTATTTGGGGAAGCTGGTTTGGTGGCAAACCAAATTGCAACTAAGCTAAGAACAAGTGAACTGGCATCACTAAGCATATGACCAGAGTCAGAAAGAAGGGCTAGGCTGTTTGTGATTAAACCTCCAAAAAACTCTAATAACATAATTCCAGCGGTAATGAGAAGGGCAATCGTAAGCCCTTTTTTATTACCTTCTCTGCCGTGGTCGTGGTGATGGTGTCCGTGGTGATGGTGATGACCATGGTGGTCGTGAGAATGATGGTGGTGATGATGCACGATAAAATTGCCTCCTTAATGATGTTCAGCATGGTCAATGGCTTGTTTTAATAATGAACTGTAGATGAGCATTTTTCATTACAATAATTTCCATGGTTAGAGAGACAAACAGGGTACCCCTTACGCGATACGGAGCTGTTTTTTGATCACATCAATGGGAATATCTTGCTTTGCAGCGTCATAAATGAACTCGACGACGCTGTGGTCTTTCCGCGACCGAAGAAGCTCCAGCCCGGTGGAGAGGTTTTGTCGGGATTCGGCGATGCTGTACACGCAGGCCAACAGCACCACCGCCCAATACCGTTTCACCGCCCGAATGTGGCGAACGCGGTATCCATCCAGCTTCAGTTGATCTTTCGCCTGCCGGAAAAAGCACTCGATCGTCCAGCGCTGGGCGTAGTAACGCAAGATGTCTTCGTCCCCGAGCTCCCGGTCGGTGCTCCAGACGCACTGGAGATGTTCCGGTGTCATCGGCTGATCCGCCTTCCAAGCCAGCCGCACCA